>CALBJX010000080.1 GCA_937893015.1 uncultured Verrucomicrobiales bacterium | reverse complement strand
TCACAATCACTCATTCGAGCCTCCCCGTTGCGGGGTGCCGCCAAGTATACGCCTCGAAACGATTCACGTCAAGCGAAATTGTGAAGAAATTTTGATTTTTTTTGAAAGAAAAGTCAAAACGCCTTGAAAAAACAAGGGATAGAAACGCAGAAAAAAGAGCGAAAGTCGATGCCTGAAGCCCGAAAGGACGGAAATGGAGAGAAAACACAGGGGAGAAAGACTCTCCGACTTTACCGAGATAGGGGAAAGGAAGAAACGGGCCGAGTAATGCTGCTCGCCCTCGGAAAAGAGCTTTAATCACCCTGCGCTGCATCCTATTCCGCCTACTCCCGCCGGAGGGAGGGGATCAACTTACGTCAAAAGCGTCGTTCTCCACAAAGGCAATGTTCTTCAAAGTTCGTGTGCGTGAGCGGGCCGCTGTACCCCTCCGCAGAGATAAACTCCATCTCCGTTTGCGTCTCGGGGTCATAGTCCTCGATGTTATCATGCAGGGTGAATTTCATGGAAATTGCGATTGGGCGGCGTGTGTTTCTCTCCTCAGTTAAGCACAAAATCCGCGCAAATGCCTGTTTATATTGCGGGATAGAGAAAAAAAACATTGCCCTTCCATCGTGCTGCTCGACAAATGAGGATTTGTCGTCTCGACTTTTTTCCATCAAGAGCACACGCCGACTCATGGCACTCACGGCGACATGAAGAGCGACATGGCGAATGCTTTTTCCGTTTCATGTGTTCATGGCAGGGAATCAAACTTCCGACTTCCCCGCCATTCCTCACTTCTTATGATTCTCCAGCACCTGCTGCAGCTTGGAATCAGCGTACCAGTCCTGACTCTTGATATTCCCCACTGCCGTGTCGAGTCTCATCATGATGAGCCCCATCTTCTCACCGGCATCGGAATTCATGCGGTAATCCGCCAAGGCTTCGGGGTCTTTCTCGGCCCATTCATCCAGTTGTGCCATGGCCTTTGTGAGCTCCTTCTGCTTCTGCTTGAATTTCTCGGCTTGTGCATCCGCATTGCCCGCATGGCAATCCTCCAGAATCTCAATCATTTCCTCGAAGTGTCCGATGATGTCATCATGCACCCTCGCTATCGGCGTTTTCGAGCAGGAAACGAGGACAACGGAGGGGGCAAGCAACAAGGCAGACAAGAGATATTTGTTCATCATGATATCGGTGAGCGTTAAGGTTCGGGAAAACGTATCTACCCCCTATAAGCGCGTTCAAGCGCTGAGTGCACGCATTTTTCAAAAAATAGCGCAAAAAAGCTGCTTCTCCAAGCATATTCGCCACCTTTTCAACAGGGCAGGTGTACGGATTTTCCAACTCAACAATCACCCAGTTCTTATCACCCATCCTCACTCCTCCTCTTCTTCCCCGTACGGGCGAATGGGCGCGTCTTCGTCCTCGTGCCAGACGGTGAGTTTCACCATGGGGGTGCGGGCTTCGGGCATGGCGTTTTCGGCGTTGTTGAGACGGTCGATTTCCGCTTGCCCCGCGTCATAGGATTGGTAGCGGGTGTCATCCGCGAGGAGGGCGAGGAGAGCCTCGCGGCGGGTGCTTTCGTCGGCGCTGTCCTGGTCGCTGTGGGCGACGGCATCCGCCACCTCGGAGGGAATCCAGAAGGTCCACGCGGAGCCCGCGGGGATGTGCTCCCTCATGCGGGAGACGGCGGGCGGCAGGTCATCCACGCTGCATTCCGTGGTGACGCGCTCCGTGCGGGAGATGCCCTCTTCCCGCGTGATGCGGTTCACGCGGCGGATGCTGTCTTGGCCCGGCTTCACTTCCATCTGCACGCCGTTGGGGAGAAGCTCGACGCCCTCTCGGCGGGCGTTGAGCTCCAGCACGCGCTGTTCCTTGGCGGCCTCGCGCGCTTGGAGGATGGGCGTCGTCTGCTGCATGAGCTTTCTCGCGCTGCGTTCATAGCTGTTGCGGCGCAATTCATCGTCCATCTCAGGCAGCTCGCGGAGGAAACGGCGCAGGGAGCGCAGCAGCTCGGCATCATCCACATCGCGGCGTTCCCATGTCTCGCGCAGGCTGAACACACTCCACTCGCAAAGATTCTTCGGCTCGGTGAGGACGGGCTTCTTCAACGCCTCCTCCAGCTGTCGGATAAAATCCTCCGTGTTGAAGGAGGAGCCCAGATGCTCCTGTAGCTGCAAGACCTGTTCGGCTATCAGGCGACCTTGGAAGGAGCTGATGTCTTTTTTCAGTTGAGGAGACATTTCTTGGGCGTGGAGGAGCGAGGCAACAAGCACGAGGGGAATGAAGTAGGTTTTCATGGCGGTTATCGGTGGTTAAAAGCGGAAGCGGAGGAGCCGCGTGCGCAGAGCTTTCGGCAGCGGGAGGTCGGATGTGTAGGTGGCGTAGCTGTCCTCGCCCTCGGAGACTTTGAGAATGATGGTGCCGCGCTCGCGGTAGAAGTAGAGCGTGCCCTCGCTGTCGACCAGCGTCAGGATGCCGCGGCAGTTCAGCGACTCCCAAGTGCGCAGGAGAACGAGCTTGTCGGGGTGCGGCTGTGCGAACTCGGTGAGGAAGATGCGGCGGGCGGTGTCGGTCTTTTCTTCCTGCGCTTCGAGGGCATCCCAATCCGCTTTCAGCGAACGGCGGGGCTTCTTGTACTCCTTCTTTGCCAACGCCAGCACCTCCGTGTGGTCGATGCGAAGGACCTCGACAAGAGCGCCGTCGGGGGCGGTGTCCATCAGGTGCCGGAAGGTCGCCTCATCCGTCACCTCCGTGCCGTTGATGCTGAGCACTGTGTCCGCGGGGCGGATGCCGCTGCGCTCGGCGCGGCTGTAATGGTCCAGGCTCACCAGCGCATGGCAGCGTGCCTGCAGCTCGGGCGAAAGGGCGCGGCATTGCTCGGGCGTATCCAGCGTGTCGTGGCTGAGGAGCGCGCCCGCCGTGTCATACGCCTCCAGCACGATGCTACCCGCCTGCTCACGGAGTTCCAGAGAACCCTGCACATCCCGCAGGCACAGCACGCCCGACCCGCTGACGGCGGCATCCGCTTCCGTGAGCTCCTGCATGCGGCGCAGCGTGGTGCGCAGGACATCGCTGTCCGCCTTCTCGGGCAGGGCTGCGAGCGCGGCGCGAATATCCGCCGCCAGCGGGCGCAGACGTTGCGCCAGCGCGGCGGCGGCGACAGAGCGTTGCGGCAAGGCCGAGGCCCGCAGCGCGGGAATCAGTGACAGCTCCTTCACCAGCCCTCCCCGCCGCACCTGCAGCAGGGCGGGTTCCCCCGCGCGGAGTTTTTTGACGGCCGCCGCCAGACGCTCGCGGGAAGAGGCCAACGACTCGCCGTTCAGGGCAAGCAGCTCATCCCCCGCGCACACACCCGCCGCCGCAGCGGGGGTCCCCGGCACGACCTCGCGCACGGCAAGCCTCTCCCCCCCCTCCGTCGGCACAATGCCGATGACCACGCTGTGGCACCTCGTCTCCGCCGCATGCAGCAACGCCCCCATGCACAGGAGCATGAGGCAAAGCAAGCGGCAGAGACGGGACAGCTTACAGGACATCGTCAGCAACGAACACAACGGGGGTACGCAGGAAATATTCGGAGGAACCATCCGCAAGGCGGACAGTATAGACGGGTAGCTCCGTGACCCCGGCAGCATCGTGAGCAGGGACGGCGGGGAGCTGCTTGGCCATGGGGGCGTGCGGTTCCTTGCGCAGCGGGAAGAGCAGCGTGCCCGCGAGCAGGAAGGCCGCCACGGAGGCCGCGATAGCGAAACGATACGCACGGCGGTAGGAGCGGGCAGGCGCGGCGGACACGGCGTGCAGCACGCGCTGCCGGGGCTCCGGCGGCAGCGGAGCCACGCGGAAGCGGCGCAAGTAACGCTCCGTCTCCGCGAGTTCCGTTTCCGAGAGCTTGAGCTCCTGCTCAATGGCGCACAGGAGCCGCTCGTTCATGCCCGGGGGTGTTTTGATCATTTTCATTCGTTCAGAAAGGTGATGGTGCGGCGCAGTGCGCTCAGGGCTTTGCGATAGCGGGCGGCGATGGTGTTGCGGTTCAACTCCAGCAAGGAGGCGATGTCCTTGAAACTCATGTTCTCCCAAAGGTGCAGCACGACGATGTCCGCCTCCTCGGGCGGCAGTTGTTGCAGGGCCTTTTCGACAAGGCGGCATTCCTCCTCCGTGGCATCATCGGCGGTGAGCAGCGCGTGCTCCTGCCCCCAGGTGCTCTCGCTGCGCTGCCGCTGTTCCTGCTGTGCGCGGGCCCTGTGCAGGCGGTGGCGCAGGGTGGTGTAGGCATAGCGGAGGGCGGCCTCCGCTTCGGCCTCGCAACGCCCCTCCGTCACGGCGCGGGCGGTCTGCACCACGGCGTGCTGGAGCGCGTCCTCGGGGTCTTCCGCGTTCCAATGCACGGCAAAATAGTAGAGCTTGCCGCCATGGCGTTGCAGCCACGCCCCCCAGTCCAAGGCGGGGGTGTCATCTCTGCTCTCCTGTGTCGGCTCAGGTTTCATGGCATTCGGTCATCGCTGTCGGTTGCGGGGATGTCTTTTCACCCACCTCTAAGCCCCCCTACCCCACGCGTGCCTGAATTATTTTCATCATACCGCAAAAAAAATCCGTAACCAAGAAAAAGGGCGACCATACAAAAAAACGGTCTGACCATCGGTCAGACCATTTTCTCGATTTCGCGCCGTCAGGTGCGCGAATTTTCAGATTTGTACATTGTACATTGTCCTTTGTACATCAATACTTGGCATCGACGTAGAACTGGAACTGTCCCTTATCATCCGCTGCGTTGCCGTCCTTGAAGGGGATAGCGTAGTCCACGGCAATGGGACCGATGGGCAGATTCAGGCGCAGACCGATACCATAGTCCGCCGCAATGTCGCGGGTGGAGAAGTCCATGGATTTCTCATTCACGAAACCGACATCCGTGAAGAGAGCAAGACGAATGGAGTCGATGAGCGGCATCGTGAGCTCGAACTGCGCGTAGGCGGAGGTGTTGCCGCCCATGGTCTCGTCGCCAGCGCGGGCGGGGTCCAGCATGCCGACGTCGCGGTATTTGAAGCCGCGCAGGTTGTTCGGGCCGCCGAGGTAGCAACGCTCGAAGATGGGCACCTCCTTGTCCTTATCCATGGAATGCACCGTCTCCGCGCCGAAGGTGACGCTCCAGATGGAGTCCCAGAAAGAGTTGTAGTAGTAGGAACCGCTCACGCCGCCCGAGGTGGTCTGCACGGTGCTGCCGGGGCCGCTGTAGCCCACATGCACATCGAAGCTACCGCCCTTGCGGGGGGTGATGACGGCATCGCGGCTGTCATACTCCATGGAGAGCTCGAAGTGGCTGCGGTTGTAATCGCCCTTCTGCTCGCGGAAGAAGGCGGGAGCATCTCCCTCGGGTTCGATGGAGTATCGCTCGATGCGGTATTCCGCCTTCAACGCAAGAGTATCCGTAAGAGCCTTCTTCAGGGACACGTCATAGCCCGCATTCTTCTGGCGGTAGTAGTCGCTCATGTACGAGGACTGCGTGTAGTACAACTCGTTGCCGAGGGCGAGGCGGCTGTCGAGGAACCAAGGCTCCAGAAGGAAGACAGAGGCGCTCTGGTATTCCGTACCGAGCTTGCCGCCGATGGTGAGTCGCTGGCCGCCGCCCACAAAAGAGCCGCCCCAGAAACCGCGGATGTCGAAGTTGGACTGCGTGGCGTTGGCGTAAACGTAAACATTCTCGATGGTGGAGAAAGCCACGCCGAAGGTGAGGTTGCCCGTCATCTTCTCGTGCACGTCCACGTTGATGTCGCGGTAGCCGTTCACGGTGGTCATGCCCTGCGCCACATCCACAGCATCGAAGTAGTTGAGGTTGTCAAGACGCTTCTTGGCAATCTCGATATCCACGGAGTTGAGATTTTCACCGGGTTTGAGCGGCAGCTCGCGCAGGATGACGTGCTGCTTGGTCTTGGTGTTGCCGCGCACATTGATGCGGCCTACCTTGTAGCGGTTGCCTTCCTCCACATCGTAGCGAATGTCCACGATATGCGTGCCATCAGCCTCCACCCCCACTTCATCGATATCGGGGTGCACGTCCGCGTCGGCATAGCCTTTCGCGCCGTAATACTTGCGAATCATCTCGACATCGTCGGAAACCTTCTGCAGGGAGTAGATGTCGCCGTCATACATGCTGAGGCCTTTCTCCAGCTCGGCAGGGGTGTAGGCCGTCAGCGGGCCGAAACTGACCTTGCGAACCTTGTAGCGGGGACCTTCCTCCAGATGCACGGTCATGTACAGACGCTGTCGGCCTGTCTCATTGGCGCTGGCCTTATAGTCCACCTTGGCGATACGGGCACGAAGATAGCCGTAGTTGCGGTAATGCTTGACGATGGCCTGAAGGTCGTCCTCCACCTTCTCGCGGTCAATGCGGCCGGACTTCGTGAGCCAGCAGAGGGGGGCAAACTCGCGCTCCTTGGTCTCCATGAGCTGCCGCAGCTGCTTGGAGTCGAAGACGTGATTACCCTCAAAATCGATGCCGTTCATGCTGATCTGACGGCCTTCTACGATATCGAACACGACATCCCTATAAGCGCCGTTTGCCGTGGGCACGGCACGCCAGCTGACGCGGGTATCGGGGTAGCCGGCCTCCTGATAGACGCGGAGGATAGCCGCGCGGGCAGCAGAAAGAATCTTATCATTGATGACACGCCCCGTCTCCAACTTCACACCGCGGGTGGAATCGGAGAGAGTTTCGCGCAGGCTGCGATCGGTGAACTCCTTGTTACCCGTGAACCCCACACCTGCAAGGGCCTGACTGGCCGCCACATCGAAGATGACATCCACGCTGTTGCCATGGGGATGAACAGAGACGCGGGCATCCGGAGAAATCATACCGCGGTCCACAAGGCGCTCCAGATCCGCATTCACGCGGGTGGAGGAATAGGTGGAACCGGCGCGGGTCTGTACAATGTCGGCCAGACGCTTATCGGGCACGGTGCGCTCGCCCGCATAACGGAAGCGTACGGAGGACACCTTCTTGCCGTCAAAAGCGGCATCGTTGTGGAAGAGACCTGTATCGGGGCCGAGCTCGCGGCGCACATCAGAGTCATCCAGCAGTTTGGTCTCATCCGCCAGCGACACGAGATGCGTCTCAGGAAGCGGGCCCGCCGGGGCTGCCTGTTCGTCCGTCGCGGTCTTCGTCTGAGCCTCCTGCTGCTTGCGCTTGCTCTCATCCTGCTTCATCGCCGCCAGGAAAGGGTCATCCTCATCAGCAGCGGCAGCACTCGGCTGCGTGGCAGTTTCCTGCGCAGCGGCCTGCTGGTCCGCCATCATGGCATCAAGGAAGGGGTCGCCCGTTGTTTCGGCGGTCACAGGGGCCGACACGGACAAAGAGAGGGCGGCCAACACGGCGCTCCAATGCAGCGGAGAGGTCTTCATGGGCCCCATTGTACCGACCTTAACAGGCTTCGTCAAGCAGGAAGTATGGCGTAAAACATACGCTGTTCTATATAATAGAGGGACCCATGGAATGGACGATGTACGAAGGACGATGTACGAAGGAAAAGTTCGGCTCGCTTCGCTCGCAAGGTAAAGAAAAACGGTCTGACGCATGCGTCAGACCGTTTTAGGAATCTCGCGGCGTCAGCCGCGCATTATTCAAATACTTCGTACATTCTCTTTAGTGCCCGCTGAGGGTCGTGATGTAGTAGCCCGCGATGACGGCGGTACCGATCACACCGGCCACGTTGGGACCCATAGCGTGCATGAGGAGGAAGTTCGAGCGGTCGGCCTGCTGGCCCACGTTGTGGGACACACGGGCGGCCATGGGCACGGCGGAGACGCCCGCGGAACCGATGAGCGGGTTGATGGGCGTCTTGCGCCAACCGGGGACGAGGTTCATCAGCTGGGCGCAGAGCAAACCGCAGATAGTCGCCATGGCGAAGGCCACGATACCGAGCATGATGATGAGCAGCGTCTCCTTCTGGATGAAGCGGTCGCCCTGCATGGTGAGACCCACGGACACACCCAGCAGGATGGTCGTGATGTTCATGAGCTCGTTCTGCGCACAGTTCACGAGACGTTCCGTCACCTTGCACTCACGCAGGAAGTTGCCGAACATGAGCATGCCCAGCAGAGGAGCGGCATCGGGGCAGAGCAGAATCGTGACGATGGTCACGGTGAAGCAGAAGAACAGCTTCTCGCCCTTGGAAACCTGACGCAGGCTCTTCATCTTAATCTTGCGCTGTGCCTCGGTGGTGAACAGCTTCATGAAGGGCGGCTGGATGAGCGGCACGAGGGCCATGTAGGTGTAGGCCGCCACGGCGATGGCACCCAGCAGCTCGGGGGCGAGCTTGGAGGCCAGGAAGATGGAGGTGGGGCCGTCCGCACCGCCGATGATGCCGATGGCGGAAGCCTGACCCTTGGTGAAGCCGAGGGCCATAGCCGCCAGGAAGGTGAAGGCCACACCGCCCTGAGCGGCGGCACCCAGCAGCAGGGCCTTGGGGGAGGCCAGCAGCGGGCCGAAGTCCGTCAGTGCACCCACGCCCATGAAGATGAGGGCGGGGAAGATTTCCATCTTGATGCCGAGACCGAGCACGTCGAAGAGGCCGCCCTCCGGCTTGACAAGGAGGAACTTTTGGGCCGTCTGGCCCTTCACCACGAGCTTGCCCTTGATGGTCTTGCCCTCGGCGTCTTTCGCCTCGGAAACCGTCATGGGTGTCGCCATGGCTGCCTCGTATTCGGCCTTGGTCGCGTCATCCATGCCCGTGGTGTCCTGCTTGGACACTTCGGGTTCCTCGAAAGGAGCGGCGACGACTTGGATGAAGCCGACATCGTTCATGGTGCTGTGCTCCACCTTGCCGGTTTCGGCGTTGATGGAGACCACCTCGCGCTGGGCCTGGGTGATGACCATGCCGTTATCGGGGATGTTGGCGATGAGGGCGCCGAAGGCAATCGGCACCATCAGCAGCGGTTCAAACTGCTTCACCACACCGAAGTACAGCATCACCAGCACCACCAGCCACATCACATACATCTGCCAGGTCATGGAGAAGATACCCATGCCGGAGATGAAGGTTGCAAAGGATTGCAGGAGATCCATAATTCTGTGAAAAATGAGTTATCTGCGGGCGCGGATGCCCGCAGTCCTTCACGGAGAGGGGAACTTAGGCGATGTGGGCCAGAGCCTGACCTTCCGCCACGGTGTCACCGGGCTTCACGGCGAAGGAGCTGACGGTACCGGCGGCGGGGGCGTAGATGACGGTGTTCATCTTCATGGCCTCCAGCGTCATGATCTGGTCACCTTCCTTCACGGCGGTGCCGGGGGTCACATCGAGGGAGACAACCTTGCCCGCGAGGGGGGAGGGAACGGGGGTGCCGGCACCGGCGGCGGCGGGAGCGGGAGCGGGGGCAGCCACGGGGGCGGGAGCGGCCACAGGGCGCACCACGGGGGCGGGGGCAGCCACGGGGGCGGGGGCGGGAGCGGCGTTGGAACCACCGAGGGTTTCCACGGTAACATCGAAGGTCTGGCCGTTAACGGTAATGCGGAGCTGTTTCATAATCTTTTTTGATTGTATGTTTGTTGTTTAAGTTGTTTGGTTGGGGGTGCCGACGGCTTAGCCGCGGGCGGGAAGGTGGGAGTTCATAATCTGGGTGCGACCGCCCTGTGCATAGGCGGTGCCCACGGGCTGAATGTCGAGGATGCGCGCCTCATTGCCCACGGTCACCTTGACGGCGGCGGCAATGGCGGCGACAACCTCGGGCGTGATGCTGCTGCGGGCGGCGTCATAGATGCCGGCGGCAATGGCTGCCACCTGCTGCGGCGCGAGCTCGGGGCCGACCTCCGCCACGGGGGCGGGAGCAGGCGCAGGAGCGGCAGCGGCCATGGCAGCCTTCGCCGCCTCGGCCTTCGCCTTCTGCTTGGCATCAATACGCTGCGCCACCGCGCCCGAAATCGTCAGGATGACGCTCAGGAAGCAGAGGCAGCAGAACACCACGCACATGCCGGTCACCTGGTAAGTGACGGCATCCATATCGAGTGCGGCGAGTGTCTGTATCATAGATGTTTTGGTTTATCGGTAATGAGATGTTTTGTCCTGCGGAGTACGTCCGTGCCCTCCCCTGCCCTTACAGCGGCATGTTGCCGTGCTTCTTGGCGGGGCGAACTTCGCGCTTGCCGAGCAGGGTGCGGAGTGTGAGAGCGACCTTAGCGCGCGTGTCCTTGGGGTTGATGATTTCCGTCACCTGATCGGAAGCGGCGGCGGCGTAGGGGTTGTAGAAAGCCTTGACGTATTCGTCATGCAGCTGCTGACGGCGGGCCTCACGCTCGGCATCGTCCTCGATACCCTTGAGCTCGCGCCCGTAGAGAATCGGCACGGCACCGGCGGCACCCATCACGGCAATCTCCGCGCAGGGCCAGGCGAACACGGCATCCGCGCCGAGGCTCTTGCTGCACATGGCGATGTAGGCACCGCCGTAGGCCTTGCGGAGCACCACCGTCACCTTGGGAACCGTGGCGGAGGAGTACGCGAAAATCATCTTGGCGCCGTGGCGGATGATGCCGCCGCGCTCCTGCTGCTTGCCGGGCAGGAAGCCAGGCACGTCCACAAGATTCACCAGCGGAATGTTGAAGCAGTCGCACACGCGGATGAAGCGCGCCGCCTTGTCGGAGGCGTCGATATCGAGGCAACCCGCCTTGACCGCGGGCTGGTTGGCGATGATGCCGACCACCACGCCGCAGATGCGGGCGAAGCCGACCACGACATTGCCGGCGAAGTTCTTGTGCACCTCAAGGAAAGAGCCCTCATCCACCAGGTGCGCAATCACTTTCTGCACGTCCAGCGGAGTGTTGTTGTTCTCGGGGATGATGTCGTTCATGCCCTCGTCCTCCGCGATGTCGAGCGGGGTGTCGAGCAGGTGCGGGGGCTCCTGGGCATTGTTGGAGGGAAGGTAGGTGAGCAGATCCTTGGCAATCTGAATGGCCTCCTCGTCGCTCTGCGCCACGAAGTGCGCGTTGCCGGAAACGGAGGAATGCACGGCGGCCCCGCCGATTTCTTCCATGGTGCACTGCTCATAGGTCACCTGCTCAATCACCTTGGGCCCCGTGATGTACATGCCCGCAGCACCGCCTTGGCGGATGATGATGAAGTCGGTCAGCGCGGGGGAATACGCCGCGCCGCCCGCGCAGGGACCGAGGATGAGCGAAATCTGCGGCACCACGCCGCTGGCGGCCACGTTGTTGTAGAACACGTCGCCGAAGCCCGTGAGAGCCTCGATACCTTCCTGCAGGCGCGCGCCGCCGCTGTCGTTCATCTGGATGATGGGCATGCCCGCCTTGAGCGCATAGCGCTGGGCATCACAAATCTTCTGCGCGTGCATGTAGCCGAGAGAGCCGCCCTGCGCCATGAAATCCGCGGACACCGCCGCCACGGGGCGGCCGTCCACAAGACCGTAACCGCTCACAATACCCTCACCGGGGATGTACTTGTCCTGCATGCCGAAGTTACTGCAGTGGTGGCGGGTGTGCATACCGATTTCGGTGAAAGAGGATGCGTCGAACAGGCAATCCATGCGCTCGCGGGCGGTCCAATCGCCCTTCTCATGACGCTGGTCAATCTTCGCTTGACCACCGGAGAGAATCACCTTCTCCCGACGCTCTTCAAGCTCTGTAAGCAACTGAGGGTCAATAGCCATATTCTGTTATAAAATCTTGTTATACGAGCAGATTTTTCCGTGCGGCGACACCTCGCCCCGCGCGAAAACCTACTCCACGCTGGCACATTCTAGCATGCCCCGCCCGATAAGGAAAGCAAAAAGCGTAGTGAAAAGCAGGAAAAAACAGGAATATTCGCTCAGCCCTGCACCACAATCCGCGGGGTGATGATGGCGCGGCGGTAGGTGCCGGGGGCGACGTGGGTGCGCGGCCAGACGATGCAGTCATCCAGCTCGACGCCCGCGGGGATATGAGCATCCTGACCGATGACGCAGTCCTCGCCGATGTCGGCGGCGGGGTGGATGGTGGCAGTGGGATGGATGCGCTCGCGGGAAGTCATCTCCATCACGGAGTCGATGTAGCCCGCGGGGGAGCCGATTTCGTGCCAGTTCGCCCAGTCAAAAACGACGCCGCCTACCTTGCCCTCGCGGATGAGGTCCAGCCAGATGGGGACGATGGAGAAACAGTCCTCTTCGGGAAATTTTTCGGCAATCTCGGGTTCCATGATGTAGACGCCCGCAAACTGGTAGGAGCCGGGGTCGATGCCGAGGGCGTGGCGCATATCCGTCACCTTGCCCGAGGCGGGGTCAAAGCCGACGTTCTTCTTGCCGTCCGTGCTGCGGAGAGCGAGCGTGACAGCGTTTCCGCTCTCTTTGTGTGCGGCCAACAGCTCGGCTACGGGGATATCCGTCAGGATATCGCCGTTGTGGACGAGCAGCGGCTCCTCTCGGTTGATGAGGGGCATGATTTTCTTCACGCCGCCGCCCGAATCCAGCGGGGTTTCCTCGTAGGAAAAATGCACGGGGCAGCCGCGGTAGGCGGGCGCACCGACAGGCTCAGGGAAGGCACGCTCCCACATGAGCGTGAGCTGCGAGATGTTGACGATGAACTCCGTCACCCCGCAGCGGATGTAGTGGTCCATGGTGTGCTGGATGAGCGGTTTCTGAAACACCGGCATCAGCGGCTTGGGGAGGATGGACGTGAGGGGGGCCAAGCGGGTGCCGAGCCCCGCGCCGAGAATAAACGCTTGCATAGCTAAATCACAAATCTAAAATCACATATTTCTTATCACAAATCACCACAGATGGGGCAAATCACAGGTGACGGCCACGATGCCCATGATGAGGTTCGCCACGGCATGCATGACAATGACAGGGGTGAGACGACGGGTGTACATCACCAAGCCGAAGGCGAGGGAGCCGTAGACGAAGGCCCCCGCCCAGTCGTTGACGTGGTGCACCAGCATAAACGCCGCCGTGACAACGGCGAAGGACAGCCAAGTGCCCTGCCCCAAGGGCACGCGCTGCGGGAAATCGCGGTTCACACACCAGCGCATCAGGTAGCCGCGCCAGAACCATTCCTCCACAAAGGGCACAATCACCGCTGCGCGGGCAAAGCGCAGGGCATAGGCGGCGTAGGTCGCGCCCGTCCCCTGCCCCAGCACCTTCTCAGGCAGGAAGCCTCCCTCCGCCGGAATCCAGCCCGCGACATAGGGCACGAGCCACAGCCCGATACCCGCCACACCGCAAAGCGCGCCGAGCAGGCAGGGTTTGACGGCAAAATCCCACTCCGCGCCTCTGCGAACATAGACGAGGTACGCCCCGCAGACCAGCACCTGCAAGGCGTACACCCAAAGCTCGGGCATCTGCTGATACCAAGGGGCCGTCGGGTGCTCCCACTTGTAGGACCCCTCGACACACCAAAGCAGCAGATTGAAGCCGAGAAAAAGCAAAAACGGAACGACGTAGGTGCGGAACAGCACGTCTTCTGTTCGTTCCGTATGCATAGCTTTTTAGGCTTTCAGCGAATCACAGAAGCGCTCCATCTTGTCGCAGGCCTGTTCCAGCAGGGAGAAGGCGGTGGCGTAGCAGCAGCGCAGGTAGCCCTCACCACAGGCACCGAAGGCCGTGCCGGGGACGCCCGCGACCTTCTGCTCCTGCAACAGACGCAGGGCGAACTCCTTGGAGGAGAGGCCGAAACGCTTGATGCTGGGGAAGGTGTAGAACGCGCCGCCGGGGAGGTGGCAGTCCATGCCCATGTCGTTGAAACGCTTGACGATGTAGTCGCGGCGCATGTGGTAGCTGTCGCGCATCTCCTCCATGGCGGGCGTGCCGTTGCGCAGCGCCTCGATGCCCGCTTCCTGGCTGGTGATGGTGGGGCAAATCATGGTGTAGGAGTGAATCTTGCACATCTGCTCGATGAGCTCGTGCGGGCCGCAGCAGTAGCCGAGGCGGAAGCCCGTCATGGCAAAGGCCTTGGAGAAGCCGTGCAACAGCAGCGTGCGGTCCTTCATGCCCGGCAGAGAGGCGATGCTGGTGTGGCGGATGCCGTCGTAGCGCAGCTCGCAGTAGATTTCATCCGTGAGGACGAAGAGGTCGTGCTTCACGCAGATGTCGGCAATCTGCTGCAGCACCTCCAGCGGGGCGATGGAACCCGTGGGATTGGTGGGGAAGTTGAGCATCAACACCTTGGTGCGGGGCGTGATGGCGGCTTCCAGCTTGGCGGGGTTGAGCGCAAAGAGGTCGTCGATGCTCGTCTCCACGGGGGTGGCCACGCCGCCCGCAAGCATCACCGTGGGGGCGTAACTCACATAGCAGGGCTCGTGATACAGCACTTCGTCCCCGGGGGTGAGCAGACAGCGCAGGGCGAGGTCAATGGCCTCGCTCACGCCGATGGTGGGCAGAATCTCGTTCTTGGGGTTGTAGGCGATGCCGAAGAAGTTTTCCACATAACGCGCGATTTCGCGGCGCAGGGATTCCAGACCCAGATTGCTGGTATAGGTGGTGTGACCCTTCTCCAGCGAGAAGATGGCGGCCTCGCGGATGTTCCACGGGGTGACGAAATCGGGCTCGCCGACGCCGAGGGAGATGATGTCCTTGCTGCCCGTCACGAGGTCAAAGAACTCGCGGATGCCCGAGCGGGGCATATCCACGACCTTTTTGCAGAGAAAGCGTTCCGTGTTCATGGCTTAGGGAGCGACGCTGAGACGTTCGTGCGTGGATTCCTCCTCAAAGAGCAGGCCGTTGTGCTTGTAGGTCTTGAGCTTGAACTGCGTGGCGGTGGAGAGCACGCCGTCCAACCCGGCGAGCTTCTCGCTCACGAAGCGGGCGACATCGTAGAGGGTAGCCCCCTCCACCATCACCAGCAGGTCAAAGGAGCCGGAGATGAGATAGCAGGAGCGCACCTCGCGGAAGCGGGCGATGCGCTGGGCCAAGCGGTCGAAACCGCCGCCGCGCTCAGGCGTGCAGCGCACCTCGATGAAAGCGGCGACACCCTCGGCATCATCGTTCACGATGGCCTGGTAGCCGACGATTTTGCCATCCTGCTCCAAGGCGGAGCGCTCGGCCTTCACGTCTTCAACGGCTACGCCGAGACGCGCGGCGATCTGTTCGTCGCTCAGGCGCGCGTCGGTTTCCAACAGCTTCAGGATGCCCTCTTGTGTCATAGCGTCCCCACTATACCACCCCCTGTGCGCAAGTCAAGGGGAATATACGGATGTACGCGATGCAACGCGGAACACGATGCGCTTATATCCCTATGACATTACGGAAAAAATCGCCCGGCCAAGAGCGGCAGATTCATGGAAGAAAGGAATCGGCCCCAACCACCCGGCCCGAAGAATTTCGGGCCGGAAAAAGGGGCGAGCGGGACTCTCACTTACCATGGTGATCCACCTCAATCGTGAGCCCCAGCAGACGGAAGTCACCCAAACCCTTGCTGCGCAGACAGAGTCCCTGCCCCACGGCAGCCTCCGGCATGTGGGAGAGCCGCACGGACCCCGTGTAGGGCTCGCTGAGGTGCAAGCGATCCGCCTCCAGCTTTTCCCATCGCTCGGCATGACCGGCCTTGTACTCTGCATTCAGCGAGCTCTCCAGCAACCGCAAACGCAGACGGCTCATTTCCCGCACGGAGTTAAAGCTATTGATACTCTCCAGCGGGAGCGTGTGCAACTCTGAGGTGTAGGGGAACCCGATGCGATAGGCGACACCGGGTTCCGCCTCCCGCACACAGGCATCCTCCGGGACACGAAGGTGCTGCGGAGCACCGCCCGCCCGGAGCAGATACACCTCCGCCCCGCCGAAACGTGTCGGGAGGCAGAGACATCCGTCCGCATCGGCCGTTGCGCACACGGCATCATCCAAATAATCGTTGTCAGCGTTCATGCATTGCAGCGTCAGGGGTCCGTCCTCCCCGCGGCGCAGCACCAGCCAAACTTCATCCAGCTCCGCCCCCGCACGGGGAAGAGCCGCCACATGCAGCACCTTGCAGCCGGGGATATCCACCCGCTGCCATGCGGACACCTGCTGCTCGGGGTGCAGAGTCAACACCGCCAAAGAACCATCGTTGAGCACCACCCAGACATAGGAACCGAGCCCCTCCTGCACGGCGTATTCCCGCACACCGGAGCTCAGCAGATGTTCCGCCAGCAAGCTCAAATCCGACGCGGCAAAGCCGTCGCTCTCCAGTTTGTAGGAAATCTCGCGCAGGCGGGTACTGCCGCGCTGGGGGAAAATCACGCAGCCTTCCACCGCGAGGAAGGGCAGATTTTCACAGCCCACGGAGGTCTGGCGGCGAAAAGCCGCATTGGAGGGCGAGAGCGGCCCGCCATCCCCGCTGCCCAGCATCCACACGCCGTCGGAGGTACCCACCAGCAGCCCCCGCGCAGGCGCCATCCAACAGATGCGGCTCTGATTATCTGACGCAATCGTCAGGTGCAGGGCACTGTCATCCGCGGAGGAGACGCGGAAGTTGTGGAAATCATCCGTCACACTGCCGATGAGCGTCGTCGGGGCCTTGCGCATGCCGCCGAACCACAAGCGACCGGAGGAATAGGAGGAAAATGAGGGATAGCCATTGTGCGCCCCCATAGCACCGAAACTCCAGTGCCGAGTGGAAAAGAGCTGCGGGGCATCCGTGTAGCGGGAGCAGATTTCAGCCGTAGCCTGATGCGCATCCTGAACCGCGGTAATGCGCAACTTATACTCGCGGCTGCCGCGGAAGGAGCGGAAAAACAGGAAGGCGGACAAGTTCGCCGCCGAGGCCTCTCGGCAGACCAGCAACATGCGGCAGGGCTGCGCCTCTGAGCCGCTCAGGGCCCAGTTTTCACGTTCGGCATAGGGGGATTGGCCGAAACTCTTGATGCAGGTCCAATTCCAGCGCAAAAAATCGGCATCATCCTGCAGTGTGTCATAGCTGCGCCACAATTCCCACTGGGCATTCCATGTGCCCGTGGTGCGGATTTCCCAATCACCGCACACCTCATAGGGATTGCCACCCGCCGTCCACACGGCTCCGGGCAGGAAGAAGGCGGAATAGTCGTCCGGGTTATCGCTGCCGTTGTAATCCGCCACGGCGTAATCGCGAATACAGGTCCAGAAACGCATCAGGCCCGATGTGCCGGCAATCGTCGCGGCATATACAGTGCCGCGCTTGCAGGCATATTGCCGGAGCGGCAGCAAATTCACCGCACCCGAGGCAAACCCCTCGCTGCGGAAAAGCGTTTTCTCCGCCACCTCTGCCTCTGCCAACACATACTCCCCGCCGGCCATCTCGGGGGTAAAGGCAGCCTCACCATCTTCGGGCAGCGTCAGCTCCGCCGTCTCCCCCGCCGCATCAGGGCGCACCATCAGCCGCTCCTCCCGCCGCGTGTAGAGTGCGCGGGGATAGGGCTCCGGCGCGAACTCCTCGCAACGCCAATCGGCATCCGCCGTGCGATACAACACCACGGGGCGGTAGCTCGGGCAGGTCACGTAGACCGCATCATTCACCTGAGTGAAACGAAGGGAGAGAACTTGCTCCGCTGTGCGCCACGGCATCGCCGCCACATAAGGGGCCGAGCCGTCGGGGCTCATCAGCATCATTCCGTCGCGATACACACGCATCCCGCCCGGGAAAAACTCCAGCATCAACGCGTCTGTCTCCGAATATGAGAACGGGAACAGCTTCACGGCATCCTCCGCACCCGAACCGGCCACCGCCACAAAGCGGGTGCCGTTGCGCCGCTTCACCCCGCCGTAGGGTTGCACGATAAAATTGCTGATGTGAGCCGCCCCGCGTTGATAGGCCTGCAAATCATAGCGTGCGGATAACCAAGGTGTCAGTTCGCCCGCCGTAAAACCGAGAATATGGGGAATCTCCTGCATACTTTCCCTGCTCTACCACAGGGGCGCCCCCGCGCCAAGTGCCCCCGCCCCGCACCACGCCCCGCCCCACCGCGGGCAGAAACAGCGCAGCACACCTTTTTCGCCGCTCCCGTGTATCTTGCTTTTCGCCCTGCGGTTTTTCGCGCGGAAAGCCCTTGAAAACGCTGCAAAAAAATGATATGATACCCGTGCTATGAAGCAGATGCATCTTCTCACCCTCGCTGCCGCGGCTCTCATCTTGAGCTCCTGCACCCTGGTCCGGCAAAAGGCACAGGAGGAAGCCCCCGCCGCCGACAACACTGCGAAGCCCGCGAAATCCACAGCTGCACCCACAGCGGCGCAGCAGGCTGCCGCCCGCGCGGTCATCGCGGAGGATGCCGCCGTTCGAGCGGAAGAAGAAGCCCTCCTCAACACCCCCGCCGCCCCGGCGAATGTAGCGGATGCCGCACCCACCCTCAGCACAGGCGGTCTGCGCATGCGCCGCTTCGCCCCGCCGGAGGAAGCCGTGAGCAGCGGCGAAGGCACGGACATGCCCGTTCCCAACGCAGCGGAGCTCCATGGTCTGCGCTCCCCCGTGCTGCGCAACGATGCCCTGCCCATGGACATCAACGGCAAGCTGACCCCCACCGAACCTCAGGAATAACACGCCCCACCGCATGAGCAACGACACGCCCCCCAAGAAATTCGTCCCCGTCCCCTTCGCCTACCATCAGGAGGTGGAGCTCACCATCGACGCCCTCTCCAACAGCGGAGACGGCGTGGGGCGCATCGACGGCTGGGTCGTCTTCGTGCCCTTCACCCTGCCCGGTGAAAAGGTGCGAGCCCGCATCTACCGCAACGACAAGAACCACTCCATGGCGGACTTGGTGGAAGTCATCGAAAAGTCCCCCGCCCGCCGGGAGCCGCAGTGCCCCGTCTTCGGCTACTGCGGCGGCTGCCAGTACCAGCACCTCGACTACGCCGCCCAGCTGGAGTGGAAAACCCAGCAGGTGGCCGACCTCCTGCGCCTGCAGGCCGGGCTGGAGCTGCCCGTCAACCCCGCCATCGCCTCCCCCGTCACCTACGGCTACCGCAGCAAAATCACCCCGCATTTCCACAAGCCCAAAGAGGCCAAGATGGGCAATATCGGCTTCCTGCGCAACGGCTCCCGCACCGAGGTCTGCGACATTAAGCAGTGCCCCATCGCCATGGAGCCCATCAACGCCGCCCTGCCCCTGCTCCGCAAGGCTGTGCACCAGGCCGCCAGCCAGTACAAGCGCGGGGCCACGCTCCTCATGCGCGTGAGCGAGGGCAGCGTCATCACCAACAACAACGCCGTCTGCACCGAAACGGTGGGCGAACTCACCTTCAACTTCCTCGCGGGCGACTTTTTCCAGAACAATCCCTACATTCTGCCCGCCTTCACGGGCTATGTGGCCAGGCAGGCCTGTGCCGAGGGCGCACGCTACCTCGTGGATGCCTACTGCGGCAGCGGGCTCTTCGCCCTCACGCTGGCCCCGCACTTCGAAAAGGTGCTCGGGGTGGAGGTGAGCGAAACCTCCGCGGACTGGGCTCGCGCCAACGCCCGCAGCAACGGCATCGAGCACGCGAGCTTCCTCGCCGCCTCGGCGGAGGCCATCTTTGAGCAGGTGGACTTCCCTGCGGAGGAGAGCGCCGTCGTCATCGACCCGCCCCGCAAGGGCTGCGACATGGCCTTCCTCAACCAGCTCTTCGCCTTCGGCCCCAAGCGCGTGGTGTACGTCTCCTGCAACCCCGCCACACAGATTCGCGACCTCGCGGAGTTCGACAAAGCAGGCTACGAAGTCGTTGAGGTGCAGCCCTTCGACCTCTTCCCGCAGACCAAGCATCTGGAGTGCGTCGCTACGCTCCGCAAGAAAAACTCATAAATGGCCATGGATTTTCCCGAACGACTCAGTCGCAGTGCAGAGGACTACCTCGAAGCCATCGGGCAGCTCTGCGCCCAAAGCCCGCAGGCGCAGGCACAGGTGAGTGATGTCGCCCAGCTGCTCAACGTGAAGAAGCCCAGCGTCACCGCCGCCATGCACCAGCTGGCGGAAGAAGGGCTCATCACCTACCGCCCCTACGCGCCCATTCAGCTCACGGACAAGGGGCGGGAGTACGCCAACCACGTCATCAACGCACACAATGTGCTGCACCGCTTCATGATTGAAGCCGCGGGGCTCACCCCCGAGCGGGCAGAGGAAGTCGGCTGCCTCGTCGAACACATCCTGACCTACGAGGAAATCCGCGGCATCGAAGAAAGACTCAACGCCAAGGGCACGGCAAACGTCTGAACCATATTCCCCGCCCCATGTTCCCCCATCGTCTCACTGTCACCCACGCCCTCATCGGGCTCTGCGCCGCCGTCTTCGTCCTCGGTCTCTTCCTGCAAGCGCCCGCGATTTTCTCCATTCCCGTTCCCGCCGAATACAGAGTAAGTGCGCCGAACGTCCCCCTGCCGGAAATCTACGGCTCCTTCTCCTATTTCTCCGCCGTGCTGCAAGGGGAATGGTGGCGCTTCCTCACCTACCAATTCGTGCACGCCAATCTGGGGCACCTCGTCTTCAACATGTGGGCGTTGTACTTCTTCGGCCCCGCCGTGGAGCACGTCTTCGGCCCGAAAAAGTTCCTGCTGTTCTACCTCGTCTGCGGCATCTCGGGTGCGGTGTTCTCCACAGCCTTGGCGCAGTACGACATCTACAGCACCTTGGCAGCAGCCCCCGCGGCAGAACACCTTTGCAGCATGCTGGCGCAACTGTCGGGCTATGAGGCCCCGGTCTCCCCGTGGATGATGGTGCCGCTGGTGGGGGCCTCCGCCTCCATCTACGGCGTGCTCATCGCCACCGCCTTCCTCTACCCCGATGTGCGCGTTCAACTTCTCTTCCCGCCCGTCGTGCTCAAGCTCCGCACCTTCGCCCTCGGCGTCATCGCCTTCGCCGTCTTCATCATCCTCTTCAACCTCTCCAACGCCGGCGGCGAAGCCGGCCACCTCGGCGGCATCATCATGGGCACCATCATCATGCTCTTCTACCGCCTCACCCACAGGCAGGAGTGAGGCGGCGACGGGCGACAAATGAGCGATTTGTCGAACTGAATGTACGAAGTACGATGTACGATGTACG
>CALBJX010000079.1 GCA_937893015.1 uncultured Verrucomicrobiales bacterium | reverse complement strand
CTACAGCATTCAGAATGCTGTATACTTACGCCCGCAGGGCGGCGGCTTCGGGTGTCATCGCGCGAGAGCCTCAAGCCGGACAACCTGCATAACAACAATATATTATATCAATGAAAAAGACACTCACTCTTATTGCGCTTGCCTTTGCGGCTGTGACTGCTCAGGGTGCAAGCACCACTCTTTACTGGGGTGGCAACACACATAAGGACAACCTGCTCGAAATTCAGTCCGGCACTAGTGAAAGCGGCCTTACCTTCCCCTGGCTGTCAAACGCCTCCGGCAGCGGCCGAATGGATGCTGACGAATTGAGCACCCTCACGAATCCGGGAGACACGACCTATGACCTCAAGTTCAACCTGACCGGCGATGTGGATTTCGCGCTCAATGATGCCATTTATTTCAATAGCGTGACGGTCGGTGCCAACAGCACCATGCCCACGAATTACACAATTGACCTTGGCACGAAGGGTAGCATCACGACGGCTCGGGAGTTCAATGTCGGCAATGCGCACAACACGGATGGTTCGATCACTCTGTCCGCCGATTTCTCCGCCGAGACGATGGCTGAGCTGACTGCCGCTGCCCACAATGGTACTGTGGCGGAGTACAGCCGCGATTTGCTGGTGGCCAATGGTAACAATGGTTTCTGGAACCTCAAGGAGCACTACGATAACGGGCACTTGACCTTCTCTTCCCAGACTCTTGCCGAAAGCGGTCTTGTGTACGTCGGCTTCGTCGGTAGTGCTGATGAGATTCTCAATGGCCAATATGGTCTCGTCTATACGGAGCTCGGTACCGCTGGTGTTAACGGCGGCGCACGCGAGTCCGTCATGCTTCTGGCTCGCACCCCCGAGCCCGCCACGGCGACGCTTTCCCTGCTGGCTTTGGCCGCTCTGGCTGCTCGTCGCAAGCGCCACTAAAGCAGCTTCGATAGCATACTTTCGACCTCCGCTCTTCATCGGGCGGAGGTCTTTTCATTGTCTCGACGCCGCAGGTGCTGCAGATTACGCTTACATTCCCAGCTCAGCCCGGAGTTGCGACAGGGCATACAGCGGCAAGTCCAGCAGCTCGCAGCTTTGCCCGCTTTTCAGGATGACGCTGTTGCGCTCGTAGGTGTGCATGGAGGTGCGAACGGCTCGAGGTACGCCGTATTTGGCGCAGAAAAGGAGTAGGCTCTTCGCACGCAGGTTTTGCTCCGCCTTGGCCTCCAGAGGGATGATGCCTTGCTCGCTCTCCAGCAAAAAATCCACCTCGCTACGGGCTGTCTCGTTTGCCCAATAGGAGGGGGATATGCCGAACTCTGCCAAAAGCTGTTGCAACACATATTGCTCGGTGAGCGCCCCCTTGTACTCCCCGAATACCTGATTTTTTTCCAGCAACAAAGCAGCGGGCAGACGGCACATAGCCCCCAGCAATCCGACATCCAGAACAAAAGCCTTAAATACGCCGTCCTCGTAGGCGGAAAGGGGGATACGAGGTTCTTTGACTCGAGGATTATGATGAATCAAGCCGGAATGAAGAAGCCACTGCATCGGTTCTGTGGCGTTACGGCGGCGGATATCGGGGTGCGCCTCGCTGTAGATGAATTTTTTGTTTTCGCGGGACAACTGGGCGGGCAGAGATTTCCATATCTGCCCGATGCGGGTGCTGACGGACAGCGGGACGTGTTTGGAAAAGTCCCGCTGATAGGAGGCGAGCAACTCCTGCTGCACCTCGCGACTCAAGGAAAAATTCTGCGTTTGGCGGAACGTCTCCACCACCTCCGGCATGCCGCCGATGTAGTAGTACTGCCGCAGCAAGCCTGCATAGGTATCGTGGAACGTGTTCAGCAGAGCCCAATCCCTCCCTTGCAAGGCATCGGCATAGGTCTCCTGCCCGATACCGCGAAGGAATTCCGTGAACGACATGGGATAGAGCATCATCTGGTTCACCTTACCGACAGGGAAGCCCGTTCCCTCATGCACCTCCACCCCCAGCAATGAGCCTGCGGCGATGACATGCAACTCCGGAAGCTCTTCGCAGAAATATTTCAGGGAGGTCAAGGCAGCGGGGCAGTCTTGGATTTCATCGAGCAGAAGCAGCGTTTTTCCCGCCACTATGGGACTGCCGACCAGCAGTTGCAGCGCGTTGAGAATGCGCTGCATATTGAAATCTTCCGCAAAAATACTATGTGCCCGTTTATCCGAATCGAAACGGACATAGGCGACATGCTCAAAATAAAGCTTGCCGAACTCCTTCATCAGCCATGTTTTGCCCACCTGACGAGCCCCTAACAACAGCAGAGGCTTACGGCGGGGGGAATCTTTCCATCGGGATAAGTTTTCAAGAGCAAGTCGTTTCATATCCGTGTGCGTGGTGAATAATAACCCTCTTCACGTTATCAATCAAGCGTTTTTGCATTTTTGTAGCCAAAAAAAAGCAGGAAGTTTTGCTCGCCTTTGCCAAAAATCGACACGTACTTTCCCTGATGTTTGCCAAAAATCGACATGATTACGGCATTTTCGAAGAGAAAGAAGAATACCATGTTACATGAAAGAAGTACAGGAGACGAGAGACCTCTACAGCTCCATCACAATCAATGCCTTACATATGTGCTGCCGCCTACAGCATTCAGAATGCTGTATACTC
>CALBJX010000078.1 GCA_937893015.1 uncultured Verrucomicrobiales bacterium | reverse complement strand
GCCTCAATTTGACTTCGTACATCGTACATCGTACTTCGTACATCCCTACAAATCCATGATTTGTCGCTCGCCTCTCAGCCCTGTTTCCGGAAGCCGAAGGCGGCGGTAACAGCAGCCGCGAGGGCGCAGAGCGCCACGGCCCAGTCGCCGAAGAGGGCGTAGAGAGTCAGCCCCGCCTCGCGGTCCACGGGCAGCACGGCGTAGCTGTAGCCCGCGGTGTGGGGATCGCCGTCAGCTTTGGTAAGGCTGTCGATGACGGCCCCGTTGGGTGCAATGGCACAAGTGACACCCATGTTGGCCGCGCGCACCATGGGGCGGCGCAGCTCGATGCAGCGGAAAGCCGCGTTGCGGGCCTGCTGCGCTCCGCAGACGGAGTGGCGGAACCAGGCGTCGTTCGTCACGTTGAGGATAACCTGCGGCCCCTTGCGAGCAAATTTTGCCACTAAATCGCCCACGGAATCCTCGTAGCACACAGCGGGAATCACCCCCACGCTCTCTGTGGTGCCCGGCACGGCGACCATCAGCGGCTCCGTACCTTCTCCGGGGTGAATCCCCTCGCCTACCTGCGTGCCGGTCATCTCGGAGTAGATTTGCCCTATCCACGCAATATTCTCCACAAAAGGCACATACTCGCCGAAGGGCATGAGATGCTGCTTGGCGGCGGTAGAGATGCTATCAAACCCGCCGGGAATGATCGCCATGGTATTCTTCATGCCCGCGGGGACAGGCCCCAGCTCTTCGTCCGCACGCCACTGATACTCATCCGCGCCCGTAAAAAGCACAAAGGGCTGCCCGCCGATGCTCTGCACCTGTTCACGCACCAGCGGCAAGCCTTCCTCGCCGAAGAAACGCTTGGTCGTCAGCGGGTCGGGCAGCAGCTCGTTCGTCTCGACACTGCGGTGCAAGGGGCAGCCGAGAGCACTCTCCGGCCACACCACCCACACAGGCAGCTGCTGAGTGATACCTACATCCTCTCGCCTCAGGGCACGCTGCATGGTATCGCGCTGGATCTCGTCAAAAGCATGGCGCGTGGCCCGCAGGTACACGCCGTAGAGCTCGGGATACGCCCCACCCGCGGCGATACGTTCATTCTGGTCGAGGTTGATCTGCACCGCCGCCACAGGCAGAGGCAACACGCTCTCGCGGCGCAGCAGAGAATCCGCCGCATAGCGGGAGGAGAGAAACAGGCCGCCCGCGAACAGCGCAAAGAGCACGATAACCATGCCGTAAAAATCCCACGGGCGGCTCGCCGAACCGAAACGGCGGAACTGCACCCACGTGCGACGCATGGCACACCACAAAATGATACCCGCCGCCACGGGCAAAAAGGACAAGGCCGCCGTGCCCACAAACTCCGCCCACTGCACCAAGGAAAGGCCGTGGTAGAGGGCCATACCGAGGCTGTTCCAGCTGTAGCCCAAGGTGCCATGTGCACGCAGCCACTCGATGCACACCCAAAGTGCGCCGCCGCCCACCGCCGTGCGCAGCCCCGAGAGCAAAGCTTTTTGCGCCCATGGCGCGGCCGCAGCCTTGGTTGTGATACCCTCCGGCAGCGGCGTCAGGTCCGGCCGCAGCAGGGTATTCATCACCCCGGCCCAGAGCGCAGGCAGCAGGGCATAAAAGGCCATGAGCGGCAGGAAAGCAATTGTGCAGAACACGGGGGCAGGGATGAAAAAGACATGCCCCACCTCCGTGATCCAACTGTTTGTCGCCGCATAGCAGCCCACCCCCCAGAGCCAGCCCAAGCCGAACGCCCGCTTAAAGCCGCGGGAACCGAGCCACAGGCAGCAAAGCAGCGGCAGCAGCGCCGCCCACACCACATTACCGATATCGTAAGGCGGAAAAGCCAAAGCCGTCGCCATGCCGCTGAACAGGCAGACCAGCGGACAGGCAAAACGGCGGCGCAGCCGCCCCCATAAGCCCAGGGAATCCGTGGCGGCGCTCATCGCTTACTCTCCCTTCCCCTCCGGCAGTATCTCCGCGCTCTGCATCTCGGGGGCGGCCTCCACCTTCACTTCCTCCTGCGGGGCCTCTTCCTTGAGGGCTTCCTTCGCGCCGTTTTCATCCTTCACTTCCTCGGGGTTGATGGTCACCGTGCCGAGGAAATATGCCGTGCGTTCCCCTTCCGGGCGATAGATGACCTTCACCTTCCAGAGCGGCATATCCGGCTGGATGAGGCGCAGCACAATCTCCTGTTTGTTCTCATACCCGGCTTCCACGCGGCAGGTAGCGACATCGCCCTCCGCGCGTACCCAGTTTTCCTCTCTGCGGGCAAACTGCCCGTCGGCGTAGGGCATGTGAATCGCCTCGCCGACCTGGCGATTGAGCTCATCGTGGAAGGTCACGGTCATGAGCCCCTTGCCCTTGCCGCCGCCGAGACGGATGCGGGCCACCGGGTAATACCCCGTGCGCATCTCCATGCGGGCATCACCCTTCGCGGACTTCCACCAAGCGATAGCGGAGTTGATGGTCACCTGCTCCCCCACCCACGGGAAGGGAGAGCTGGTGTAGTGGCGGTCATTGACAGGGCGGATTTGGCAGAACATCCACACGGCGCCCGCCAACAGGCCCAGGCCCACCAGCGCGGCTGCAATGCCCCATACTCCGGGGCGGAAGCGCTTCTTAGGCACTCTGTGCTGAGATTCGTAAAGGTCTTGCGATTGCTGCATGCGCCTATTGTGACGCGAAAAATGCCGTGTGGCAATAAAAAAGGATTGCATTTTGCCGAAAATAAGTGAAAAATGACGCAGGGCAAACAACCCCCATACACGAAAATGGCCGATATCGACGAAAAAAACGAAAAGAATGTGCCGGGCAAGTTCTATGTGGACTCCAACTGCATCGACTGCGACCTTTGCCGCGAATCCGCTCCCGATTTCTTCGGTCGCGATGATGACGAGGGTCTCTCCATTGTCATCAAGCAGCCTGTGACCGACGACGAAGTCGCTCTGGTGACCGAGGCCATGGAAGGCTGCCCCGTGCAGGCCATCGGCGACGATGGCGAGTAAAGCTCCCCGCGCTTACCTCTTCAACGACCCGAGGGTTTTGGGCTCACGCCGAGGCTCTCGGGTTGTTCTGTCTTTCCCCGCATGCCACCCCGCCGCCACAAGAAAGCAGACACGCCCGAGCTGCACCGGCCCGCGTTCGCTGCCCCCCGCTCCCCGCGCCGCTTCGTGATGCAGCGCATGGCGGACGGCGTCTCCGAGCGTGCGGTGCGCTGCCGCAGCCGACGCGAGGGCGAGCGCGACCAAGCGCAGGCGGATTTCTTCGGCGCGGGCCCCGAGTTGCCCGTGGCCGCCAACATGCGCACGGCGGAATCTCTGCTCGGGGAGGTGCTCGCCTCCATGGTGCTGGAGGAAGAAAGCCTCTCCGCCGCATTGCTGGCGGAGGCGTGGCAGAAAGCTGTCGGCCCGGCCCTTGCCTCGCTCTCCCGCCTCGTCAGCATCGCCAACAAGAGCGCGTGCATCAGCGTCGCTCACCCCGCCGCACGCTATGAGCTCACCCGTCTGCGCCCGCGCGTCATCGCCGCGCTCAACGCTGCCCTCGGCGAGGGCAGCGTCCGCACATTGAAAATCATTTCCTGACTCACTTCCGGCGACGGCGGGCAACGAAAGCCAGCAATGCCGCCAGAGAGAGGGTGGCCGTCGCGGGCTCGGGGGCGTGCATCATGTCGAAGTAAACGGCTGTCGGCGCGAGTTCATCCCCGCGGAACCAGCCTTGCAGCGTGTCGCCCGTGGACGTGAGCGAAAGCGTGACACTCAATCCGCGGTCAAAGGTAGCAAAGGCCTTGCCGCTCGTGAAAGACACCGCGATATAGTTATTTTCCCGCGATTCAGCATAACCCAAACCGCTCAGGGCGATAGTCAGTGCGTTGCCGCTCAGGGTCACGGTGTCGAAGCTCGTCAGCACAATGTTGGTGACAGTAACGAGACCGCCGGAATCCGCGGTGAGCGTCGCGTCGCCGCTCTGCACAAAGGCCGGGCTCTCCGCCACGCTGTCGGCTCGGCGTTCGGCATTCACGCCCATGGTAGCCTGAGCCGTCACGTTATCCAACAGAAGCCGCGCGGGCTCATCCGTGATGCGGGAGCTCGCGGCGAGAACGATGTCGGACAGCTCAAACGTCACGCCTTCCTTCAGGTCGATGAGGGTGTTCACCAGCTTGCCGCCCTGCCCATAGATGCCGGAGTCGGTCATCCGCAGATCGCTGCCCTTGGCGCTTGTCTTACCATCCGCCGCATTCAGCGTTGCCGTGCCGAGCGTCATCGTTGCGCCCGCCTGCATCTCCAGCTTGTCTGCCGTGAGGGTCGCGTTCCGCACCGCAATGCCGGAGCCGCCCTTAGCCGTCAAAGAATGGGTGTTGAGCACGGCGCCGTCCTCCACGCGCAGGGCGCCGTTGTGCAGCGTCACCTGCGTGTCCAGGTCACTCGTCTTGGACAGGCGTATCGTCTCCGGCGTCACAAATTCCGCCAGCATATTGCTGTACAGCAGACTCTCCGCCATCGCCCCCGAGAACACGATGTCACCCGTGGCGTGCTGCATCTTGCCCTCGGCATCGGCGTAGTCCGCGTTCAGATTCACCGCCGAGCCTGCTGCCGAGCTGATGCCGTCGAAAAACGTGATATTCTTCCCCGCCGCGGCGGAGAGATTCATCGTGCCCTCGTTGTGCAGAGCGTGCAGATAGCTGAAATCCTTGCCCGTGGGGGAGGCTTCCGCGAAGGTGAGCAGTGTGTTGTTGTAGAAGGTCACATCCCCATTGCCGCAGATATTGAGCGTGCCGCTTGCCAAGTTGTAGAGGGCCCCGGCCTTGCCGTCAAAGCCTTTCTTCGTGCGGTAGGCAATGTTGTCATAGAACACGATTCCCCCGTTGCCGCAGAGGTTCATCACCGCCGTCTCCGTGGTATCCGAGGTGCCGTTGGAAAAAGCCGTGTAGGAGCTGTAGACGGAGAGGCTCGCATTGCTGCTGATGTCAACTGTTCCCGCCATGTTGCAGACGGCGCCGCCGTAGCCGCCCCAGGCCCAGTCCTCATTGAAGGTGACGTGCCCGTTGCCGCGCATCACGAAGGTGCCGTGGTTCCACACGCCGCCGCCGTTACCCTCCACCCCCGCGTTGTCGATGTTGACATCGTTGTTCTTTTCAATGAAGAGGCTGCCTTCGTTGTAGATACTGCCGCCGTACATGCCGTATGCGGAAGTGAGGGAGACGTCACCATTGCGACGAACGGAAATCTCACCGGAGGCGGTATTGCAGATATTGCCGCCGATGCCGAACATGCGCTTATCATCCTCGTCTCGCGTGCTGTCGTTGCCCGAGAACTGGAGGTAGCCGTTTTCATCCATGCTCAGCACGCCTTCGTTATATACAGCGGCACCATAGAGGGAGGAATTGCCCGTCGCCACGATATAGAAATTGCCGTCCAGATGCATCTCGCCGCGGTTCGCCACGGCACCGCCGCGGCCTTTGTCGCTATCGGTGCTGTTGCGGTTGAAATTCAGGCCGTAGTTCTCCGTCACGGACAGGAGCCCCTCGTTGCAGATACCGCCGCCGTTACCGAGGGCCACATTGTTGCTGATGTAGATTTCGCCGTTGTCGGCCATCGCCACCATACCGCTGTTGAACAGGGCGCCGCCGCTGCCGCCCGAGCTATTGGCATTCAGCATCACATTGCTGTCCCCGTCGAGTGCGCCGTCGTGTCGGCTGTTTCCGCAGATGATGATGCTTGCCTCCCCTCCGTTGAGCGACCGATTGGAGATGGCGCCGCCGTCCCCCGTGGCCTTGATGCCGGACAATTCTACGAGGATGTTATCCTCCACTGTGATGACGGAAGGTGCAGAAGGCCCGTGACTGACATTGGCGATCGCACCGCCCTCGCCCTCCGTGCTGATGCCGCGGAAAGCCACGGGGCCGTTATGCGCGAGACGCACCTCAGCCGCCTCCGCCGCTCTTTCGTCGATGGCGCGGGTGCCGCCCGTGGTGAAGGTGAGACTATCGTTCCCCTCATAGGAGAAAGAGCCGCTCTGCGTCACCGTGAACACAAGGTCGGTCGTTGGTTCGACAGGCGGGCGATAATCCGCATCATACCACAGGATGCCGTCCCGCCAGCTCAATGAGCCCTCGTCCCCCCCGTTCAGCGTCAGGGTGCTGTTATCTCGGAACCCTGCCTTCGCTTCTATCAGTTTATACGTTCCCGTCGCCGCCCCTTCCGCGCTGTTAATGTTGAAGGTCAGTCCTCCCTGCAAATCAAGAATATCCCCGCTGTTGACGAAGAGGAGTGCGTGGTCTCGGTTCTCCGCCCCGAGGTTGAACGTCAGCGTCGCGCCGTCCTCAAAGGCCAAATAATTGGTGGCGATGGTATTAACCCCCGTCAGCTCCAGCGTTTTGTTGAGGTTAAAAAAGAGCTCACGCGAGGGGGTGCTCAACGTTCCGTTCGAGAGCGCAATCGTTGCCTCAGCCGCGCCATCCGCAAAATAGAGATGGTAAGCGCTCACACTCGCCCCGTCCGCAATGCGCAGCGTGCCGCCCGCCAGATAGATACTGCCGGTGAAGACGGAATTGCGGGACGCAGCCAGGGCCTCAGCCGTGGGGGCGGTTCCCGTCGCCGCGAGCAGGTCCGCCTCGGCATACTTGCCGCTGAACTCAATCATGCCGCGCCCCTGCGTGTTGAGGTTGGTCTGCCCCGTATACCATCCGTAGTCCGTATTTTCCACGTGCACGGAATCGTAGAAGGTGATGCGGTGCCCCTCGCTTGCCGAGAAATGATGCTTCGAGGAGTCATCGTGAATATCCCCCTGCGAGGCGATGGCGCACAGGATGCTTGTCGCCCCGCTCCCCTGCGTGTTGCCGCGGAAGGTGATATCGCCCGCATCCGCGAACAGGGTGATGCGCCCGTCGCCGCTGTTGGCCATGGCACCGCCCGCAATGCCGGCATGGTTGCCCGTGAACTGCGTATCGCCGTTGCCGCGAATAACGAGTTGTGCCCCCACGTTGTCAATCGCACCGCCGCGCCCCTCCGTGCGGTTATTCGTGAAAGCGAGCACATCGTTACCCGAAAGGGAAAGCGAGCCGCCCGTGAGACGAATGGCACCGCCCGCCTCCGTACTGCGGTTATCCTCAAAGCTCACGCGGCTATTGCCGCTGATGTTCATGCTGCCGCCGCTCTGGGCGATGGCACCGCCCGCCGCGGCGCGGTTGGCGATAAAGCTCACCTCGCGGCTGCCGCTGATGTTTAGCATTCCGCTTGTTTGCATGAGGGCGCCGCCCGCTTCTTCCGCGCGGTTGGCGCGGAAGGTGACGCTCCTGTTCCCCTCCATCAGCATAGTACCGGCGTTGGCGACGGCACCGCCGTTCCCCCGCGTGCTGTTGTCCGTGAAATCCACGGGGCCGTTGCGCTCAAAGGAGAGCGAGGCAATATTGGTGAGAGCGGCACCATCCTTGTCGTGCTCAATGTCGGAGAAGGAAAGGCCTACGAACTTGCGCCATCGTTCAGGAGCTTCCGTGTGTTCGGTGAAGAATTGGTGCCCCTTGTCCACGGCGCTGCCGTAGTAGAGCACGCCGAAGCTCCAGAAGAGCATGTCCTTCGTCGTGCCGTTGATGGTGATGTTATCCCCCCAGCTCGCCTCGTCATATTCCCCGGCGGAGAACACCATGTAAATTTCCGAGAGGTCCGTGGGCAGTCCGCCCACATTGAGGGTGAGCGCCCCCTCGATGCTCAGCGTTCCGCTCACGGAGATGAGAGCCTCATCATCCCCCGCGAGGGAGAAGTCCAGCGTGAGCACCGTGCCATCCCCCAGCAGCAAATCAGTAAAGCTTGCCGTGCTGTTCTCCAGGGCGAGGCTTGCCCCGCCCTGCAGCGTCGCCGTTCCCGCAGAGAGCGAGCCATTGTGCACCTCCAGCGCATAGCCATCCAGCAGCAGAGCATCCGAGAAGCTCAGTTCCATGCCGATGAAGCTCGTGCGCCCCGCCGTTGCGGCGTGCAGGCTCACGGCCTCCAGCGAGGTTTGCGCCTCGGTCGCCGTGAACACATAATCCTTCGCCGCATTGCTCAATTCAATATTCCCCGCTTTCAGCGCACCCGAGGTAGAGACGTTCGTGGTCGCAGCATCCCCGAAGACGAGATTGCGACCCGCCTCATAATAGCTGTGGTAGGCCGTTCCGTTCACCTCCGACGTCCAGCCGGAGCTCTTGTCAGGCAGCGCATAGCCGATTTGCTGATCGGCGGAGAGACGCACGCTCCACTCATCCGCTACCCCCGTCCAGACGAGGTCGGAGGTGCTGTAGGCGCGGTAAAGGTCTTTCAAGGCTTGCGGCGTGTTCAGGTAGCTCACCTCATCGAGATACCAGTTCGCGGCATTCCAGTTCCAGTATTCCGTGCAGTCCGCATCGCTGAACAGGTAGTACTGGCCGTCCACGCTCTTGAGGAAAAGCTGCACCGTGCCGTATTGCAGGTCATCGGAATTGGCAATGTAGATGGAGTGCACCAGCCCCTGCTCATCGAAATCCATGCCCCAGCAGGTCAGCGCATGACCGCCGAGGTAGGAGGAGATGCCGAGGTAGCCGATTTGCCCCATCGTCGTCTGCGCCCACGAGCCGTCCTCCTGCTGCGAATATCCCAGAGAGGCGGCGAAGGTGTTCGTCAGGGTCTTGATATTGCTGCTGCCGTTAAAGTAGGTGATGACGTAGGCTTTGCTCTCGCCGAACCAGTTTTCCCACCAGCCGCCCGTGCCCTCGTTTTTGATGTAGAGCTTGCTGGGGTCCACATTGCGGCAGTACCAGTCGCTCGCCCACTTGAAGGTGCCGCCCTCGTCATACCAATGCTTGTAGAACTCATTATAGATGGCGAGGCTTTGCGAGCCGCCGAGGGTCGGCGCCAAGCTCGGGTCATAGTTCCAACCATAGGGGAGAGCCCCTTTGCAACCATCGTAAAAAATGCCGTAGTAGGACTGCCAGTATTGCAGCACGTTGGCGGTGGCATTCGCCCAGCACATACTGACATCATGCGTCAACCCGCCGAGGGCACCGCTCACGCTTGACGAGCCGGGGTTAATGTTCGGGGCGAGATTCGGCCCCATAAAGCCCCAGTTGCCGTTCTGCTGATAGAGCTCCTCCGCCCCGCGGTATGGTTGGTAATAATTGTAACTCTGGGAGAAATAGCAGCCCTTGCCCGTGTCGGAATAGCGGGAGGAAGCCTCCAAACCTTGCAAGGACCCGCCCGTAGCAAAAAGTGCCGTACCGCCGTCCGTGTGCGGCATCGTCGTGTACACCAGCTTATCGCCGGGGTCGCCCGCAACAGGGCGGAAAATGCTGTTTCCCTCGCGGTAGGTATTCCCCGTGGCAAAGGAGCTCGGCACCACCCCCTGCGGGCGGGTGAAGGAGTAGGACGTCGGCAAAGATGTCTCAAACGCTCGTCCCTCCCAAACGGACTCGTTCGGGTGCTCATTTTCATGCACGCCGAAGCCCACCACCAAAGAGAGAGCAGCCATGAGTTTCACCAGCAGAGCAACGGGAAGATGCGGTTTCATAACGCGGGAGGAATGATACTCCATCCTATCACATCGCGCACGCGAGGCAAGCGGAAAATATTGGGACAAAGCATGATATTTACGCGGATATTTGCACGGAGGAGTTTTCCCTTGCCGCATGATGGCACGTCAGGTATAATATCGGCAGCCCCTTTTATCACCATGTTCCTCTTCATTGTTCCGCAGAATCACTGTGCCATCGTCGAGATGTTCGGCAAGCCCTGTTCCGTGAAGAACAGCGGCCTCTGCTTCCGTATTCCCTTCCTCCAGAGCCTCCGCCGCGTGGATCGCGGCTGGGGACAGATGAGCAATAAATACGGCTGCTACATCGAGCTCACCGAACAGCTGCTGGACACGCAGCCCCGATCCTGCATCACCAAAGACAACGCCACCATGCAGGTCAACTGCATCATCCGCTGGCGCATTGCAGACGCGGTGAAGGCCGTCTACGAGGTAGAAAACCTGCACAAGTCGCTGGTGGAGCTGGTGCTCAACGAGCTGCGCTCCCTCATCGGCAGCCGCAATCTGGATGAAATCCTCTCCGCCCGCTCAGAAATCTCCGAAAAGGTCTCCGTCGCCGTGGCCACCACCGCCGCCCGCTGGGGTGTCAACATCACCTCCATCGAAATCAAGGAGCTCACGACGGACGCCGAAACCAAGGAGGCCATGATGCGCCAGATGGAGGCCGAGCGCGTAAGCCGCTCCATTGCGCTGAAGGCAGAAGGCGAAAGCACCGCCCGCATCCGGCTCGCGGAATCCGAACGCCAGGCTGCCGTGCTGAAAGCACAGGGAGAAGCGGAAGCCCTGCGTCTGCGAGCGGAGGCCGAGGCGGATTACGTCGCCAAACTCGCCCCCGTCATCGGGGCGGAGGCCGCCGCCAAAGTGCTTATGAATCGCCAAGCTCTGGAGGGTTACGCCACCATCAGCACCAACCCCGCCTCCACGGTCTACCTGCCGAACACCGTTTCCGGCGTGGTCGATTTGAAGAAATAACCCGCCATGGCTCCTCTCTTCGCAGACTTTTTCTCTCTGAGCAACGGCGAGTTCCTGCATTGGATGCTCGCCGTAGCGCTCACGCTGCTGGTGCTTGATGTCTTCATCAACACCGAGCTGCTGTCCTGGGCGGCGCTCGTCATCTTCGCCGCATGGGGCACATGGGAAATCGGGCTGCCGCTGCAATGGTCGGTGCTCGTGTTTCTCGGCTTCCTGACGCTGGGCTTTGCGCTGTATTTCACCCTGTGGAATCGTTGCGTGCGCCCGATCTTCATGCATTCCCTCAATCGCCGTGCGCCGAAGGAATCCGTCGCCGCGGACATCGGGGCCCGCGGCACCATCGTAGGCGAAGGCGAACAGCTTTGCGTCCGCTGCCAAGACAGGCTCTACCCCCTCGCTCCCGACTGCGCGGCGGGGCTGCACGCGGGGGACAGCGTGCGCATCACGGCGCTGGAAGGAGCCGTGGCAACAGTCGGGAAGGAGTGAGACCGCCTCACTCCTCGCAAACCAGTGCAAACCCCGTCTCGGGGGAATAAATCAGGCGCAGCCCCTGCAGCGATTCAATACCGAGAATGGCTGCGGAGGAGCTGCGGTTCATGCCCTCCTGCAGCTGGGGGGTGAGCTCACGCACCAAGCCGGGGGCCAGCTCCACGGGGGCGGGCTTGCCAAAACTGATTTTCACCTCGCGGCGCCCGTTCACATCCGCCACCTGTGCGGCGCAGCTCTCGCCCTCGCCCGCTTCCCAATCCTTGGGCTCGATGAGTGTGGTCGTGGAGCCGGAATCCAGCAACACGCGCTCGAGCACCTTCTCCCCGATGCGCAGCGTCACCAACGGGCAACCTCCCATGTCGGGATGCGCATTGAGGGGGAACACCTTGCCGTCCGTATCCGCGCCCCAATGGCTCACGCCGCCCTGGCGAAAATCCAGGGTGAAGGGAATGTGGCTAAGCACATCCATGCCCAAAATGCCGTCCACGGGATGTTGCAGCATGGAGCGCACGCCGTCCAGCGGCATCACCAGCACGGGGTGCTGCGAGCGTGTACCGCCCGCGATGCCGAGCTTGATGACGAGGATATCCGGGCGCAGCCCTGCAGCATTGCCGGTAATCTGCATGCCAGTGGTGTCCAGCTTATAGGCATTCGGCAGCTTTTCCTCCGCCACGCCCTTGTGGAGCACGGTGTGGGTAGCCCCAGTATCGAGCAGCAGCCGCAGAGGCACGCCGTCCATGGTGCAGTTGACAATCACCTGCCCGTGCTCGCTGTCACGCGACATGAGAGCATGCAGGGGCATGGCGGGCTTGGCAGCCGCGGATTCAACGGCAGAGGAGGCGGGCTGTGCCTGCTCCTGCGCCGCCGCAAACGACACACAGCAAAGGGCACCCATCAGGGAAAGGAAAAGAGCTTTCACGCCGTCCATCATACCCCGTCTACCCGTAAAAGTCGATACATTTTCCGCTAGACTCCCGCGCGGGATGCGCAGATAATGGCGCGGGCACATCAAATAAAATGGCCTGACGCACGCATCAGGCCATTTTTCTATCTCCGCACCGCAAAGTGCGAAAACTCTTGCTTTATCAATTATCAATCACTTCTCCCCCTCGTAGAGCTCGACAATGCGGCGGATGAGGGCAAAGGCGTGGCTCACCATGGCGCGCGTCTCATTCAGCAGATTGAGGTAGAGGATACCGGTACGCATACCGCTCTCATCCTCCGCATTGTGCATGAGGTGGCGCGTGATGGCCTCGGCAAAGTCGTCGGAGAGCTGCTGCGTGTCCTCCAGCTTGGCATTGATGCCGGCGAAATCGCCCGCTTTGAGCATGTCCGTCAGGTCGGGGTAGAAGCGGCCGATTTTGTCGGTGAGGGCCAGCAGGTCGGCGGCCTGCGCCTCGTTGAGACCTTCGTGGTTGTTGTCGATGTGGTTGTAGGCTGCTTTCACGAGGGAGAGCAGGCACTCACTCGTCACGATGGAGATTTCCGTGACGCGGAAGATGAGCTGACCGCGGTCGGCGAACTCGCGCGGGATGGTGCGCAGGGTCGGCAGCACCTCGTCCTCGCGGATGGCCTCGAGGTCGCGTTTCAGGTTGCGCGTCTTCTTACGCAGGCGTTTCAGGCTGTCGAGGTCTTCCTCCAGCAGAGCCTTCACCATGGCTTTATAAATACCGATCATGCGGCCGAGGCGCCCGCCCGCCTGGCGGCCGAACTCGCGGACGGATTCATCCTTGGTGACGTTGAGGATGCTCACCTCGGGCTTGTCATCTCCGCCCGAGAGCAGGGATTTCACCAGCAGGCCCGCCGCCAGCACCATCATGAACACGAGAGCCCAGAAACCGCCCCACGCCATGAAGTACGCCACGCAGAAGGACACGCCGCAGGCGGCGAAGGCCGTCAGGAACCAGCCGCCCACCACGGTCAGCACGCCCGTGATGCGGTACACGGCGGAATCTCGCCCCCACGCACGATCCGCGAGGGAGGAGCCCATGGCCACCATGAAGGCCACATAGGTGGTGGAGAGGGGCAGCTTGAAGGAGGTGGCCACGGAGATGAGCACGGCGGCAATCGTCAGGTTCACGGAGCCGCGAATCTGGTCGTAGGCGGCGCCCGTCTCTTCCTCGGGCGTGAGGTGCTCGAAGCGGCTGCCCACGAAGGCACGCAGACGGGGCGGGGAGACGCGCTCCACGAAGTTGATGGTGTTCAGGAAGCCGCGCACCAGCACACGCGCGGGCTGGCTGGAGCCGAAACGCTCCTTGCTCGCGCTGCCGCCCGAGGAGAGTTTCAACTCCGTCTGGGAAATCTTCTGCGAGCGTTTGGAAAGGAAGAGCACGCCCACCATGATAACGCCCGCGCCGATGAGGAAGATGAGGTCGGCGGGGTCGCCGGGCTGGTCGAGGAAGCCCATGTTGGGGTCGTTGATGTGCTGGGCACAGGCCAGCGAGGCCATGAAGGGCCCGATGAAGTTCACGAGGTCGTTGCCTGCGAAGGAGAGGGCGAGCGCGAAGGAACCGCCGATGACGGTCATGCGCAGGGTGTTCAGCTTGCAGACATGCTGCAGGAAGGCGGCAATGCACACCCACACCGCGAAGGCGCAGCACATGAAGACGAGCACGTTCTCGCGCAGCATGGCAAAGGTTTCGGAGCCCTTCACCATGGGGCTGCTCGCCAAGCCCTTGAACAGGGCGAAGTAGGTGATGGCGGTGAAGGCCATGCCGCACCAAAAGGGGCCGACCACGCGATAGGTCTTTTGGTAGCGGAAGCTGAAGAGCAGACGCGCGAGCCACATCACCATGGTGCCGAGCACGAAAGCCGCCGCCACGGAGGCGAAGATGGCGCAGATAATCTCAAAGGCCTTGCCCGTGCGGATGTATTCGCTCACATCGGGCAGGCGGTCGGGCAGCCCGCTGGCGTAGACCGCCATGCCGAGCCCGGAGCCGAGCAAGGCGAACACGAGCACCACTGTCGTGGACGTAGGCAGACGCAGCATGAAGAAAATGTCCATGAGCACGATGTTGGCCACCATCACGGAGAGGTAGAGCAGCATCATCTCGTGGAAGGTGAAGTGCGCGGGGTTGAACATGGCGTGGCGCGCCACATCCATCATGCCCGAGGAGAAGGAGGCTCCCAGCACCACGCCGACGGCCGCAAAGCAAAGCAGCGTGTTGCGTTTGGCCGCCTGGCACCCGATGGCGGCGTTGAGGAAGTTGCATGCGTCGTTGCTCACGCCCACAATCAGCCCGGAGACGGACAGCAGAGCCAGCATGCCGATAACAACATAGTAAATAGCGTCCATAAAGCTGCCACCTTCCTATCATGAATCGGCGCGAGAGACAAGAAAAATGTGTAACAGGAACGCCGCAAAGGCAGACAAAGGGGGATTTGTAGGGATGTACGATTTACGATGTACGATGTACGAAGTCA
>CALBJX010000077.1 GCA_937893015.1 uncultured Verrucomicrobiales bacterium | reverse complement strand
GCCCGCGCTACTGCCCCAGCATCGAGGACAAGGTGGTGCGCTTTGCGGACAAGGAACGCCACCAGATTTTCATTGAGCCGGAGGGCCGCAGCACGGATGAGTTCTACCTGAACGGCCTCTCGTCGAGCCTCCCCTTCTTTGTGCAATGCGACATCGTGCACAGCATCCCCGGGCTGGAGAAGGCCGAGCTTATCCGCCCCGGGTACGCCGTGGAGTACGACTTCGTCATCCCCACGGAGCTCAAGCCCACGCTGGAGACCAAGCGCGTGCGCGGACTCTACTTCGCAGGGCAAATCAACGGCACCAGCGGCTATGAAGAGGCCGCAGGGCAGGGCCTCCTGGCGGGCGCGAACGCCATGCTCGCCGTGAAGGGGGAGGAGCCCCTCATCCTCCGCCGTGACCAAGCCTACATGGGCGTGATGGTGGACGACCTCGTGACCAAGGGCACGGATGAGCCCTACCGCATGTTCACCAGCCGCGCGGAGCTGCGCCTGTTGCTGCGGCAGGACAATGCCGACCTGCGCCTGACGCCTCTTGCCGCCGCCGTGGGGCTCGTAAGCGAAGAACAGGGGCGGGAGGCCGCCGAGCGTCAACGCGCCATCGACGCCGGCATCGAGACCTGCCGCCGCGAGAAGCACGAGGGTATCACACTGGACCTCTGGCTGCGCCGCACGGGTAACACATGGCAGGCACTGCCTGAAGAGAAGAGAGCCCTGTTCCCCGCGGAACTCTGGGAGCCCGTCGCTACGGAAATCACCTACGCCGGGCACATCGAGCACATGCGCGTGGCCGCCGCCCGCTTGCAGCGGCAGGAGGACAAGCCCATCCCCGCCGATTTGGACTACGACGCCATCCCCGCCATGAAGACCGAGGCGCGCCAACGCTTCTCCCGCGTGCGCCCCACGACCATCGGTCAGGCAAGCCGCATCCCCGGCATCACCCCCGCAGACATTGCCCTGTTGCTGGTGTGGTTGAAGAAAGGGTGAGGTGGTGAATCCGTTCGCGCACGTACCGCTCCTTGTTACGAACGAACGCGCTTCGGGCTTGCGCGACGGGGAGGGCAGGGGTATGATGGCGGTATGCAGGAGCAGGGCGACAGATACATCCGCATCCGCGGGGCGGAGGAGCACAATCTGAAAAGCGTGGATGTGGACATCCCGCTCGGCGGCATCACTGTGGTGACGGGGCCGAGCGGCAGCGGCAAGACCTCGCTCGCCATGAGCACGCTCTACGCCGAGGGCCAGCGCCGCTATGTGGAGACTTTCTCGCCCTATGTGCGCCAGTTCATGGACCGCATGGACAAGCCCGCCGTGCGCTCCGTGGAGAATGTGCCGCCCGCCATTGCGCTGGGGCAGCGCAATTCCGTGAAAAACTCCCGCTCCACCGTGGGGACGATGACGGGGCTCAACGAGTACTTACGCCTCATCTTCTCCCGCCTGGCCATCGGCAGGGATGAGCAGGGGAACGTGATAAAACCCTTCACGCCGCAGAGCGTGGCGGACGAGCTGCTGACGCATCATGCGGGGGAGGACGCGCTCATCTGCTTCGCCGTCACCCCCGTGGGCAGCTTTGCGGACATGCAGCAGGCCCTCATCGGGCAGGGCTACCTGCGCGTGTTGGCGGGGGGCGACACCCTGCGTCTGGAGAATGCTACCGAGAAAAAACTCGGCATGGAACGCTGGATGGTGCTGCAAGACCGCATCAAGCTGCGCCCCGATTCCCGCACCCGCCTGACGGAAGCCGTGGAGACCGCCTTCCGCCACGGGCAGGATGTGGCTTACATCTCCCTGAAAGAGGCGGACGGCACATGGGGTGCGCCCCGCGCGTTCCGCTGCGACTGGGCACCGCTCGCGGAGCCGAAGCCCGGCCTTTTCTCCGGCAACTCCCCGCTCGGTGCCTGCCCCGACTGCAAGGGCTACGGACGCGCCATTTCCTACGATTACAACCGCGGGCTCATCCCCGAGAAGAGCATCAAGGACGGCGCCTTAAAAATGCTCTCCTCCCCCGTGCTGTCGGAGTGCTTTGATGATTTTCTCCGCTGCAACCGCCGGAGCAAGGCCGTGCGTCTTAATGTGCCGTGGCAGGAGCTCACGCAGCGCGAACGCGACTGGGTGCTCTACGGCAACGCGGGCGAGCTGGACGCGTGGAGCGCGCACGATGCCGGGCTGTGGTACGGCTACAAGGGCATCTTCGACGACATGGAGAAGCACGCGCACAAGATGTCCGTCCGCGTCTTCCTCGCCTACTACCGCGTGTACACTATCTGCCCGAGCTGCAACGGCGGGCGACTCCGCAAGGAGGCCCTCGCCTTCACCCTCGGCGGGCTCACGGTACCGCAGGTGCTCGCCCTGCCGATGGACGAGCTGCTGGCGTGGACGGATGCGCACGTGCTCCCCGCGCTGGGTGACGACCGCTCGCTCGCCCAAGCCGTGCGCGAGTTCCGCTCCCGCGTGGCGTACCTCTGCGAAGTCGGGCTGGGTTACATTGCCGCCAACCGCCTGACACGCTCGCTTTCGGGCGGTGAGATTGAGCGCGTGAGCCTGACGGCCTGTCTCGGCGCGGCCTTGACGGAGACCCTTTTCGTGCTGGATGAGCCGACCGTGGGTCTGCACGCCCGCGATACGGAACGTCTCATTGCCTCCATGCGCCGCCTGAGCGACCGCGGCAACACCCTCGTGGTCGTGGAGCACGAGGAGGCCGTGATGCGCGCGGCGGACTACCTCGTGGACATGGGACCCGAAAGCGGCGCGGAGGGCGGCAAGCTCATCTACGCGGGCGCACCCGCGGGCATTCTGAACGCCAAGGATTCGCTCACGGGGCAGTTCCTCAGCGGCAAGCGTGAGATTGCCGTGCCCGCCCGCCGCCGCAAGGCCAAGAAGGGGGACATCCTTCGCATCGAGGGCGCGACCTGCCACAATCTGAACGATTTTTCCGTGGATATCCCGCTGGGGGTGTACACCTGTCTCACGGGCGTGTCGGGCAGCGGCAAGAGCACGCTCGCCTGCCAAGTGCTCTACGGCTCCGTCCACCCCGAGGAGCTGGATGATGAAGAAAGCGTCTCCGTCCGCGCCCTCAAGGGGCTGGACAAGGTGGAGCAGGTGGTGCTGGTGGACCAGAGCCCCATCGTGCGCACCCCGCGCTCTACGCCCGCGGTCTACATCGGCGTGTTCGAGGACATCCGCGCGCTCTTCTGTGCGGAACCCGCCGCGCAGGCGCGTGCGCTGAAGCCCGGCTACTTCTCCTTCAACAGCGGGGACGGCCGCTGCCCGCGCTGTTCGGGCTTGGGGCAGGAGAAGGTGGAGATGCAGTTCCTCTCCGACATCTATGTGCCCTGCGCCCTCTGCCACGGCACGCGCTATACCCCGCAAGCCCTCACGCTCACGCTGCTCGGCTACAACATGGCGGAGCTGCTGGCCATGGACATCCGCAGCGCGCAAAAGCTCTTCGCCCGCGAGCACAACGCCCGCGCCCGCCGCATTGCCCAAAAGCTCGGCGTGCTGGTGGAGGTGGGGCTGGGGCACCTCGGGCTGGGGCAACCGCTCAACACCCTTTCGGGCGGCGAGAACCAGCGACTCAAACTCGCGCACATTCTGGTGGACACGCTTGCTGAGGACGGCGCGAAGAAAAAGGGCTCGCTGCTCATCCTCGATGAACCGGGCACGGGGCTCCACTTCCGCGACTTGGAGGTGCTGCTCGCCGTGTTCCGCCGCCTGACGGAGCAGGGGAACACGCTGCTCGTCATCGAGCACAACGCGGAGCTTATCAAGTGCGCCGACCACATCATCGACCTCGGCCCCGAGGGCGGCACGGGCGGCGGTCAGATTGTCGCGCAGGGCACGCCGGAGGAAGTCGCCCGCTGCGGGCGCGGCTACACGGCGGGATTCTTGGCGCGGGCCTTGCACATCAAGGGTGCCAAGCCCTATTCTGCCGAGAGCGGCAGCACCGATGCCGCCGTGCCCGAGGGCGTGATTGCCCTGCGCGGTGCGCGCCACCACCAGCTGAAGAACATCGACGTGGACATCCCGCGCAACGAGATGACGGTCGTCACGGGGCTCTCGGGCAGCGGCAAGAGCACGCTCGCCTTCGATATCATCTTTGCGGAGGGCCAAAAACGTTTCCTCGATGTGATGAGTCCCTATGCCCGCCAGTTCACGGAGCAGATGGAGACCCCCGACATCGACCGCCTGACGGGGCTGCCGCCCACCGTCGCCATTGAGCAGAACCGCTCCCGCGGCGGCTGCAAGTCCACGGTCGGCACGGTGACGGAAATCCGCCAGTTCCTGCGCTTGCTCTACGCCAAGCTCGGCACGCCGCATTGCCCCAAGTGCGGGGTGCCTGTCGGCAGCCGCACGCCCGCGGAGATTCAGGTCGCCGTGCAGGAAGCCGTGGCCGCGCGCCCCGCTTCGCTGATGATTGCCGCCCCCGTGGTGCGCAACCGCAAGGGGCATTACGCCGACCTCGCCCGCTGGGCGGTGAAGAAGAAATACCCCTACCTGCGCGCGGACGGCAAGCTGGTGAAGAGCGACGAGTTCACGCCGCTGGACCGCTACGCCAACCACGATGTGGATGTGGTGCTGGCGGAGGTCTGTGTGCAGGGCAACCGCATCACCATGAACGGCGCGGACTGCGATGCCGCCACGCTCTCCGAGACCGTGGGGCGCGCGCTGGAGATGGGCGACGGCTTCATCCGCCTGCTCGCGGGCAAGAAAGAGCAGCTGCTCGGCACGCATCTCACCTGCCCGCAATGCGGCGAAAGCTACGCCGCGCCCGAACCTTCCACCTTCTCCTTCAACTCGCCGCACGGCTGGTGTCCGTGCTGCATGGGGCACGGCCGTGTGGCGAAGCCCATGGCCGCCGCCAAGCCCGATGAAAAGCTCTCTGAGCTGGAGCGCGAGCTTCGCTACGACCGTGAGCTGGAAAAAGCCGCCGCGGATGAGATGGTGACATTGCCGTGCCCCGCCTGCCGCGGCACTCGCCTGAACCCCTTTGCCTTGGGCGTGAAACTCTTCGGCAAGAATATCGCGGAGGTGGACGCGCTCGATGCCGTCTCCGCGCTGAAGCTCGTGGAGAGCTGGGAATTCGAGGGGCGCGATGCGGAAATAGCCCGCAACGTGCTTGCGGAAATCGCCCCGCGCCTGCGTTTCCTGCAGGAAGTGGGGCTCGGCTACCTCTCGCTCGACCGCGCGGCGACCACGCTCTCGGGCGGCGAAACGCAGCGCATCCGTTTGGCGGCGCAGCTCGGCTCCGACCTGCGCGGCGTGCTCTACGTGCTGGATGAGCCGACCATCGGTCTGCACCCGCAGGATAACCAACGTCTCATTGCCACCCTCCGCTGCCTGAAAGAGAAGGGGAACACTCTTCTTGTCGTGGAACACGATGAGGAAACGATGCGCGCCGCCGACCGCCTGATTGATCTCGGGCCGGGCGCGGGCATCCACGGCGGGCAAATCATGGCGCAGGGAAGTTACGAACAGGTGATGCAGAGCCCCGACTCCGTGACGGGGCGCGCACTCGCCGCCCGCGAGAAGCACCCCTTCTGCGGCAAGTGGCTGCCCGTGAAGGAGGCCGAATGGCTGGAGCTGCGCGGTTGCACCCTCCACAATCTCAAGAACCAGACCCTGCGCATCCCCCGCGCCCGCCTCACGGTGGTGACGGGCCCCAGCGGTGCGGGCAAGACCTCGCTCATCACGGGCACGCTCGCCCCCGCCGTGCGCGATGCCCTCGGCGGCAAGATTTCCTTGGAGGAACGCCTGTGCTGGGAAAGTTCGTCGGGCTTGGATTCCGTCCGCGCGCTGTACCAAGTGGACCAGAGCCCCATCGGCAAGACCCCGCGCTCCACCCCCGCGACCTACATCGGGCTCTTCAGCGAAATCCGCGAGCTCTTCGCACAGAGCGCGGATGCCCGCCGACTCGGCTTTGCCGCCAACCGCTTCTCCTTCAACACGGCGGCGGGGCATTGCGAAGCCTGCAAGGGTACGGGCTATCAGGTGCAGGAGATGAACTTCCTGCCGCCCTGCGCCGTGCCCTGCGAGACCTGCCGCGGCAAACGCTACAACTCCCGCACCCTCCAAGTGCGCTACAAGGACAAAACGATTGCCGATGTGCTCGACATGAACATGGAGGAAGCCGCGGAGTTCTTCGCGGGGCAGCCCCGCCTTGCCGACCCGCTGCGCCTCCTCTGCGACACGGGGCTGGGCTACCTGACGCTCGGTCAGGCCAGCAACACGCTTTCGGGCGGCGAAGCCCAGCGCATCAAGCTCGTGGCGGAGCTGATTAAAGGCCGCCGCGCCGCCCTCACCGCCATCCGCAAGGGGTGCGCCCTCCCGCAGGACCTTTACCTCATCGAAGAGCCGACCATCGGCCTCCACCCGCAGGATGTCCGTCTCCTCGTCAACGTCCTGCGCCGCCTCGTGGAGATGGGCAACACCGTCGTTGTCATCGAGCACAACCTCGAACTCATCGCCGAAGCCGACTACGTTATCGACGTCGGCCCCGGTGCGGGTGCGGCGGGCGGCACCATCGTCGCCCAAGGCACCGTCAAACAGCTCGCCCGCCACAAAACGGCACCCACCGCGCCCTTCATCCGGCAGGAGTTGGAGCAGGGATAAGGCCTTCCTCCCATTCAGCCTCTGTCAGCGGGTACACTCGCACCCATCGAAAGCGTGACGAACAAGGAAGGTGACGTCTTTTCTGTTTGACAGATGCAAATACTTTCGGTATACTCTACCCACCTGTTCGGGAGTGTACTCTTCCTTCCGTTGCCAGGACTTTAACCGAATACAGATAACAGACGCGATGAAAAAGACTCTTCTTTTGATGCTGTGCGCCGTGTTGCCGATGGTCGCTCCCGCAGCGGACATCAGCTCCGCTGCCGCCATCCACGCCAAGAACATCTCCGTGGCGGATACCGCCGCCGCGACGCCCCGCCCTGAGGGTTCCGTGTACATGGGCGATTTCCGCGCCCCCAAGATTGAGAACGTGCGCGTGGCGATGATCGGTCTCGGAGAGCGCGGTTATCCCCAGACCATCCAGATGACCGCCGTGCCGAACTGCGAAGTGGTGGCCGTGTGCGATATCTATGACGACCTTGCCGACAAGGCTGCCAACCGCGTGCAGAAGGAGACGGGCAAGCGCCCCGCCACCTACAGCGGTTCCGCCGATGCCTACCTGAAGATGCTCGAGGAAGTGAAACCCGATGCCGTCATCATCAGCACCTCTTGGGAGACCCACGCCCAGATGGCCTGTGCCGCGATGGAGCACGGTGCCCATGCCTTCGTGGAAGTGCCCATGGCCACCACGTTGGAAGACCTTTGGAAGATTGTCGACACCTCTGAGCGCACGCAGAAGCACTGCATGATGCTGGAGAACGTGAACTACGGCCGCGATGAGCTCATGTTCCTGAACATGGTTCGTCAGGGGCTCATCGGTGAGCTGCTGCACGGCGAAGCCGCCTACATCCACCCCCTCAAGGAGCAGATGAAGAGCGTGGAGCGCGGCTGCGGTTCCTGGCGCACCTACCACTACGCCGCCCGCGGCGGTAACCTGTATCCCACGCACGGCCTCGGCCCCGTGGCGCAGTACATGAACATCGCCCGCGGTGAGGACACCTTCGACCGCATCGTCTCCTTCAGCAGCCCCGCGCTCGGCCGCGCCGACTACGCGAAGAAGAACTTCCCCGCTGACCACAAGTGGAACCAGCTGGAGTTCAACTGCGGCGATATCAGCACCTCTATCATCAAGACGAAGAAGGGCCGCACCATCATGGTGCAGTGGGATGAGACCAGCCCCCGCCCCTATGACCGCAAGAACCTGATTCAGGGCACGGAGGGTACGCTCGCCGGTTTCCCGACCCGCATCGCGGGCACCAAGGTGAGCCCCACGGCCGCGAATGAAGAAGATGGTCAGCCCGGCGGTGCCGAGATTAAGGCGGCCGAGGGCTTCCACGAGTGGTATGAAGGCGAGGAAGCCGAGAAGGACATGTACGCTAAGTGGGATCACCCCCTGTACACCCGTCTTGCGGAGCTGGCCGAGGAACACGGTGGCCACGGCGGCATGGACTACATCATGCTCTACCGCGCCATCGAATGTCTGCACAACGGCGAGCCTCTGGACCAGAACGTGTACGAAGGCGCTCTCTGGTCCGCGGTGACCCCGCTCTCCGAGAAATCGGTGAACGAGGGCGGCATGCCCCAGGTGTTCCCCGACTTCACCCGTGGTGACTGGACGCACACCGCGCCCCTTCCCATCGTGAAGTAAACCATTTATCACAACGCGCTGCAACGCTATGAGTTTGGATTCCGATAGCGTGGCAGCGCGTATTCACGCTGAAAATATAGCCCCCGGGCGCACGGATGTCGTTCATCCGCGCCCCGGGGGTTCCGTGTATCTCGGCGGTTTCCGTGCGCCCGCGCTGGAGACCGTTCGCGTGGCTCTCGTGGGGCTCGGCGTGCGCAGCAGCGTGCAGCTGGAGCAGCTGAGAGCCATTCCCCATGCCGAGGTGGTCGGGCTCTGCGACCTGCGGCTGGATGCCCTGCAGGCCGCGGCGGAAGCTTGCGACGCGAATGCCCTGCAACTCTTTTGCGGCGAGGAAGGCTATGAGCGCATGCTCACGGAGCTGAAGCCCGACGCCGTCATCATCAGCACCACATGGGGCTCGCACGCCCCGATGGCGATTGCCGCCATGGAGCACGGCGCCCACGCCCTTGTGGAAGTTCCGCTGGGCACCACGATTGCAGAGCTCTGGCGCGTGGTGGACACCGCCGAACGCACGCAGAAGCACTGCATGATGCTGGAGAACTGCTGCTACGGCCGCGACGAGCTGATGTTCCTGCACATGGTGCGCCGCGGGCTGCTCGGCGAGCTTCTGCATGCGGAGGCCGCCTACATCCACGACCTGAAGCACCAGATGCAGACGGAGGGCGATTGGCGCACCGCGCACTTCGCTGCCCGCAACGGCAACCTGTACCCCACGCACGGCCTCGGCCCCGTGGCGCAGTACATGAGCCTTGCCCGCGGGGAGGACACGTTCGACCGCCTCGTCTCCTTCAGCTCCCCCGCCGTGGGGCGCGCCGCCTTTGCCGAGGAAAATTTTGAGGCCGACCACAAGCTCAACCAAACGGATTACCGCTGCGGCGACATCAACACCACGCTCATCAAGACACGCAAGGGGCGCACCATCGTGGTGCAGTGGGATGAAACCAGCCCGCGCCCCTACAACCGCAAAAATCTCATTCAGGGCTCGGCCGGCACGCTCGCGGGCTTCCCGACCCGTGCGGCGGGGGCAGGGGTGAACGACGGCAGCGAGTGGAGTTTGGATGCGGAATCTCTCTACGCGCAGTATGAGCACCCGCTGAGAAAACGGCTCGGCCCCGTGGCGGAGCAGCTGGACAGCCGCCGCGACGGCATGAACTACATCGTGCTGGCCCGCGTCATCGAGTGTTTGCACAAGGGCGAACCCCTTGATCAGAATGTCTACGAAGGCGCCTTCTGGTCCGCCGTTTCCCCGCTGTCGGAAAAATCCGTCCACGAAGGCGGAGCTCCGCAGATTTTCCCCGACTTTACCCGCGGCGACTGGTCGCACACCGCGCCCCTGGGGATTGTGGAATAAGCCTTTCGTGCGCTCTCTTTGCCCTTGAATGAAGGGGCATTTGGTGATAGACTCGTGCCCATGAGCAATGAAAGCCCCTCACGCGCGTGGGTGGATGTGGATTTGGAAGCCATCGCCCACAATTTGGATATTGCCCGCCAGGCTTTGCCGTCGACGGCGCTGATGCCCGTCATCAAGGCGGGGGCATACGGCCACGGCTTGGAGCCGGTGGCTCGCCGTCTGGACAACGACGGGATCGCCTTTTTCGGCGTGGCGAATGCGGGCGAAGCTCGCCGCCTGACCCGCGCGGGGGTGCGCACCACGCCTTTCATCCTCGGTCCCTGCTTCCCCGAGGAGCGGGAGGAAATCGTCGCCAACGACTGGTGCTGCACCCTCTCCACCATGGAGGAAGCAGCGCACTTCCAACGCTTGGCCGCAGCGGCGGCAAAAGTGTTCACCTGCCACATTGCCGTGGACACGGGCATGGGGCGCGAGGGCTTTCTGCCGCACCAGCTCGGCGCGGCGATTGACGCCTTGAAACAGATGCCGAACCTGCGCATCGAAGGCGTGATGAGCCATTTCCCCGCGGCTGATGAGGATGTGCCCTACACGCAGAAAGAGATACAGCTCTTCACGGACTGCGTGAACACGCTTGCGCCGCATTTTGACCTGAAATACCGCCACATCGCGGCGTCTGCGGGTGAGCTGGGTTACGAGGTGCCCGTCGCTACGCTGGCTCGCCCGGGGCTGCTGCTCTACGGCATTGCTCCCATGGCCTCTATCTACGACGGCGTGCTGAAACCCACACTCAAACTTTCTGCCCGCATTTCGCTGGTGCGCGAGCTGCCCGCGGGGCATGGCGTTGCCTACGGCCGCACCTATATCACCACAAAGCCCACGAAGGTGGCCACCATCGGCATCGGCTATGCGGACGGATGGAACCGCCGCCTGTCGGGCCATGGTGCCCGCGTGTGGGTGAACGGCGTGTCCTGCCCCATGCTCGGCCGCGTCACCATGGACCAAATCATGGCGGATGTCACCGCCGTGCCCGAGGTGCAGGCGGGTGACATCGTCGAGCTCATCGGCGAGCACATCCCCGCCACGGAGGTTGCGGAGAAGGCCGGCACCATCGTCTGGGAAATCCTGACGGGACTTGGCCCGCGTCTGCCGAGACTGTACCATTGAGTGCCGGGGAGAACGATAAAGGGGATTTAGCGATTTGTGATAAGAAATATGTGATTTTTGATTTGTGATTTGGGAAGTTCGTGCGGCTGTCGCCGCAGGATTAACAACCTCGTCTGACGTGCCGTCAGACGAGGTCCTTTCCTTTCGAGCGACAGCGAGACTCTATTTCCAAATCAAAAATTTCAAATCACATATTTCTTATCACAAATGAGAGCGACCAATCGCTCATTTATCCCCTCTCCTGTTTCTGCGCTTCTTTTTTTCTTGTCGCGGAATACCGCTTGTGTTATCATCGTTGCAGTTAAATTTTTCTTTCTCTCATGAATACTCACATGAATACGCAACTGCGCATCGCTATCGGCTCCGACCACAAGGGTGTGGATTTGAAGGAAGCCGCCGTTGAACTGCTCCGCGGCTGGGGCTTCACCGTGGATGACATCGGCCCCAAGACCAAGGAATCCTGCAACTATGCGGATTACGCCAACGAGGTCTGCAAGCGCGTGACGGACGGCCGCGCCGACCGCGGCATCCTCATCTGCTTCTCGGGGCAGGGCATGTGCATCGCAGCCAACCACTGGAAGGGCATCCGCTGCGGGCTCATCACCACGCCGCAGATTGCCTCCCTTTCCCGCCAGCACAACAACTCCAACGTCATCAGCCTGCCCGCCGCCTTCGTGGACCCGGAGGACCTCGACGATATCTTCCACGCCTGGTTCGGCGAGGAGTTTGAAGGTGGTCGCCACATCGAGCGTCTCGCTAAGGCGAGCGGCTCCCCCATCTCCGTGGTGGACCCCGAGCTCGCGGGCTACATTGAGGAAGAGCGCCGGCGCCAGAGCAACAACATCGAGCTGATTGCCTCCGAAAACTTCACGTCCCCCGCCGTCATGGAGGCGCAGGGTTCCATCCTCACCAACAAGTATGCCGAAGGCTACCCCGCCAAGCGATGGTACGGCGGCTGCGAGGTGGTGGACAAGGTGGAACAGCTCGCCATCGACCGCGCCAAGGCCCTCTTCGGCTGCGACCACGCCAACGTGCAGGCACACTCCGGCTCTCAGGCCAACAACACCGTGTATCAGGCCTGCATCAAGCCCGGCGACACCATCCTCACCATGGACCTCGCCCACGGCGGTCACCTCTCCCACGGCTTCAAGGCCAATTTCAGCGGCAAGCTCTACAAGGTGGAGCACTACGGCGTGGACCCCGAGACCGAGTGCATCGATTACGACGCCCTCGCCGCCAAGGCCCGCGAGGTGAAGCCCGCGCTCATTCTGGCGGGTGCCTCTGCCTACTCCCGCACCATCGATTTCAAACGCATCCGTGAGATTTGCGACGAGGTGGGCGCCATCATGTTCGTGGACATGGCGCACATTGCCGGCCTTGTGGCGGGCGGCGCACATCCCTCTCCCGTTCCCTATGCGGATTTCGTGTCCACCACCACGCACAAGAGCCTGCGCGGCCCCCGCGGCGGCATCGTGATGTGCAAGGAGCAGTGGGCTAAGAAGCTCGACAGCGCCACCTTCCCCGGCCTGCAGGGCGGCCCGCTCATGCATGTCATTGCGGGCAAGGCCGTCTGCCTCGGTGAAGCTCTGAAACCCGCGTTCCGCGACTACGCCAAGCAGATTGTGAAAAACTCCAAGGCCATGGCGGCGGAGCTCACCAAGCTCGGCTTCCGCATCGTGGCGGGCGGCACGGATAACCACTGCTTCCTCGTGGACCTCAGCGTGAAGGGCCTCAATGGTGCCGAAGCGCAGGTCGCGCTCGACAAGGTGGGCATCACCGTCAACAAGAACGCGATTCCCTTCGACAAGGGTTCCACCACCAAGCCCAGCGGTATCCGCATCGGCACGCCCGCCGTCACCACGCGCGGCATGAAGGAAGCCGATGTCCGCAAGGTTTGCCACTTTATCGCCCGCTGCCTGGCCATCCTCGCCGCGCAGAAGGTGGTGGAGACTCCCGGTGCCTACGACAGCCTCCGTGCAGAAGTCTCCGCCTTCAACAAGGCTTTCCCCATGCCCTGAATGGGGATGTACAAATCATAATGTTCGGCGCCTGACGGCGCAGGATGAAATCAAACGGTCTGACGCATGCGTCAGACCGTTTGATATTGTGCGTCGTGCATGAACGATGTTGTGTTATTGCCGTTTGCGTCTTCCGCAGAGTCCGGCTAAGGCCATCAGGCTGAGGGTGGCTGTCGTCGGTTCGGGGGTCAGCGGTCCGCCGAGGATATGGTGGGTGGCGGCAACGGCATCATCGAGGCTGAAGCTCGTGCCGATGTAGATATCGCCGGCATCGAAGCGGTGCTTGTCCATCATGAAGAGGTCAAGCCCTACCACGTCAAGCTCGGTGGAGATGTCCAGCCCCACGGCGTAGTCCGTGAAGGCACCTGTCTGCCCGTCGCGCACGGAGATGACTATCACGTCCAGCTCGCCGGGATGCGGGGTGCGGAGCAGAGTGAGAGCCGCTGTGTTGCCCGCACGGAGCTGAGACGCCAGCTCAGCGGGGGTGATCATGTCCTGCCCGATGAGCACTTCGTAGTTGTCCGTGATGATGGTGGAGCCCATTGTCGTGCCCGGCTGTGAGCGGTTGAAGACGTAGCCGTCCTGCTGGGTGACGCCTGCGCAGGAGAAGGCGATGGATTCGCTCTCCGTCTGAGAGTTGCGCACGCGGCGGATGCCGATGTAGGACGTATCGTTGTCTGTGGCGATGGCGTCAATTTTCGTGATGTCAAAGCGCCCCGTGATGATACTGTCCTTGCCGAACGTTTTCTCTACCTCTCCCGGTGTTTTGGTGAGGTCGAGCACGTTCCCTCTGCCTTGGTTTGTCAGCTGAGCAAACAAGTCATCGGGGGTAATCGAGATGCCGGCCATGGCGGGCAGCATCGCTGTCGCGAGTGTCAATAGTATCGTTTTCATTGTTTTTTCTGATGTCGTTTCTCCGTGCTGCCTACGGCCGCTGTGCGAGTAGGTGACGGAAGATACAGCATGCTGTATAACAAACACAGAATCAAGAATTAACAATAACTATTCGGGTCGAGAGAATAATGAAAGAACCCGCCTGACGTGAGGTCAGGCGGGTTCGGAAAAAGCGGAACGTAACGAGACTTAGAGCTCGGGGCTCAGGACCACGTAGTCACCGGCAGTAGAGCGCCCCTTCTTGGTCTCGGGGAAGATGTTCTTGTCCTCGGGAAGAACAGCCTTTTCGTCATCAGCGTCATCTTCTTCGAGATCCTTCTGGATGTCCTTCACGGAGCCGTCGCAGTTCAGCAGGAACGCATGGCCGCGGAAGGAGGAGTTATCGAAGGCCACCGCCGTGCCTTCATAGGGAGTGGCGGAGGGATACACGCCACAGACGGCGAGGGGAGCGTTGGACTTGTTGACACCCACCTTCACATTGGGTTCGGTGGCGTCCTTCTTCATGATGTAGCCCATGGCGTTTTCACCGCGGGCGAGAGCGGCACCATTGGCCACCTTGCCGTCACCTTCGGCGGCAACCATCTTGCCGGCGCAGTTGAGCTTGGCAAAGAAGGGCTTTTCGCTGTTCACGGAGCTGGAGTAGAAGAGCTGGCGGAAGTAAGCGTTGGAGGTGTCACCCGTAAGGGCACCGAAGTTCAGGTCGGGCTTCTCCTCCTGCAGACGCTCAGCGGTGGAGTCGCAGGGGAAGCTGCCGTTGTCCGTCTTGAAGCCCTGCAGGATGGTGTGCATGGACTTGAGGTTGGAGCTCGCCATCTGGCGGTCACCATCGTTCATGTGGTCAATGATGGGGCCGTAACCGATAGCAGCCAGAGCGGCAAGAATGGCGATAACGACCATCAGCTCGATAAGGGTGAACCCCTTCTTCTTCTTGAGTGCAGCAATTTTCATAGTGGAAAAAAGTTTATTGACCCTTTCTGTATATCATGCCGCACGCCGCCGTGCAAGCAGGAAATGAAAACTCATGCAATTTTTTTATCTCTAGGGGAAGAGAAGGAAAACTTCGCCCTCTTTTACGCTGTATTGCGTGATTTATGCTTGAATCGCACGTTTGTTAAGGTACAATATCCCGCGTTATGGCAGACCGCAACGAGACGGATCCCGTCAAAATGGAGAAAATTGTCAGTCTTTGCAAGCGCAAGGGCTTTATCTTTCAGTCCGCAGAGATTTACGGCGGCCTCAACGGCTGCTGGGACTACGGTCCCCTCGGCGCGGAGCTGAAGCGCAACCTCAAGGATTACTGGTGGCGCGTGAACGTGCAGGAGCGCCCCGACATCGTGGGCATGGACGGCGCGATTCTCACGCACAACTCCGTGCTGACCGCCTCCGGCCACGTGGGCGGCTTCACCGACCCGCTGTGCGACTGTCTGCTCTCAAAGGAGCGTCTTCGCGCGGACCAGATTCCCGCCCAGAGCGGCGTGGCCTTCTGGTGGAAGGGTGCCGCCGCCAAGGACGGCAGCTGGAGCACGAAGAAGGAGTTCTCCATGCTTGTCCCCACCGCGGGCGACAAGGATGCCAAGGCCGCCCGCAAGGGGGCTCTGCAGTACTACTCCCAGATTTCCGGCAAGAATCTTCCTGCGGCGGAGATTGAGCTGGGCGAGGAAACGACGGAGGAAGTGACCGACACCGTGCGCTACAACCCCGCCAACGGCTCCCTGGTGACAGAGGCCCGCTCCTTCAACCTGATGTTCAAGACCACCATCGGTGCCGCGGCGGATGAGAACGACCCCAGCACCATCGGCTGGCTCCGCCCCGAGACGGCGCAGAGCATCTTCTGCCAGTACAAGAATATTTTGGATTCTTCCCGCATGAAGATTCCCTTCGGTATCGCGCAGATCGGCAAATCCTTCCGCAACGAAATCAACCCGCGCAACTTCACCTTCCGTTCCCGCGAGTTCGAGCAGATGGAAATCGAATACTTCTGCAAGGCGGAGGACGGCCTCGCCCTCACGGACGAGTGGCTGGAGCGCTGCCTCGTGTTCTACGAGAACATCGGCATCCCGCGCGACAAGATTCACATCCTCGATGTGCCGGACGGCGAGCGCGCCTTCTACTCCAAGAAGACGTATGATCTGGAGTACCAGTTCCCCTTCGGTGTGCAGGAGCTGCAGGGCATCGCCTACCGCACGAACTACGACCTCGGCCGCCACGGCGAGGGCAGCGGCAAGCCCATGGAATACTTCGATGAGGCCACCCGCGAGAAGTTCATCCCGCATGTCGTCGAGCCCTCCGCGGGCTGCGACCGCACGGTGCTTGCCGTGCTCTGCGAGGCCTACGATGAGGAAGAACTGGGCAAGGACGGCAAGAGCGATGTGCGCGTCGTGATGCACTTCCACCCCCGCATGGCCCCCATCAAAGCCGCCATCTTCCCCCTGCTCAAGAAGAACGAGGAGCAGGTGCGCATCGCCCACGAGATTGAGGCGCAGCTGCGTCCCTTCATGAACGTGTTCTACGATGAGGGTGGTGCCGTCGGTCGCCGCTATCGTCGCATGGACGAGGTCGGCACGCCCTTCTGCATCACTGTGGACTTCGGCACCCTCGGCGAAGAGGGCGAGGAGAACAAGGGCACCGTCACCATCCGTCACCGCGACTCCATGGAACAGGAACGCGTGAAGATTGAGGACGTACTGCACTGGCTCCTCAAGCGCATCCACTGATGGGAATTACAATTTACCCGGCTTCGCCAAGGCTACGCCGTGGCAAGCAAATTACAAATTGAAAATTCGTGCGGCTCTGCCGTAGAAAAAAGAAAATGGTCTGACGCCATGCGTCAGACCATTTTTTGTTGCGGGCGAAAGGGCTTCCTATTAATAGGATTTGAGGATTCCCTCGGCAATCTTGACGGCGTCGCCCTGCGGTTTGTAGAGCAGGGGGGTATCCGCTTCGGGGAAGGCATTCTGGATGTCGTCCACTCCGGCGTTCTGCTCGTAGGAGAAGGAGACGGCCATGCCGTTGTTGGAGACGGAGCCGCCGCCCGTGGCAGGGGCCGCCGCAGCGGGGGCTTTGCCGCCGCTGAGCTCGGCGCTCTTCTCGGCAAAGAACACGCTCCAGCGGGCGAGGTAGTATTGGCTCATGAGCTCAGAGAGCTGGCGGTGGGCGTAGTCGTTGAGCGAGGTGTTGCCCTTGGCCCAGGTGGTGATGAGTCGCTTGAGGCACACTCGCATCTGGCGGCGGGCTTCTTCATCCTTGCCGCCCTTGTCCTCCGCACCCTTCAGGTAGGCCCCTAACAGAAAATGCTCGGAGGTGGCGAGCATCTCCGCCGTGTCGGTGATGAGTTTGAGGTATTCATCGCTCTTGGCTTTGAAGGCGGCGGCGTCCTTGGCGTCGTAGGCGGCCTTCACCTCGGGCAGCAGCACGCGAGCGCGGTCGGCCAGCACTTGGCGCGTGACATCCGCGAGGTCGTAGATGTAGGTTTCCCGCGCGGCGAGTTTTTTGTCCGCCTTGCCTGCAGCGAGCAGGAGCTTGGCGGCCTTCACCACATCGGCGTAGTCGTAGTACTGCTTGCCGTCCGACCAGGTGGAGGCTTTGACGGCATCCAGCTTGGGGCGGGCGCAGAGGATGCTTTCCTGGCAGCCTTCGCGCATGGTGGTGGGCTTGTAGACGCTTTCGGCAAGGATGGCGAGGGCTTCGACAAGCTTCGGGTCATCGGAGCCGTAGCGGCCCTTGGCGTAGGTCTTGAGGAAGGCCTCTCTGTTGATGTCGCCTCCCTTGTTGTTCATGCGCTCGGTGAGCAGGGCGTAGAAGAGCGGGTTTGTCTCCACGCCTTCGGAAATCATGCCGAGGCCGAGGCTCTTGCCCGCGAGCTCACCCATGAGCCCGGGCACGTCTCCCTTGAACTGCTCCAGCACGCCGAAGCCGCCGAAGAGGCCGTGGTTGCCGCCGAAGTTGGAGAGCTCGCACCAGACGCTGGGGGCGCCGATGAGCTGTGTGCGGCGCAGGTAGCCGTTATCCTTGTAGTAGGGGTCGTGCTCGGCGCGCAGGTCTTTGTCGAGCAGTAGGACGATGGTGTGGGCGGGGTCGGTGCCGTCAAGCAGCGCCTTGTGCGGGTTGTGCGCCCAGCCCTGCAGCACCCAGGTGGAGCCGGGGACGGCCTTCTGCATGCAGCTCTGCACCACCTTGGCGCATTCGGTGAGGTTGGCGCCGCCCGTGTTGCCGCCTTCGTGGAAGAGGTCGCCGCCGAAGTATTTGCCGCGGTAGCCGTACACGGCGGCGAGGTGTTTGTACCAGATGGCGGCGAGCTTGGGATAGTCTGCAGAGGTGGGGTCAATCACGGTGGGGCGCATGTAGCCCGCCACCCAGCCGCCCTGCGGCAGCAGCTTGCCGTTGACGGAGGCGGGGTCGATGTCGCGGGGCAGGAAGCCCACATAGCCCTGCATGACGGGTTCCATGCCGAGGTCGAGCATGCGGTGGACGATGAACTTGCCGAGCTCGGCTTCCTCCTCCATGATGACGGGGGAGAGAGGACCGCCTTCGCCTTCCAGATTGCCCATGTTCCACCACGCGCCGAAGGCGGGGTTGGGGATGAACTTGTCGATACCCGCGGCGGGGTAGCCGATTTCTGTGAGAAAATTCTTCCAGACCTTTTCCAGCCCCGCCGTGACGAGGATGTGGGAGTAGCCGTTGAGGGCGAAGACATCCAGCTCATGCTCCCAGCGCTTCTTGTCCCAATGCGTGCAGCTGTAGGAGAGTGTGCAGTAGTTCAGCGCGTAGTTGAAGCCCGTGGAGGGTGGCACAATGACGGGCTGTTTCGGCAGCACGAACTCGGCAGCAGAGGCGTTGTCGCCGTTCCACGAGAAATGGACGTGGGCGAGGTTGCGGAGGTAGTAGCCGTAGGCGCGGATGGCCTCGTGAATGTCCGCTGCGGTGATGAACAGCTTGCCGTCCTTGGCGCTGATGGTGGGTTGCGCGGCCTTGTTGTCAAGCGTAAAGGTGACTTTGGCGGCGAAATCCGGTGTGACACGGGCGACGAGCTCCTGTGCAGGGGCGGTCATATCCACGGCGGCGAAGGCGGGCGCAACGATGGCGGGTACCGCTGCGAGCGCCAAGAGAGAGGGGGAAAAATGCATGGTCAGTATGGTTGATATTAACATGAAAAACCGCCACCGCCTTGCAGGCGGTGGCGGCGGGCTTTATGTGTAAAAATTACTTCCAGGAGCGGATGTTGGTGATGTTGTCCTCGTTGTCTCCGTCGTTGGTCTTGCCGTCGCCGAGACCATCACCGCCGAGGGAGAAGATATCGAAGTCGGGGTTGATGCCGGGGCCCGTCTTGCCCTTCTCGTCTTCGGTGTCATAGCCGAGGCGGTAGCGGTAGGGATTGCCCCAGGGGTCCATGATGAGGAGGAACTTGCCGCTCACGCGCTTGCCGTCCGCCTTCGTGGTGATTTTGGCGCGCATGACGGGGATGCCTTCTTCCTGCTCGGCATCCTTTTTGTTCTTGATAACGACGAGGGAGTTGCAGTAGGGCATCAGGGGGGCGCCATCCTGCTCATCGGGTTCGCCGTCATTGTCTTCATCGCAGAAGAGCGCCTTGTAGAGGACATGAGAGCTGTATTCGTCGCCGCGCCCGAAGGGCAGGGTGCCGCCGCTGTCGGTGCGGTAGGCATTCATCGAGGCCTCCAGCAGCTGCACTTGGCTGTTGGCGGTGTTCTTGAGCCCCTTGTTCTTGGCGTAGGCGGAGGCCTCCCACATCCCCGCTGCGAGGGCGGCGAGGATGGCGGTGGCAATCAGGATTTCCACGAGCGTGAAACCCTTGCGAACGGCGGTGAAACGCGGAAGTTGCATGAGCGTTGAGCGTGTTTCGGTTGCGGCGTTGCCTGTGGCATTACACGTTCTTGATGATTTCCATCATCGGCATGAACATGGCGAGCACGATGGAACCGACCACCACGGCGAGGAACACAATCATGAGCGGCTCGAGCATGGCGGTGAGGGCGGTGACGGAGTTGTCCACCTCTTCATCGTACACCTCGGCAACCTTCATGAGCATGTCGGGCAGCTGACCGGTTTCCTCACCCACGTCCACCATGGAAATCATCATGGGGGGGAACACGCCGCTGGAGGCCATGGGCGTCACGATGGATTCACCTTCGCGCACGGCGTCATGGATCTTGGTGACGGCATCGGCGATGATGACATTGCCCGCCGTGTCGCGAGTGATGACGAGAGCCTGCAGAATCGGCACACCGGAGGCAACGAGCGTGCCGAAGGTGCGGGAGAAGCGGGCCACGGCACTCACCTTGTTGAGCTGGCCGATCTTGGGCAGCTTGAGCATGAGGGCATCCATGGCGCGGGCACCCTTGGGCGTGCGCTTCCAGATGTTCAGGCCCACGATGAGGGCGGCGATGGCGCCGAGGAAGAAGATGGCATTGGGCACGAAGGGCACCAGGCTGTCCGCCATGCAGTTATCGGAGAAATTGAACACGAACTGCGAGAGGGCGGGCAGCTCCATGTTTTGGCCTTCGAACATCTCCTTGAACTTGGGCACGATGACCAACATGAGGAAGGTCAGAATGCCGACGGCAATGACCAGAATGATGGTGGGGTACACCATGGCGGAAACGAGCTTGCCGCGCAGGCGGTTGGCCTTTTCCTGATACTCGGCCAAGCGGTTGAGCACGACCTCGAGCACACCGCCGACCTCACCGGCCTTCACCATGTTCACAAAGAGCTTGTTGAACATCTTCGGGTAGGTGGAAAGGGCTTCGGAGAAGGTGGAGCCGCCCTGCACGGACTCACCGAGCGCGGAGATGGTGGCTTTCAGGTTGGGGTTGGGCTCCTGCTTGCCGAGCACATTGAGACTCTGGAGCAGAGGCAGACCGGCGCTGATGAGGGTGGCGAGCTGGCGCGTGAATACCATCATTTCCTTCTGCTTGACGCCGACACCGGGTTTCCCCTTGGACTTGTCTTTCTTGGGCTTGTCCTTGCCGCCCTTCTTCTTGTCGGCAGCTTTGGCGGCGGGAGCGCCCTTGGAGCTTTCCACGCATTCGCGCACAAGCAGACCCTGCGCGCGAATCTGTTCCATGGCGGCAATCTTGTTGTCCGCCGAGACGAATCCGGTTTTTTCAGCGCCGTTCTGATCGAGCGCCGTGTATTTGAAATTAGGCATATGCGGTAAGAGGTGAGAAAAGGTTTTGTCTGATGGTGGAAAAATAGCAGAATATGACAGGTGCGTCAAGGAGGAAGTGCGAAGTCCGAAGGCGGAAGTCCGAAGTTTTCAGTTCGTGCGGCTGTCGCCGCGGGGAAGATGAAGGAAAAATTCGCCCTTCTGCCTTCGTCCTTCGGACTTGGCTTTAGGTATACTTGAGCACTTCTTCGATGGTGGTGTTGCCTTCAAAGATGTTCTGGATGCCGTCCTGGCGCAGGGTGGTCATGCCCAGCTCGATGGCTTTTTGCTTGAGGACGATGGAGGGCACATTCTCCGTGATGAGCTCCTTAATCGGATCGGTGACGTTGAGCAGCTCGTGGATGCCCTTGCGGCCCTTGTAACCCGTGTTGGCGCACTTGTCACAGCGGGAACCCGTGAAGAACTGCTGCTGGCCGATGAGCGCGGGGTTGATGCCGAGCTGGTTGAGCAGGGAGTTCGAGGGGCGGTAGGCCGTCTTGCAGAAGGGGCAGATGGTACGCACGAGACGCTGGCCGAGCACGCCGAGTAGCGTGGCGGAGAGCAGGAAGGGCTGCACGCCCATGTCGATGAAGCGCGTCACGGCACCGGCGGCGTCGTTCGTGTGCAGGGTGGAGAGCACCAAGTGACCCGTCAGAGCGGCCTGAATGGCGATCTGCGCGGTGTCCTTATCACGAATTTCGCCCACCAGAATGCGGTCGGGGTCCTGACGGAGGAAGGCGCGGAGCACACGGGGGAAGGTCACGCCGATGGCTTCATTGATGGGCACCTGCACAATGCCGTCGATGTCGTATTCCACGGGGTCCTCTGCGGTGAGGAGCTTGGAGTCCTCGGTGTTCACTTCGCGCAGGGCGGCGTAGAGGGTCGTCGTCTTACCGGAACCCGTGGGGCCCGTCACCACGAAGATGCCGTTGGGCTTGTTCACGGTGTCGATGATGTACTCATGCAGGGAGGGTTCGAGGTTCAGGTTGTCGAGGTTGAGGGACACGCTGCCGCGGTCGAGCACACGCATAACGACCGATTCTCCGTACTGGGTGGGCAGGGAGTTCACACGCATATCCACGCTGTGTTCCCCGAGCTTCATCACGATACGGCCGTCCTGCGGCACGCGGCGTTCGGCAATGTTCATGCCGGCCATCACCTTCACGCGGGAGATGACGGGGTTGGCGAGGTGCACGGGGGGCGGGGCCATTTCGTACAGAGCACCATCGACGCGGAGACGAATCTTGAACTCCTTTTCGAAGGGCTCGAGGTGAATATCGGAGGCCTTTTCCTTAATGGCCTGCGTGATGATGAGGTTGACGAACTTGATGACGGGGGCGGCGTTGGCTTCGTCCGTGCCGTCGGCGGAGACGGCCATGGCGCTCATTTCGTTGAGCAGGTCGCCCATGGCGGCCTCGGCACCGCCGTAGCAGTCCGACAGACGGGCGCGCACCTCGTAGTCTGCGGCCACGTAGAGGTAGATATCCATGCCCGTGATGACGCGCAGGTCATCCACGGTCTGCGGGTTCAGCGGGTCTTCAAGGCAAACATAGAGTCCTTCGCCCTCGCGGTATTCCACGGGCAGGGCGCCGTGCAGGCGTGCCTGGGCAGCGGGCAGCATGTCGATGACCTCCTGCGGGGGCATGAAGTCCGCCAGAGAGATGAACTGGGCGCCGACTTCGTTGGCGATGATGCTCCAGTAGTCCTCGGGACCGCTGAGGATGCCGAAGTCTACGAGCGTTTCCCACAGCTCCTTGCCGCTGTTGGCCATCTCGTCCTTGACATCCTTTGCCACGGACTTGTCCAACATGCCGTTGTTGATGAAAACATCAATGGCTACGTCGTTATTCATATCGTATCAGTATCGTTGGTGTGTTGTGGGAAAAGGGAATCAGCTTTCGTCGCCGTTGGTGACGCGGATGACTTCATCCGCCGTGGTGAGACCGGCCAGCACCTTGCGGATGCCGTCCTCGCGCAGGGTGCGCATGCCGAGCTCGCGGGCACGCTTGCGGAGCTGCGCGGAGGTGAGGTTGGAGTTCACCAGCCCGCGCACGTCGTCGTTGATTTGGAAGATTTCGAAGATGCCGAGACGGCCCTTCATGCCCTTGCCCTTGCACTTCTCGCAGCCGCCGTGGCGGGCGGTCATCACGGAGTGGCTCGGGTCGATGCCGAGGGTCGTTGCCTGTTTGGGCGTGAGGCTGCCGGGGGTCTTGCAGTTCGGGCAGAGACTGCGGCAGAGACGCTGCGCCATGATGGCGCGCACGGCGGAGGCGATGAGGAAGCGGTCCACACCCATATCGGCCAAACGTGCCACGGAGGAGGGAGCATCGTTGGTGTGCAGGGTGGAGAGCACCAAGTGACCCGTCATGGCCGCCTGAATGGCGATGCCGGCCGTCTCCGCGTCACGAATTTCGCCGATCATGATGATGTTCGGGGCCTGACGCAGCATGGCGCGCAGGGCAGCGGCGAAGGTCATGCCGATTTCGGAGCGAATCATCACCTGATTGATGCCGCTCATTTCGTATTCGACGGGGTCTTCTGCGGTGATAATCTTTTTATCGGGGCGGTTCAGGTGGTTGAGGCAGGCGTAGAGCGTCGTCGTCTTACCGGAACCCGTCGGGCCTGTGACGAGAATCACGCCGTCGGGCTGGGTGACGAGGCGGTCGAAGGTGGCCTGATCATCGGAGAGGAAGCCGAGCTGGGGCAGACCGAGCGCGAGGGCGGACTTATCCAAGATACGCATGACCACGGATTCGCCGTGGTTGGTCGGCACGGTGCTGACACGGAGGTCGATGTGCGCACCGTCGTTGAGGTCCATTTCGATACGGCCGTCCTGCGGAACGCGCTTCTCGGCGATGCTCATGGAGGTGCTCATCACCTTGAGACGGGCGACGATGGGCCCGAGCAGCTTCTTGGGATGGTTGGCGACCTCGACGAGGCGGCCGTCCACACGATAGCGGACGCGCACGCGGTCTTCCATGGGCTCGATGTGGATATCGGAAGCGCGCATCTCATGCGCTTCGTTGAAGAGCTGGCTGACAAGGGCGATGATGGGGCCTTCCGTGTCGCCCTTCTCGAACTTGGGTTTCTCGGGGAAGTACTTGTCGAGCGCCTTCTTCAGGCCGGGCTCGGAGCAGATGAAGAAGCTGATGTCGCGGTTGAGGAACTGCGGCAGGCTGTCCATGGTCTGCATGTCGAAGGGGTCGACGATGGCGACCTGCAGGGAGAATCCGTCATCCCCGATGGGCAGGAATCCCACGCGGCGGGCGAGCTCGCCCTTCACCCCCGCAATGATGGCGGGATCCACCTCAAAGGCAGAAAGGTCAACGTATTCCAGCCCCGTGTTGGCGGCGGCAACCTGTGCAATGTATTCGGCTGTCAGGAATCCGTTGTTAATCAGGTGGGTAACCACGCTGTCCATGGGCGACAGCTCGGCGCGGATGGCATCCAGCGTGCCCGGGTCGATGGCCCCGGATTCCGCAAGGAGCTGCAGGAGAAAATCTTCGTTCGAGTACACGGTCGGAGAGAAGTGAGATGCTACGAATAGGCGGGCACAGAACATTCCTGTACCTTGTTGCACAGTTTACACGATAATTTTCGGGACGTCAACATCACATTCAGGAAAAATTAAAGAAATTTCGCTTCCTGTGTCGCGCCTTCATCTTTCGTCTTGCGTGTGGGGACGCGTGTGTGATATAAAGGCGTTGCAATCAAGCTATAGCGTTTCTCGCCTATGCGCGATCCTGCTCCCGGAGCCTTTCGTCTATGCGTTCATCTATGTACTTTCCTCTTCTGGTTTTGCTTGCTGTTTCTCTGGCCTGGTTCCCGCTGCGGGCACAGGATGGAGCGGAACTCATGCCCGCCCCTGTCGCGGAGGTGACGGCGACGGAAGGGGCTGAAACGGAAGGAGAAGCCGATGCCACGGCGCCCGACGAATCGGATGATACGGCGGCGGAAGCACTGGTGGCGACGCTGAAAGAACGATTTGCCGCTTTGGCGGAGCTGCTCTCCCGCGTGCAGGATGCAGACAGCGCCGCTGCGTTGCAACCCGAGGTGCAGCAGCGCTTTGCGATGCTGTTGACGACGGATGCCGCCGCGCTGGCGGATGCGGATGAGGAAGAGCTGGCGGCGGAGTTTGCGGAGGCTTTCGCCCCCATCGACGCCGAACTTGCTCGTCTGGAGGAAGCGGAATTCTTCGGTTGCGATGCCTTGCGCACCGTGTTTGCCGACGGCGAGGAGGCAACAGAGACTGATGAGGGAAATTACGTCTTCCCTCTCGGTCCCTTGGATTTCCTGCGCGGCAACAAGGTACAGGAACGTCACGTCTGCCCGCGAAACGAGGGTGGCCTCCAACTCTTTGATTGGTCTCAGGAATGAGAGTTCTTGGTGTTGCCGACTGCAGCACCGAAGAAAAACGCATTCCCCCGGCGATGAAACCTCATCTTCCCTGACTCGCCCTTTGATGTGAGCTCCCCGCACTCGCTGTCGGAGACACCCGCACTCTCCCCGCCTGTGTGGACTCGCGTTGCCGCGAGGTGCGTAGGGTTGCCCTTGTCACGGCTGCAGTATGTACATGCCTTCTCGGCGTCCTGAGGCTCTCCGCGGAGGTCATGCCCGATCATTTTACTGAGGCCGTGACTTTGCTGTGCATCCTTTCCCGGTTTACTGCGCCTTCTTTGGTCGTCGTTTTGGCAGCATCCTTTTGTCACTCTCGCAGCGGTAGTTTGCTGCTGTGCTTCAGTCTCCCCATGCTCTTCCTGACCCGCTGTGCTTTTTGTGCGTGACCATAGAGCCGGAAGACGCATGGGTAGACTGCAGCGCTGCCTCGCTGGTGTCCCTTGCCCTCATGGCGTGCTTGCTCATTTTCTACCCCTTCTGCCTCCTCGGGGAACATTTTTTACGCAAAGCGGATGGTCGATGAGCCCCGCTGCTCCTGAACAGCGAGGCTGAATTCCTGATTTGTACGTTGTGCATTGTACATCCCCCAATATCCTTCCGTTCGGGGATGACGCCGAAAGGGATTGCCAAGGGGGCAGGGCAGGGGTACAATGACCGCGAACCAGATTTATCGGACAGATGAGAATTTTCGGTACTCTATTTTGTGGCATGGCGATGGTCGCGTTGGCGGCTTGCTCGCATTCTTCTCAGGAAGCCTCGACGGCAAACGCAGCCCCTGCTGTGGTGAGCTCGACGTCTGCTCCGCTGCCCGCCATCCCCGCACCCCGCAGCACGGAGACACCCGGCATGAGCGCCGATGCCACCCGCGCCGCCGCGCTCAACGTGACGCCCGCCGCTCCCGGTCTGCGTGTCTCGCGCGTGCACGTGCCCGGTATGTATGTGGCGCTGACTTTTGATGACGGTCCTGCTCCCGCGACGACACCCAAGGTGCTGGATATCCTCAAGCGCAACAACGCCGTGGGCACCTTCTTCGTGTTGGGCGAGAATGCCTCCCGCAACCGCTCGCTGGTGGCACGCGCCGCCGCGGAGGGCAACGAAATCGGCGTGCACACGTGGAGCCACATCAAGATGACGGGCAGCTCCTTGGAGAAGGTGGACAGCGAAATCTCCCGCACAGCGGCTGTGATTACCGATATCACGGGACGTGCCCCCCGCGTGATGCGCCCGCCCTACGGCGCCATCAACGGCGGTCTGGTGAACCGCATGAAGGCGCAGTACGGCATGCGCTCCATCCTGTGGGATGTGGACACGCTGGACTGGAAGCACCCCGGCGTGCAGAAGGTGATCAACACGGCGGTCGGTCAGGCCAAGCCCGGTTCCATTATTCTCGTGCACGACATCCACGCTTCCACCGTGGCGGCGTTGGAAGGTATCGTGCAGGGCTTGCAAGCCCGCGGGTTCAAGCTGGTGACTGTCTCGCAGCTCATTGCCATGGCGAACCGCGCGGCGGGGCAGAACGCTGATGCCGCTCCCGCTGCTGCACCCGCAGCCCCCGTGGGCCCCGCTCCCGCACCTGATGTAACGCCTGCTCCCGCGGCGACGCCTGAGCCTGTGGCGGAACCCGCTCCCGCCGAGCAGCCGAGCGTGACACCCGCCACGGATGAGTGGTTGGGCGTGCCCACCGCTCCTACTGCTGTTCCTGCCCCCTTGCCGAGCATTCGCCCCGCGACGGAGAGCGGCGCCGCCTCCATCTCCGCCACCACGGATGCCGCTGCCGAGGAAGTGACTCCCGCTGCGGAACCGACTCCCGCTGAACCCGCTGCGCCTGAGGGTGCCGCCGGTATCTCCGGGCAGGATGATGCTTTGTAATGTCCTTTCTTTCGCCGCCTATGAAGAAGAAAAACTCTCTTGGTACGGTGTATCTGGTCGGTGCCGGTCCCGGTGACCCCGGTTTGATGACGCTCAAAGGCCGCCGCCTGATTGAAGAGGCGGACTGCCTTGTCTACGATGCGCTCGGTGCGCCCGCCATGCTCGGCTGGGCGAAGCCCGACTGCGAAAAGATTTATGTCGGCAAGCGCAGCGGCAACCACGCTCTGCCGCAGGCGGAGATTAATGCCCTGCTCGCGGAGTGCGCGAAGAAGCACGCCAGCACCGTGCGCCTGAAGGGCGGCGACCCCTATGTGTTCGGCCGCGGCGGGGAAGAAGCGGCGGCTCTCTACGCCGCAGGTGTTCCCTTTGAGGTGGTGCCCGGCGTGACCTCCGCCATCGCGGGGCCTGCCTGTGCGGGCATTCCCGTGACACAGCGCGGTCTCTGCACACAGTTCACCGTGTTCACGGGGCATGAGGATGCCGCCAAGCAGGAATCGACCCTCGACATCCCCGGCATTGCCGCAGCCAAGGGCACCAAGGTGATGCTCATGGGCATGAGCCGTCTGCGCACCACCATGGAAGCTCTCGTGGCCGCAGGGCAGGGAGCCGAAGTGCCCGCCGCTGCCGTGCAGTGGGCGACCACGGGCCGCCAGAAGCGCGTGAGTGCCACCGTCGGCACGCTGGCCGATGCCGTGGAGGAGGCGGGGCTCGGTTCCCCGGCCGTCGTCGTCATCGGCGAGGTCGTTTCGCTGGCTCCGCAACTGGATTGGCGTTCCCGCCTGCCGCTGGCGGGCCGGCGCATCGTTGTCACCCGCACCCGCGAACAGGCGGGCGCACTCTCGGAAGCTCTCGCCGCGCAAGGCGCGGATGTCTCCGAGCTGCCGACCATCCGCATCACGGACCCCACCGACCGCCACGATTTTGCCTCCGCCGTGGTGGATGCCCCGCACTATGACTGGCTGGTGTTCTCCAGCCCCAACGGGGTGAAACGCTTCTTCCGCGCCTTCTTCGCCGTGTACGAGGATATTCGTGAATTGGGCGGTGCCCGCATCGCCGCCATCGGTTCAGGCACGGCGGCGGAGCTGAAAGCCATCGGGCTCATGGTGGATGTGATGCCCGCCAAGGCCGTGGCGGAGGAGCTTATTGCCGAGTTTGACCGCAAGGCCGACGACTTCGGCGGCGTGGCAAACAGCACCATGCTCTGGGTCCACAGCGAGAAGGGCCGCCGCGTCATCTACGATGAGCTCATGAAGCGGCAGGCCATCGTGGATGAGTGCATCGCCTACAACACTGTGCCGGAGACGGAGGATGTGAGCGGCGCCCGCGCCCGCCTCGAAACCGAGGGGGCGGATGTCATCACCTTCACTTCGTCCAGCACCGTGCGCCACTTCATGGAGCTGGGCATCAAGCTGCCGAAGGACTGCCGCATTGCCAGCATCGGCCCCGTGACCACGGCCACGCTCGCGGAATACGGCCTGAAACCCGACATGGAATCCGCCGACCACACCATCCCCGGGCTCACGGCGGCGATTCTGCATTATTTTAAGAAAAAGGCATGACCTCCGCTGCCGTCAGTGCGCCCGTGCTGCTCTGCCTGGGGCTCAACTGCCACACCGCGCCCGTCGGGGTACGGGAGCGCTTCTCCGTGCCCAAGCGACGGCTGGCGGAGACCCTGCACGCGCTGCATGACCTGCCGGGTGTGGCGGAGTGCGTGGTGCTCTCCACCTGCAACCGCACGGAGATTTATTGCTGCACGGCCTTGCCGGAGCAGGCGGTGGCCGAGCTGTTCGCTCATTTTCAGGTGGATGACGGCGTGCGCGGCCTCTTCTACCGCTACGAGCAGGAGGCGGCGCTGACGCATCTCGCCCGCGTCGCCTCGGGCTTGGATTCCGCCGTGCTCGGGGAGACGGAGATTTTCGGCCAGCTGAAGGAGGCCTACGAAGAGGCGCACCAAGCGGGCACGACCGCCCGCGGGCTCAACCGCATCTTCCAGCGCGTGTTCAGCATCGGTAAGAAAGTGCGCACCAAGACCCACATCACCGACGGCCCCACTTCCGTGGGCGCGGCGGGCGTGCAGATGGCCCAAGAGTTTCTCGGCTCGCTGGCGGGGCGCAACATCCTCATCGTCGGCGCGGGGGAGGCCGCGCGCACCACGGCGCAGAGTCTGCGCTCCCGCGGGGCGGAGAGTATTTTCGTTGCCAACCGCTCCTATGAGAACGCCGTCAAGCTGGCAGCCGAGGTCGGCGGCAAGGTGATTCGTTTCACGGACTGGGTGCCCTATCTGGAGAATATCGACATCGTGATTGTCTCCACCGCTTCGCCCGTATACGTGGTGTCCCCACCCGTGCTGGAGCGCGTGCAGCAGGTGCGCCGACGCCCGCTCTGCCTCATCGACCTCTCCGTGCCCCGCAATGCCGACCCCGCCTGTGCCGCCGTGCAGGGGGTGTACCTCTACGATATGGACGCCATGGTGGCGGCCACGGAAACCACGCGCAAAACGCGCCGCGCACAGGTGGGTGCCTGTGAAGAACTCATCGCCGCGTGGGTGGCGGAGCAGGGGGACGACCTGCTGCAACGCGTCCTCCCCGCAGAAGCCTCGGCCTAAAAAAGATTTTTACGAAAAAGACACAAAAAAAGATTTTTTGTTTGAACGGAAACTGCTAGTTTGTGTCTACACGAATGTAAGACCTCGTTTTCCCTGAGTTATGCGAAAAGCCTCCGATAGTGCCGTTACGGATGAACAGTTGGTACAACTGCTTGCTACCCTGCGTGTTGAAACGACGCGGGAGACGGGGTTTGAGGAACGTTTCCTCTATGATTTCCACGAGCGTGTGGCGCAGGCCGCTGTCGTGCGTCCCGCTCGCTACCAGCTCTGGGAGCATCTGATGCAGGCTTTGACCAACTTCGGCGGTCGTCGGCTGGCCTACGGAGCTTCTTCCCTGGGTATCGGCGCCTTTGCCGTGGCGTTCTTCGCCCTGCCTCAGGATGGTCCCCGTTCCGCTGTCGCTGCCGCTGCACTGAATCGTTTTGATAACAGCATCACCACTCTGACCCCCGGGCTGAGCCGCGACTTTGATAATTGCACCAGCATCCGTGTGGAGAAGATGAAAAAGCCCTACGCTCATGAGTCCGCTTTTGCTGTCTCTGCTGCGGCCAAGGGGCGGGATGTCAATATCTACACCAGCAGTGCTTCCACGGAGCAGGATCTTTGGGAGGCTGCTGCGGAAAAGGCTTTGATGCCTTCTGCTGACGGATTCTCCTTTTGAGCCGGGAGAGAAGGGCGAAGGAGCGCAAAAGGTGAACGCACCGAACGGGCGCGACACATCCTTCTTTTCGTTTTGCGGATTCTGTCTTGATTTGCGTTTCCCTTGTTGATATAATACACGCGTATGGAAAAAGAATGTATCCGTTGTCACCGAACTTTTTACACGACGCAGCCGGAGGCAACCCTGTGTCCTGACTGTCTGAAGGCGGAGTTTAAGACGGCGGCTCCCGGCTTGGATGCAGAGGAACGTGAGGCTTTGGCTAAAGAGTTTGTTGCGCAGGATAAACGGCAAGCATCCCGCGCGGAGCGCATGCGCGAGGGGTATCAGTCGGGCTCCTACTTCAGCTGGGCCGGCAAATTGCGCTTTGCTTTCGGTATGGGGTTGTTCCTGATGTGTGTTCTGATTTTCTTTGTATCGGGCGGAGAGAAAACCGATGCGGGCGATGGTGATTTGGATATGCTGGCCCAGCGTATTATTTCGCTGTTGCTGTGCATTCTGTCTGCTATTTTGGTTTGCTCTTCCTCCCGCCGTTTCCCCCTCGTTGTTTATCCTTTGGGGGCACTGATGTTGAGCGCAGGCTGGTTCCTGCCGGAAATCAACCTGTTGGACACCTCTCATCAGGCATATGTCCCGACGGAGGAGGTGCCCATGGAGGAGGGCGGCGCCGAGGAAGTGACGGCGGAGGATGCCCGTGCGTTGCAAAAATCCGATTTGGATGTCTATTTCCAACAGAAGAATGCTGAGCCTCAGACAGTGCACTACGCTGTGTATATGAGCCGTCAGGATTCCCGTACCCGCACCATTGTGCGTGATGCCCTCACGCGCCTGCTCGGGGCGGAGTTCACCCGTGCCTACACCCGTAATGACGGCGCTTTGTTCGTCGTCTCCCGTGTTCGCGGGCGTATGAAAAACATCTCCCGCGTTCTGAGCCGTTTCGGCCATATTACCTATTCCTCCCCATCGGAGGGTATTTATGAGGTGCGTTTTGACCCGGAGAAAGTCAATATGGTGAGCCGCTTCCCTGTGGAGGTTCTGGCGGAGCCTTCGAATCATTCCTACGTCACGGCGAATATTGAGGAGCTGCTCTCCTTGGACCCGATGCGCATTCGCTCGGCTGCCAAAAATCTCCACACCTCCAACGTGCAGATGCTGCGCAACGAGGTTCGCGATACCCTGCTGATCGTGATGCAGGACCCGTGGAGCTCGGATTTCGATACCTACAGCGCACTTGCTGAAGCGATGACGACCTATGCCACCGGCGAGAAGGATGAGGCGGTGATTGAGGCCTGCCGCAAATTCTTCCGCGTCGGGCTTGCCATGAAGCGCGATATGCCGGATTCGGTGACGAACTACCTCGTCAAGGCAGTGCCCGATGAAATGGTGGAGCCTATCGTGGAGTTCTGGTGCGAAAACCCCATTGCGTGGACGGAGACGATGTCCCGCCTCGGTATTCGCACGCAGGAGCCTCTGCTGGAGAAGCTTCGCGCCACGGATAACATTCGCCGTATCGGTACGATTATCCGTTATCTGAAAGATTACGGCGATGCCCGTGCGCTTCCGGATATTAAGCCTTTCCTCACGCATCAGGATTCCATCATCCGCCACACGGCGCAGGATGCTATCCGTGCGATTGAATCCCGCTAAAAGTAACTCTTTCCTCTCGTTCTCTCCATGTCAAACCGATTGATTCGTCTGCTGCTCGGCGTCATGATTCTCATGACGGCGGGCTTTGCTCTCTATCCCTTCTTCTTCCCCACAGAGTATGCCAAACATCAGGAGAAGAAGGAGGAACCCGCCGTTGTCAAACGCGATACCAAGGTCGATGACTGGGAACGCGACGAAGAAGATGACGATGCGTGGAAGGAGGAAGACCCTGAGCCTGACCAAGGCCCCGATGAGAGCATCGCACGCAATGATGATGACAGCTATGCGGAGGAAGACGTGCCCGAGGACCCGAAGCAGAAGAAGATTCCCGATTCCCGCGTGCATGCCCAGTACACCTCCTCGCTGGCGGCCATCCACCAGATGACCATCAAGTATGCCCGCGTGGAGAAGGAAAACTACTTCAACGATGATTTCCCCGCCGAGCGTTGGAACGACCCCGTGGCCATCTATCAGGAGTTGGCTGACCGCGTGCTTGCCCGCCTCGATAATCTGGACGAGAAGCAGATTCTCGCCTTTATGGAGTCCTCCCCCAATCGTCTGGACCTCGCCCGCCTCACCATCATCCGCAAGGTCGGCACTACGGGCATCGGCCAGCTGGCAGCGCAGCCCCGCGGTGCGGAGATGCTCGCCGCCATCATGCGAGACCTCAACTGGTGCAACGGCATCCTGTACTCCGGCCCCACCCGCAATCTCGGGCAGGGCTTGGCCAACCTGCTGGTGCTCTATAGCGAGGACGCCGCGGATATCACCACCGATGACGTGGTGAAGAAGACGGCGACGACCACCGCCCTCGAATTCGCCCGCGAAGGCTGGCCCGAGGAGTTCATGAAGCAGCGCTACGGCTTCTACAGCAGCAGCTACAAGGAGGGCCGTCTCAATGCACTCTATAAGGAGTTGCAATATTGGGATATGCGCCTTGTGACGGGTTGCAAGGAGGGTACGACGGACGGACCCTGCTGGGGCGGTGTCCGGAACCTTACGTGGATGCGCGATAACGTGCGTCTGCCGGTGGACCGCTATCTCGGCGCGGAATACCAGCTGCAGTACCGCCTCCGCAACGTGGCGGGGGACTCCGTGTTTTCCGGGGACTACCTCGGCCCTGTGTGGGACTACACGAACCACACCATTGCGTGGGCTCACCGCGAAATCGGCGGCGTGTGCGGTGCTCTCTCCCACTACGCCTCCTTCGGTGCTCTCTCCAATGGTCTGCCGGCCATGCCCATGGGAGAGCCCGGTCACTGCGCCTATGCCCTGCGTGTGAACGGCGAGTGGCGTGCCGGCAACTCCATCTACTGGCAGCACGGCATCCAGAAAACCTTCTGGGACCAGCCCGAGTGGGACTTCCTCATCCTCATGCAGAAGCTCTATGAGGACCACTTCACCACCATGATTTCCGACCAGCTGGTGGCGATGGCGGACTTCCTCGGTGCGCGCAAGAAGATGACCGCCTCCTTCAACTGCTATGAGCTCGCACTGCATGCCCAGCCGCTCAACTACCCCGCGCATGCCCGCTATGCCGGCTATCTGAAGCTCAAGGCTCCCAACGATATCCGCAAGTGGAAGGCCCTGCACGATTCCGTCGTGAACGGCATGGGCAGCAAGAAGTACGGCCACTACTGTGTCGCCGCCCGCACGCTGGCCAAGAGCGTGTACCCCGGTTACATCCCCCTCATTAAAGACAGCAGCGCACGCAACAAGATGTTTGCCGCCTTCTTTAAGGATATCAACGGCTGGGGCACCAACCGCTGGGAAATCAAGGACCTTCTCAACGCTCAGATTGCCTACTGCAAGGACAACAAGGAACGCAAGGACTTTTTGCATGATGTGCTGCACGTCCTCATGGCGAAGAAGGACTACAGTGGTGCCGTGCTCACATGGGGCCTCGGCTACGTCTCCAAAATGCCTGATGAGGACGGCAAGACGCAGGAAGAGTTCACCAACATGATGGTTCGCGCCATGGCTCGTGCCAAGACCACCAAGAAAGAGCTCGACGCGACGTGGGGCTCTCTCGGTGAGGCCATTGCCGCAGCCGAGGAGAACGGCGAACGCGCTACCTTCCAAGCCATCGGTCGTCTTGCCTACGCCAAGTGCAAGAGCAAGTTCAACAAGAAGAACGTGAAAGCTCCCCGTTTCCCCGGCAAGGTGGTGTCCCAGACGGGGCTCATCAAGCCCGCCACCACCATGGCGGACGGCGACATGAAGAACGCCTGCAGCCACTGGGCCGTGCTCCAGCGCTTCGGCGGCTCTATCCCCGGCAAGTTCGAGGGCGAAAACACGGGCACGCTCATTCAGTTGGACAGCAAGTGCGAAATCACGGGCGCGGTCATCGTGCTCCAGCAGCCCATCGACAAGGATAAGCGCGAGGTTCCCTTCACCATGCAGACCTCCGATGACGGTCGCAACTGGACGACCGTGGTGCGTGCGTCCGATTATGACGGCAACCTGACCCTCAAGTTCGATGCCCGCCAGAGCAAAGCCACGGGCAAGTACGTCCGCATCGTCCGCATCGGCGAGAAATTCGAGCCCTCCATGACGGGTGTGTATGTCTATGGACGCCAGCTTAAGAACTAATCCCTTTTTCAAATCATGAAAAAATCTTCCCTTCTGTTCGCCTGCGCCGCTCTGGTTGCCGCACTACCCCTCGGTGCCGCCACAGCTCGCACCTATCCCGATGCTCTCTCCAAGGCGGGGCACAAGCCCATCGTGCTCTTCTGCTACGGCGCGAACTACGATGAGGTCAGTCAAAAGGCCTACGACGAGTTTGTCAAAAAGCACAAGCTGCAATCCGCGCTGCGCAACTGCGTTTTCGTGGAGGTACCCATCTACCAGCTGCCCGATGACCGGCAGAAAAAGGAGATGGAGCGCATCATCGGCAAGCGCGGTCTGCCGGGCGGCATCTTCAGCTATCCCAGTCTCGCCGTGGTGGATAACGGCGGCTACCTGCGCGGCATCGTGCAGCGTGCGGATGAGCTGAAAGACGCTGACACCGCTGCCGCTGCCCTCACCAAGCTGCTGGAAGCCTACGACAAACAGGAAGACCTCATCGTGAAGGCCGAGAAAGCGGGCGGCAGCCGCAAGGCCAGGCTCCTCATGGAAGCCTCCGAAGTGCGCGGTGTCAACCTTCCCCCCGATGCGGGTGAGGGAGGCAAGCGCAACAAGGCCATGGCGGACAACATCGGTCTCGGTGCCCGCAAGGACTTTGACCCCATCACCGTGATGGAGAAAACCTTCAACATGGAGCAGAGTCAGGTGGAAGGCTACATTCGTGACCTCCTTGCCAAGCCGGGCTATTCCCTTACGCAGCGTCAGGAGATGATTGCCGCGCTGGCGGGCCACCTTCGCCGCAACGGCGGCTCCACGGACAAACTCCGCAAGCTCTACACCGAGATGCGCGATATGGATCCCGATTCCATGTATGGTGCCTACGCTCAGGGAGCGCTCGATATGTGGGTGGATAAGAAGGCTGTTGCCAAGAACGACATCCCCTCCGAAATTCAGCGCAACAACAACACGATTGTGGCGGATTCCGACGGCCCTTCCATCGTCATCAGCGACAACAGCGCGAACGATACGGATGATACCCCCGTCATCGATGACCCCCGCAAGACCGCCCTCGGTACTCGCGCGGGCGCAGCTTCCGCTCCTGCTCCCAAGAAGTCGGATGAGCCCGAGACGGAGAGCATGGAGGACGAATGAGAATTACAAATTACAAATTGTAAAGAGAGGCGCGGGTAAGCCCGCGCGGAACGTTAAGCCCTGTCTGACGGCACGTCAGACAGGGCAGCTTCTTTCCTTGCGGCGATCGCCGCACACTATCTATGATTTGTATACATCTCATTTCCCCTTCAGCTCGTCGGGCACGGCGGCGCCGGGCAGGGGCTTGATATAAAGGTCCTGCTGCGGGAAGGGAATCTCGATGCCGTTTTCGTTGAAGGTGCGGTAGACGGCCTCTCGCACGGCGGAGAGGGTGGGCACTTTCTTGGCGACGGGCACCCAGACGACGATGCTCAGGTCCACCGAGCTGTCGCCGAAGTTATCCAGCACGACGGAGGATGGGTGTTGTTTGGTAAGACCGGGGATGCGGCGCAGGGCTTGCAGAATGAGCTTGCGGGCGCGGTCCACATCCGTGCCGTAGGTGACACCGATGCTCACCACGCAGCGCTCGTACTGGTGGTTGCGCGTGAGGTTGCGGAAGTTCTGGGCGAAGAGCTGGGAGTTCTGGAAGCTGATGACGGAGCCGTCCAGCGTCTCCAGCGAGGTGGTGCGGTAGCCGATGGTGGCCACGATGCCGCGCACGCCGTCGCATTCCACGATGTCGCCGGGGCGCATGCGGCCGAGCATGAGCGAGAGGCCGCAGACGATGTTGTCGATGGTGTCCTTCATGCCCAAGCCGACACCCACGGACATACCGCCCATCACCACGAGGATGGAGTTGTAATCCGCCTCCATGCGGTCGAGCGCGAAGATGATGAAGCAACCCCACGCGCAGAGCGAGCCGATGGTGAGGATGGTCTGGCTGCGTCCCGCTTCCATCTGCTTGCCGTAGATGATGTTAATCGTTTCCTTGATGATGGCGATGGCGCAGTTGAGAATGATGCCCACCGTCAGGATGAGCACGATGTCATCCGCCGTGATGCTGCGGATGGCGCCCTCCATGCGCAGGGGCGTGCCCATCCAGCTGGAGAAGAACTGGCCGAGGTCCAGCCCCTCCGCCGGCCAGCGCAGGCCATACCAGATGAGACCGAGGAAGACCATGGGCTGCACCATTTGCGACACCACGAGCCGCACCCACACGCAGAGGTAGTGGCGGTAGCCGCGCAGCTTGTTGTTGGCGGAGATGCGGCGGCAGATGAGCTTGGATATCTTGGAGATGGCGGTCATGAGCATCACGTTGGTGACGAGCACATACCAGCTCAGCGAGATGAGAATCATGAGGTAGTAGTACCCCGCCTGACACACCGCCGCGCCCGCGAACATGAGGATGATGCTCAACACCGCGAACACGCGCGCGGAGATGCGCAGCTGCCCCATGCGGCGCAGGAAGCGGATGAGCATCCACACGCCGCAAATCAGGAAGACGGGCGGCGCCGTCATGGTGATGAGGAAGCTGGTGCACATCATGACGCAGTAGGCGATGAGCAGCAGATTCAGGATGAAGAGCGGGAGATAAAGCTTGACACCGCAGTTGATGCGGCGGGAGCTCAGGCGGATGATGAGCGAGCCGAAGAGGACGGAGGAGAGCACCATGAACTCCGCGAGGAAACGCGTGTGCTCCGCGAGCAGGTCTTTGCTTTCCGTCAGGCTGTAGAGCCCCAGCGCCGCACCGATGAGCAGGAAGCCCAGCGCCAGCATGGCGTGGCGCAGACGCACGCGGTTGATGTCCTTGCGGCGGCGCAGCAGACGATCGACCGAGATGCCCGTGAGCGTCGCAATGAGCACGAAGCCGAGGAACCACAGACCCAGCTGCCCCAGCCCCTGCGCGAACTCGCGGTCGTAGGCATCGATGTAGTTGTTATGGAAAGCAATGCCGACATAGGCCCAGCGGGTCAGGAATCCCACGGAGGAGGAGTCGAGCTTGCGGAAGGGGTGGGAGGGGTCCCAGAGCGCCATGGCGATGCGGGAGGCAAGGCGCCCCTCGGATTTCTCCTCATCTTCCAGCTTCATTTCGCCGTGGATGTCCACATCCGTGCCGTAAGCAAGACCTTCTTCCGTAATCTCTGCCAGCCATTTGGCGCGGCGTTCTTCTTCCGCATCCTTCTTTTCCTCGGCAGCGGCGGCTGCTTGTTCCTTCTCTGCCTTGCGGGCTGCGGTGAACTCCATCAGCTTGCGGACGTTCACCACGCCGTGGTCGGCATGGCGCATGGTGTACATCTCCACGTTTTTGCCGTTGGCGTAGAGGTCGAGGCGTCGGATGCTGTCCGTGAGCTGTTCAAAGCGTTTCTGCTCCTCCTCCAGCCCCAGAATCATGGCGCGGTAGGCTTCCGCCAGTTTGGTACACGCGGCGCGGGAGCGTTCCAGTTTGGCGCGGTCTTCTTCGTTGAGCAGCTCGGGCTTGAAGCTGTCCAGCGCCTGGCTCAGGTAGGCGTAGCGCTGCACCGCCATCTCCATGCGCAGCTTCGTCTGCGTGAAGGGAAAATTGCCGCTGAAGCATTCCGCACGCAGTTCCGCGATGCGGTGGCAGTAGTAGGTGAGGTAGAAGAAATTGCTGTAATCCTGATAGTAGACCGCGACCTTCAGCTCCTGATAGCGTTTTTCGAGGTCGTCCAGCTTGGCGTCCGCGTCCTTCTTTTGGATGTCGATGTAGCTCGCCACCTTGGCGTTGCGCTGTGCTTCTCGCTGCATTGTGCGGTCGATGGTATCCAGCGAAAGGTCCATGTTGCCCTCCGCTGCCGCAAGCGGCAGCATGCTGACAAGGCAGAGCAGGGGAAGGAAGAGGCGGAAGATGCGTTGCATGCCGATAGCATATAGGGGAAGTGCGCATTTGTAAAGCAGGATGTACGGAAAATCCCTTGCCGCGCGGGACGTTGTGTGCTATGGTTCGCGCATGATTTGGTATCCGTATGCGCAGATGAAAACCATGCCCTTGCCGTATGAGATTACGGATGCGGAGGGCGTGTACCTCTATTCGGGGGAGAAAAAACTCATCGATTCCGTTTCGTCGTGGTGGTGCGTGATACACGGCTACCGCAACCCCGTCATCAGTGCGGCAATGAAGGAGCAGATAGACAGGTTCTCCCACGTGATGCTGGGCGGGCTGACGCATGAACCCGCCCGCCGCCTGTCCGAAAAATTGCAGGCATGGTTGCCCGGGGATTTGGATTATTGTTTCTATTCGGACTCCGGCAGCGTGGCGGTGGAGGTGGCGCTCAAGATGGCGCTCCAGTTTTATGTGAACCGCGGGGAATTGCAGCGCACCAAGGTGCTGGCGCTCACGCATGCGTACCATGGCGATACCTTCAAAGCCATGGAGGTGGGCGATGACGAGGATTACCACTTCATCCTGCAAGCCTACGGCGAAAAGAAGAGCGTCATCCACATCCCGACGGAGATTCCCGCGTTGGAACAAGCCTTTGCCGAGCACCATGCGGAGCTCAACTGCTTCATTGTCGAGCCTCTGTTGCAGGGGGCCGGCGGCATGCGTATGTATGATATCTCCTTCCTGCAACGAGCTCGTGAGCTCTGCGATGAGTACGGCGTGCTGCTGGTGTTCGATGAGGTGGCCACGGGTTTCGGCCGCACGGGGCACCGCTTTGTGGCGGATGTCGTGCTGCCTGATATTCTGGTGCTGGGCAAGGCGCTCACGGGCGGGCATATCGGGCATGCCGTGACGGTCGCCAATCACAAGGTTTACGAGGGTTTCTATGATGATGAGCCCACGCACGCCTTCATGCACGGCCCCACTTTCATGGGCAACGCCGTGGCCTGCTCGGCAGCATTGAAATCCATCGAGCTCTTTGAACAGGGTAACTATGTGGAGCGCATCGCCCGCATCGAGAGTATCATGAAGCGCGAGATGGCGGGGTTCTCTGACCCGCGCATCCGTGAGGTGCGCGTGATGGGCGGCTGTCTCTGTGTGGAGGTGGTGAGCCCCGATGTGCTGGAGGGATTCCAACAGTTTGCCTACGAGCGCGGCGTGTTCAACCGCCCCTTCCTTTGCTGCCTGTATGCCATGGTGCCCTATATCATCACGGAGGAGGAACTGGTGCGCATCACGGACACGATGAAGGCCTGGTTCACCGAGCGCCCCGCGGTGCGCTGAGTTTCTTCTCCGTTGCCGGAGAGCGTGCGCCCCTCCCGTGCCGGGAGAGGCGCACAGGGATTCAGGAGTCGGCACACTCATCCTCATCCGCTGCCATCAGCCCCTCTTCGTCGAGCAGAGGGTAGACGGCGGGCGGCGGTAACAGGTGCAGACGGCGCATGGAGCGTTGGCGCCGTTTCCCGGAGCGCACCGCGTGGCGTGCACGCCGTTTGCCGTAAGTGGCGGGCGTGGGGTGATCCTCGCTTTCGGGGGCCCCGACAAAGAAGAGCAACACATCGTTGCCCTCCCAACGCCATAGCGGAGATGGCTTCCGCAGCCGCTCCACTTGGCGGGGCGTGAGCCCGAGATGAGCCGCAATATCGGCATCGCTGCGCTCCCCTAAGGCGGCAAAGCGGCCCCCATTGCGTTCTCGGAAGGCGGCACGGCAGAGCTGCAGCGCGATACGACGATCTCCCGCGCGGCTGCGGCGTATCAGCTTGTGCCAAGCGGTTTGCAGGGACGGAAACGACGAATGATCGGATGGAGGTATAGTATTCATGGTGGTGCGAATACTATAGAGTTCCGTCATTCATCTAACAAGAAAAGAGACGGGCCTGCATGAGCGTTTCAGCTCTCGGTCCCTTCATGGGCGTCCGTTCAATATGCCGACGCCTCTTCCACCCGCCCGTAATCGTCGGTGAAACGTTCGATATCTTCCTCGCTGAGCAGGTCGCCGATTTGTACTTCCAGCACTTCCAGCGGTTCGGCTTGTTCATTGCTCAGGCGGTGGATGGCTCCGCTCGGGATGATGGCGGATTCACCCTTGGTGAGGTGGATCGTCTCGTCGCCGCAGAGCACCGTGGCGGCGCCCTTCAACACGACCCAACGCTCGGAACGATGCCGATGGCGTTGCAGTGAGATACGCCCGCCGGGAACCAAGATGAGGCGCTTGACCACCGTGTTCGGTTGCATGTCCAGCACACACCACGAGCCCCAGGGGCGTTCGCCCTGCTCGCCGATGCTGTACTGGGGATAAGAATTCATGCGTGGTTCAAGCGTAATCACCATGGGGGGCTTTGTCAAGCAAATAGTGCCCGCCTCATGTTTTGTCGACGGGCGGTTTCCGGGGCCTCGGCTTGACCTCCCGCGCCGGCTGTGGTACAACAGGAACATGGCCGACATGCTGTATCAGGGAAAGTTCCTCAACATGGTTCGCGAGGGACGTTGGGAGTATTGCGAGCGCGTCAATAACACGGGCGCCGTGATGATTTTTGCCTGTACTCCGGAGAACAAAGTGTTGCTGGTGGAGGAGTTTCGCCCGCCCATCGGGCAGCGTTGTCTCTGTTTTCCTGCCGGCCTGAGCGGGGATGAAGGCCCCGAGAGCGACCTTGCTGCTGCCCGCCGTGAACTGGAGGAAGAAACAGGATATGAGGCGGATGAGATGCGCTATCTCTTCACCTCCCCCAGTTCGCCCGGTCTTACCAGCGAGACGCTTCATTTCTACCTCGCCACGGGCCTGCGCCGCACGGGGCAGGGCGGCGGTGTGGATCATGAAAACATCACTGTCTGCGAGGTCCCGTTGGAAGAGATTGAATCGTGGCTCGCCGCCAAGGTGGCTGCGGGTGTCGCTATTGACTCCCGCATCTATGCAGGGTTATACTTCCTCACCCGCTTGTGATGAATCTCCTCCGTTGCAGGTGGCTCTGCGCTGTTCTCAGCGTCCTGCTGACGGCGGGATGTTTCCTCGCCTTGTGGTTTTGTTCCGTCAGCGCCCCCGATGATGCCGTACGGGAAATCAGCATCGGCCGTCCCGATTGGTATCTGTGCGAGCATCGTGTCGGCGCCGAAACCTATTACACCCTCCGCAGTGCCCGCGGAGATACCCCGTGGGATATCTGCTACGGCAACCGCCCGGCCTCCCTCCTCTATTTCCGGCGAGAGGGGGAGGAGACGCTCCTCCTCCAGCGCCTCGACGGCTCCATCTTCCGCATCGATTTCTGCACGGGTCGCTTCTGCGAGGCGCCCATGCCGTCGGAACCGATGGAGCCGCTACAGAAAGCTTTCGTCGGGACCTGAGCTTTCGGGGAAAACAGCCGTCCGCTCGTTATTTTGTCTTTTTTTTGAACGGCAGCTGTGCTGCAGTGTCTATCCTTATGTCTCCGCGAGAGCGAGGACTCAGTTCTTTTTCATATTGTGATTGACGAGGAAGGCGGGCACCGCAAGGTGTCCGCCTTCTGCGTTTCATCGGGAAGGGGGGGCTTTTCAGCCTTTAGGCTGCTGCTGGGTGATGCAGTGGATGGCACCGCCCTCAATGACGAGGCGGCGGGCATCGATGCCCACGACGTGATGCTTCGGGAAGCATTCTCGCAGGATGCCCAGTGCGCGGTCGTCCTCTTTCTCCTGCAGGAAGATGGGGACGATGACGGAGCCGTTGCAGATGAGGAAATTGGCGTAGCTGGCGGGCAGCTGTTCCAAGCGCCAGTCTTTGGCTACCAGCGGCTTGGGCATGGGCAGGGGAACGACCTCCACCTTGTGGCCGGAAGGAGTGCGGAGGTCTTGCAGCCGCTCGTTGTTCTCTGCCAGATTGCGGTAGTGCGGGGAGTGCGGGTCGGGCTCTGTGATGGAGACGACGGCCTCTGCGTTCACGAAGCGCACCATGTCGTCGATATGGCCGTCCGTGTCGTCTCCCTCGATGCCCTTGCCGAGCCAGAAGACGTGGGTCGTGCCGAGCATGCGGTGCAGCTCTGCCTCTACCTCGGCTTTGCTCTTGCCGGGGTTGCGGTTGGGGTTCAGCAGCACGGCTTCCGTGGTGAGGATCAGGCCCTCGCCGTTGCCTTCGATGGCGCCGCCCTCCAGAAAGAGCGGGGAGCAGAGACGGGGCAGGGAGAGGGAACGGGCGATGCATTCGGGCACGGCGTTGTCCAAATCCCAGGGGGAGAACTTGCCGCCCCACGCGTTGAACTGCCAGTCCGCCATCTGCATGAGGCCGTCCGCGCGGCGGGTGAAGATGGGGCCATGATCGCGGCACCAGACATCGTTTGTGGGGTGGTCGAAGAGGCGGAAATGCTCCACACCGCGATGGTGCAGCAGCTCGGCAATGCCTGCATGCAGCGGTGCGGCCGCGTTGATGCGCACCTCAGCCTCCGCGGCGATGGCGGCGGCGAGCTCAGTGTAACGTTCCGTCAGCTCCTCCAGCCCGCCTTGCCAGAGGTCGGCGCGGTGCGGCCAGGAGAGCCACACGGCTTCCTGTTCTTCCCATTCGGCGGGCCAGCGCAGTTGTGCGCCGCTCATCGGTTCTGTCGTCATAAAATCAATGCTTGTTGTCGGCGGGCAGATAAGGCTCGTTGAGGAGGCCATCGAGCGAGCGCAGGTTGTTGAACTGCGCCTGCGTGTCACTCTCCTGACGCCCGAAGACGCCCACCTCAATGAGATTGTACACAATGGCGCCCACATCGGCGGATTTGGTGATGCCCCAATGTTCCGCCACGGCTTTGGCCAGCGGACCATATTCCTCCAACAAGGCAGCGCAGAAGCCCAGATACAGCTCCTCTGCCGAGAGATGGGGGTTCTCCGCCGTCTTGTTGAAGCGGCGGGAGGCGGAGTCCAGCGCCGTGCGCATGAAATGATAAGCGTCGGGGGCGTACTCCGGATGCTTGCTCATGATGATATCGACGGCGTCCTCAAAACTCTGCGGCATGGGGGCATGCTAACACGGAATGCTCCTGCGGGCAAGGATTATGTCTGCCCCGCCGCGCACGGCATGCGTCATGTGCGCGAAGGCTGCTTGACAGTCGGGGGCTTTTTCGCTACTCTTTCCGCATGTTCTCCCTGCTTTCCGACAAGCTCGACGATACCTTCCGCAAGCTGCGCGGGCTCGGCTCGATTTCCGAGTCCAACATCAAGGACGCACTGCGCGAAATCCGCATGGCTCTGCTCGATGCCGATGTGGAATACACCGTGGCTCGCGAGTTTATCGCCCATGTGAAGGAAGAAGCCATGGGCGAGAAGGTGCTCAAAACAGTGAAGCCCGGGGAGCAAATTGTGAAAATCTTCCGCGACCGGCTCGCAGAGCTGCTGGGCGGCGATGCCGTGGGGCTGAATCTGGAGCCCGCCCCCACCCGCGTGCTGGTGGTCGGTCTCAACGGCGCGGGTAAGACCACGACCTCCGCCAAGCTCGCCCGCCGTCTGAAGCTGGACGGCAAGAAGCCGCTCCTTGTGGCCTGCGACCTCATCCGCCCCGCCGCCATTGACCAGTTGGCGACCCTCGCTGCGCAGATTGAGGTGCCCGTCTACACCCCCGCTGCGACGGAGAAGGATGTTATCCGTGTGGCGAAGGACGCCCTCAAGTGGGCCGAGGGGCAGGAGCACGATGTCATCATTTTCGATACAGCCGGCCGCCAGGAGGTGGATGAAGCCCTCATCGCAGAGCTCAAAAAGCTCGCTGCCTTCCTCAAGCCGCAGGAATCCCTGCTCGTGGCCGATGCCGCCACTGGTCAGCAGGCGGTGCGCGTGGCGCAGTCCTTCGATGCCGCCGTGGGGCTCACGGGTATCATCCTCACCAAGTTGGACGGCGATGCCCGCGGCGGTGCCGCACTCTCCATGCGCGCCGTGACGGGCAAGCCCATCAAATACGTGGGCGAGGGCGAAAAGCTCGATATGCTTATGGCTTTTGTGCCGCAGCGCATGGCTGACCGCATCCTCGGCATGGGCGATATCGTGGGGCTCGTGGAAAAGGCGGCGGAGAAGATTGACCAAGAGTCCGCCATGAACTCCATGGGCCGCCTGATGAGCGGTGAGTTCAATTTCAACGATTTCCTGAATCAGATGAAGATGATGCAGAGCCTCGGCCCGCTGGAGGGCCTGCTGGGTCTGCTCCCCGGCTTCAACAAGATTCGCAAGCAGCTGCCCGATGGTGCGCTGGACCCCAAGCGCATGAAGCGCATGGAGGCCATCGTGCTCTCCATGACCCCCGCCGAGCGCACCAACTACAAACTCCTCATTCCCTCCCGCCGCCGCCGCATTGCCAAGGGCTCCGGCGTGTCGGAGATTGAGGTGAACCGCTTCATCAAGAATTTCCGCGAGATGAAGGAGATGATGGGCGGCAAGGGCAAGATGGGTAGCATGATGAAGGGCCTCATGAAGAACGCCCCCGCGGGTGCCAAGGGCGGCATGCCCGACATGAACGCGCTCATGCAGCAGATGCAGGGCGGCGCAGGCATGCCGGGGCAGGGGGCGGGAGCCGCGCAGGCCCCCGATATGAATGAAATGATGGAGCAGATGCGCCAAATGCAGAGCGGCATGCCGGACCTCTCCGCGCTCATGGGCGGCGGCGCGGCCCGCCGTCCCAAGGGACCGAGCGGGTTCGGTGCCTTCAACGGTCTCTTCCGCAAACGTCGTTGAGCTTATGTGGCGCAAACTCTTTCTTGCCCTTTCGTGCGCAGCGTCGGTTTGGGGCCTCACGCCGGAGCAGGTGGTGGTGGTGTACAATGCTGATTCTCCGTTGAGCGAGAAGGCCGCCCGTCGATACTGTGAGGCGCGGCACGTCGACGTGTCGCAGATGGTTGCCTTGCGCGGTGTGAAGACCGGCGACATCAGCCGCGCGGATTTTGAGCGCAAAGTGAAGAGCCCGCTGCTCTATGCCGCTTCCGGGAACGACTGGCGGTACCCGGCTCAGCGTACGGGCGGCAAGGAGATGTGTGCCATGGTGCTCATGCCCGATCTCCCTCTGCGCGTGAAAGAATCTACCGCCGTCCTTGAAGCCCGCCGGAAGAAGGCGGAGGCCATCAAGCGTGGCGAAGCGCAGGGTAAGGTGGAGTGGACGCCCGATGAGGCGGCTTCCGTGGATTCCGAACTCATGCTGTTGGGCGCGAATTACCCCTTGCATAGTGCGCTGCAAAACCCCTGCTACAAGAAGGATGGGGCCATCACCGCGCAGCATCCTCCGGTCATGGCCGTGTGCCGTATCGACGGCCCCGATGAGCAGACGATTGCCAACATGATTTTCGACCCCGTGCGCGTGGAGCGCGAGGGGTTGTGGGGCTGGACGGTGATAGATGAAGGCGGCCCTTATGCCGAAGGCGAAAAAATGTTTAAAGCCGCTGCCTTGTCCGCACAACAGGCCTACCAGCCGCTCTTCTACGAAAGCTCCAAAAAGACGCTGGCTCACTCCTTCCCCCTCATGAAGCAGACAGCGGTGTACTTCGGCTGGTACGAATACCGCGCCAATGGCCCCTTTCACCCCGAGGCCGCACCCGAGTTCCGCTTTGCGCCCGGAGCCGTGGCGGCCCATCTGCATTCCTTCAGCTGCGAAAACTGCAAGGATGCCAAGCAGTGGGCTCCCGCTCTGCTGAAACGCGGTGCCGCCGTCACCATGGGCAATGTGTATGAACCCTTCCTCGCGGGGTGTCACGACTTCGGCGTCTTCTACGACCGCCTGTTGAAAGGCTACTGCGTGGCGGATGCCATGCTGATGGCGACCCCGCTCATCTCGTGGCAGGAGGTCACCTTCGGCGACCCGCTCTATCGCCCCTTCGCCGCCTTCAAACGCGGTATCCGCCCGAGCGGCAACATGTATGCAGAGTGGCAGAGCCTGTGCTCCCGCTGTGCAGGTATGCCTGACACGCTGGAGCCGCTCGTTCGTGCCAAGCTCGGCAAGGCGGAGGGCGCCTTCTTTGCGGAGTCCTTTGCTTACCTTTGCGCGGAGAAAAAGAAGTACAACATGGCGGCGGATTACTTCCGCATGGCGCAGAACTCGGCGGCGGAGCCTGCGGACAAGCTCCGTGCACGGTTGATGCAGATTACCTGCCTTGCTTTGGCGAAGGATCAACGCACCGCGAAGCAGCTCATGTTGCAGACCTTGGAGGATACCGCGGCTTCTCCCTATCGAGCGGCAGCGGAGGCAACGGCAGCTGTTGTCATCCCCAAGGAATGGGCCGCCATCAAAAAAGCGGAGGAAGAGGCAAAAAAGGCCCCCGCAGGCAAGTAAGACCTTGCATTTCCTCCGCAGAGTCGTATGATGTCAGATATGGAATGCGCCGTTTCTCAAACTCTCCTTCTGCTCGGTGTCGCCGCCTTGTCCGGCTGCACCACCTGCTACGATGCTCGCTTCTACAGCGACATGATCGGGCACTCCACGGAGGAAATCGTCGCATGGCTCGGTCTGCCCACCGAAATCCATTGCGAGTACGGCGTGGATGAATACACGTGGTGTGCCGAGGAAGGTCAGCAAAGCACGGAAGGCTTGGAAAAGCCCGTCCGCATTTTTACGGACGGGGAGGGCTTGCGCCATGTCCACTACTACTGTGCCGCTGCGAAAGAAAAAGACCACCGCAAGCACCCTCGGCTCACCGTGCGTTTTTATAATGGGCATGCCGTGGGCTTCTACACGGAGAAGGCGGACGGCCTCTGCAACCGCTTTGTCCCCGAATATCTCCAAGACGCCTATCGACACCACGATAGGACGGGGCATCCCCACCTCCGCTCACAGGATGGCGAGGACTGAACCGGGCGCGTCAGCCTGACAGGATTTGGCTTGATTCCGGCCGCATCATCGGCTACAATGCCCGCGTTATGGCAGGTTTGATTATCGCTCCCAAGGCTCGCATTTTTCACGGACACGACTGGGTGTACGGCACGGAGGTTCGCACCGTTTTCGGCAATCCGAAGCCCGGCGACGTGGTGCTGCTGAAGGACCAGCGCGATCACTACCTCGGCTCTGCCATGTACAATCCGCATTCGCAGATTGTGGCGCGCCGCTTCTCCCGCCGCAAGCAGGACCTCGACCGCGATTTCTTTGCCCGCCGCATCTCGCAGGCCATGACCCTGCGCGAACGCTACCTGCCGGGGGAGGAGATGATGCGCGTCGTGTGGAGCGAGAGCGACGGCCTGCCCGGCCTCATCGTGGACAAGTACAAGGACGTGCTCGTGGTGCAGACGCTCACGATTGCCATGTACCTGCGCCTCGGCCTCATCCGCGATATTCTGAACGACCTTTTCCGCCCGCGTTCCATCATCGTCCGCAACGACTCCCCCATGCTGGCCGCCGAGGGTATTGAGCCCGAGACCTATGTGGCCGTGGGCGAGCAGCCCGAACCCTTTGTGGGCACGGGGCGCGGCATCAAGTTCCTCGTGGACCTCGCCACAGGGCAGAAAACGGGGCTCTATCTCGACCAGATGCAGAACTACGCCGATGTGGCGAAGTTTGCCAAGGGGCGCCGCGTGTTGGACTGCTTCACCAATCAGGGCGGCTTTGCCCTCGCCTGTGCGAAGGCCGGTGCTGCCAGCGTGACCGCGGTGGATATTTCCGAGGACGCCATCGCCTCCCTGCGCTCCAATGCCGAGCTTAACGGCGTGCAGGTGGAGGGCATTTGCGAGAACGCCTTTGATTTCCTGAAGCGCGAGAGCGATGCCGTGCGCAACGGCGGCGCGGACCCCAAGTGGGACATGATTATTCTGGACCCGCCCAGCTTCACCCGCAACAAGAAGAGCCTCGATGGTGCGCTTCGCGGCTACAAAGAGATTCACCTGCGTGCCATGCAGATGCTCCCCGTGGGCGGTATCCTGTCCTCCTTCTGCTGCTCGCACCACGCCAGCACCGCCATTTTCCGCGACACTATCGCCGCCGCCGCCGTGGACGGCCACAGCACCCTGCGCCTCATTCAGAGCCACGGGCAGAGCCCTGATCACCCCGTGCTGCTCAACATCCCCGAGACGGAGTACCTCAAAGGCTTCACTTTCGAGATGGTGCCCGGGCGGTAAAAGAACGCCGAGATTTGGGATAGGTGATCTGAGATTTGTGATTGAGAGAATTCGCGCACCTATTGGTGCGAAATGAGGAAGCCTGTCTGACTCATGCGTCAGACAGGCTTTTCTATCCCTGCGGCGTTCCGTCGCACAAAATTTCCAAATCAAAAATTTCAAACCTCCTATTTCTTATCACAAATCTTGTCATGCTTCACTATACGCTTGCCTTTTTCCCCGCGGTGTGCATAATAAACGCGCGTTTTTTACACCCTTTTCACACTAAAAACAGCTATGGATATCACCATTAACAAGACGAGCGATTGTCAGGCGACGCTGCAGGCGAGCGCCACGGCAGAAGAAGTGAGTGCCATCAAGGACACCATCATCAAGAGCTATTCCGCCAACGCCCGCATCCCCGGTTTCCGCCCCGGCAAGGCCCCCAAGAGCGTCGTTGCCAAGCGTTATGCCTCCGATATCGCTGACGCCCTCGACTACGAGCTTAAGAGCGACATCCAAGAGAAGGCTCTGGAGCAGAACCCCGAGCTCAAGGTGCTGGACTTCGGCACGCCCGAGGGTAAGGTGGCCGAGGACGGCTCCTACACGCTGAGCTCCACGCTCACGATTGTTCCCTCCTTCGAGCTGCCCGAGTACATGGGCCTTGAGGTGAGCGTTCCCTCCACGGAGGTGACGGACGCTGAGGTGGATGAGACGATGCAGAAGTATGCCGAGGCTTCCGCCAAGCACGAGGTGTGCGAGCGCGCGGGTGCCATGGGCGATATCGCCGTCATCGACTTCAAGACCACGGTCGAAGGCCAGCCCACCGCCGAGTTCTGCGGCAAGCCCGTTGGCTTCATGGAAGGCCGCGATGGTCACTGGCTGTCTCTGGAAGAGGATACCTTCATGCCCGGCCTTGCCGAGGGCGTCGTCGGTCTCTCCGCGGGTGACACCAAGGATGTCACCGTCACCATGAAGGCGGACTTCCCCATCGAGTCTCTGCAGGGCAAGGATGTGTGCTTCCACATCACCGTGAAGGAAATCCGCGAGAAGATTGTTCCCGAAATCACTCCCGACCTCTTTGCGGGCGCTCTGCCCGGCAAGAGCCTCGACGAGATTAAGGAAATCGTCAAGGAGAACCTCAAGAGCAACAAGGAACGCGCCAACGACGAGTCCAAGGCCGACCAGATTTCCGAGAAGCTCGCCGACCAGCTCAGCTTCGCCCTCCCCGCCGACCTCATCGAGCGCGAGAACGAGCAGACTGTCCAGCGCAAGGTCTACGCCGCCATTCAGGCCGGTAACTACGACATCGCCAAGGACATGGACGCCCTGAAGGAAGAATGCAAGGCCGAGACGGAGCGCAACCTGCGCGTCTACTTCGCCCTGCAGGAGATTGCCCGCAAGGAGAGCATCATGGCCACCGACGGCGAGGTGATGAACGCCATCGCTTCCATGGCCGAGCAGCAGGGCGAGAAGAACCTGCGCAACTTCGCCCGCAAGCTCCAGCGCGAGAACCGCATCACGGGCATCCGCCTGTCCATCATCACCTCCAAGGTGCTGGACCTGCTCGCCCGCAACGCCAAGGTGACCACCGCCGAAGCGTAAAAGGGAATTACAAATTACAAGTTACAAATTACAATTTGTAAATAATGGCGCGGCATAGCCGCGCGAAATGACAAGCCCTGTCTGACGTGCCGTCAGACAGGGCTGTTTTGTGCACAGCGCGGGGGCGAGCGTAAGCGTGAAAAAACTTCCCCTATATCGCACATCTCACTTGCTATTACCACGGGCATGCGCTAGCATGAGAGCATGCTGAACAAGCGTGTGATACGACAGTTTTTGACGGCGGTGCTGCTCCTGCTGACGGCGGGGGCAGGTGCGGCTGATTCGGTGTCGGTTCGCCAAGGGGCGGACGGGAGTTTTAACATTACCTTCCCGGAGCCCGTGGTGAGCCTGAGCACGGTGCAGGAGGGGCAGACGACCGACCCCAAGGCGGCAGGGCGCAAGATGCTGGTGTTTTCCGGGGATGGCGAGAGCGAACCCGCGACGCAGTGGCGCGACCAAGACACCCTCGCCGTCTGCCCGCCCGAAAACACCTACGCGGGGACAACCTACCATGTGCGCCTGAAACCCGGCACGACCTATCTCAGCGGGCGCGAGGTGGATGCGGCGATTCCCGAACTGCGTGTGCCCGATATTCCTTGGGGCGTCTGTCAGCGGGTGATGCTGCCGCAGGGCTGCGCCGCCGTGTTGGCGGGGGAGCACAACGGCCGTTTCCGCGCGCGGGAGGCGTTGAGCCCCGAACTCGGCCTGCGCTTCTTCTTTCAGGAAGTGCGTTTTGCGGAGATAGGGAACGGCAAGCAGCCCCCGCTGCGGCGCGTGTCCGCCCACGCCGAGCCTGCCCGCCTGAAACACGGCGTGAGCGCGGCTTTCTTGGCGCAACTGGCGGAACAAATGGGCGGAACGGCCTTGGAACAGATGACGGAGGAGAGCGTTCTGCCGCACTGTGTGCTGGTGGTGCCCGATGAAACGCTCCCCGCGGATACCCTGTGGCAGCTCGGCTGCGAGGGCGGCCGCGGCTATGCGGCGGATGACTGCATCGTGCAGATGGATGCGGAGCCCTACCTTTGCGCGGCCTTGGCGCAGGGGCGCGACAAGGAAAGCGAGGGGAAAACGCTGCTGGCTCTCCGCTTCAACGCCCCCGTGCGGCAGGCGGATTTGCCCGCTTTCTTCCGCGCGATGACCCTGCGCGTCGGCGACCCCTCGGCGGCACCCGATGCCGAGCTGACGGCGACGGCGGGGGAGGCGGAGGAGAAGGACGGCGTGCTGACCCGCACCCTCACCTACAAGGGGAAGACCATTCGCGTGGTGTTCGACCCCGCTCTCCGAGAGACGGAGGAGGAGACGCCGGTTCTCCCTGTCTACCGCAACGGCGGGAACGGCTCGCGCGAGCAATGGAGCTATGAGAACCCCGCGCTGACGGAGATGATGCTGATGCGGGTGGAGGCCGAGGAGCCTTGCACGATGGAGGCTGAGCTGCCGCAAGGCTCGCTGACCTCCGCCTTGGGGCTGGCTTTCGAGAAAACTCTGCGCCACCGCGTGACCTTGGGCGTGCTGCGCCCGACGGTGACGACGATAGGCGGGCTGGCACCCGAACGTTGCGTGACGGTGTCCCGCCACGGCGACCGCACGCTGGAGCTGCACACGGATTCCTGCGCACGGCTGGAGGTGAGTACCTACCGCTGGAACGCCGCTGCCGCCGCCGAGCATCTGGAGCTTTTCCGCCGCTTGGCACACCACCATTTTCCCGATTTATCTCTTTACGATGCTGCTTTGTCGGATGCCCGCGCCCGCGCCGGGCTGGAACCGCACAAGGCAGAAGCCGTGAAAAACCTGCGGAGGCAGATGCGGGGGTACAGCCCGGAGTGCGCCGCGTTGCAAGCCCTGCTGGCGAGCGGCGAGAACGTGGGCACCCGCTCGCTGCCTGTCGATGCGGCGGGGCGCTATGCCACTGCGACGCTGCCCCTGTCCATGGATGAACTGGCGGGCGGCACGGCGGCACCGGGCGTGTATGTCCTGCGCCTGCGTCTGATTCCCACGGACGAGGTTGTCGCTCTCGCGCAGTCCGTGGGGCTGACGGCGGAGGACGTGACGAAGGAGCAGATGGTGTTCGTGAACGTCACGGGGCTTTGCGCACGGGCGGAGGAGAACGTTGTTCTCGTGTGCCGCACGGCAGATGGTCTGATGCCCGAAGAGGGACAGGTGCATCGTGTCGGGGAGAGTATCGCGCTGAAACAGGGCTACGCCGCCATCCCCGATGCCCCGCGGGAGCGGAGCGAGCTGATGGTGATTGAGGCGGGGGATGACGTGCTGCTACAGGAGTATAGCCTCGGTTGTCGTCCGCGCGAGGAAGAGGCCTCGAACAAGGTGCAGCTGCTCAGCGACCGCGCTCTCTACCGCCCCGGCGAGACCGTGCATCTCTTCGGCTTGCAACGCCGTGTGGAGGGGCAACATTCCCGCACGCTGACGGCACCTCTGGAGCTGACTGTTCAGGCCCCCGGCGGCAACAAGCTCGCGGTGCAGACCGTGCAGCCCGATGCCTACGGCTCGTTTGAGGTCAGCTTCGAGCTTCCCGACGGCGAGGAGGATGTGACGGGCTTTTACCGCTTCTCCCTACGCCCGAAACAGGGCCCGCGTCAGACCTTGGGGAGCCACGCCGTGCGCTCGGAGGTCTTCCGCCGCGATTCCTTTGATATCAAGACAAGCTGCGAGATGAAGCCCGTCTGCCCCGACCGCTACCGTTGCATGGTGACGGCGCGGGATTACAACGGCACGCCCCTCGCGGGGGCCAAGGTGGAGCTGGAGCTTACTTCCGATGCCTGCTTGGGCTCGGCGGAAGGCGATGTCCTGCGCACGACGCTGACGACGGACGCGGACGGCAGCGCGAGCTATGAGTGCCCGCTGGCGGTCATTCCTCCCAGGGGGGAAGAAACACCCGATACCCCCGTGGTGTATGTGATGGCCTCGGTCGCTGTCTCCAACGACCGCGAGGAGGTGCGGCACGCCGTGATGCAGACGCGCGGTGCGTTCGCGGATTTCGAGCTGCATCGCGCGGATGACCGCCTGCGCCTGTGCCGTTTCACGGCGGAGGGGAACGAGCCGCCGCTGGAGTATGAACAGACCCTGCACGGCGTGCTGACGGGGGAAAGGATGGAGAAAACCGTGTTCCCCAACGGCGTGGTGCGTCGCAGCCCCAAGCGGGAGACGCTGTGGGAGGGGGATGTCCGCTTCCCCGCGAACGACAGCGTGGGGGTGAATCAGCCCTTTGACCTGAGCTCTGTGTTTGAGCACCATCAGGATGTGAAGGTCGTTTGGACGGGGCGCGATGCCGCGGGGCATGACTTCCGCCGCACGATGCCGCTGTATTCATGGAGTGCATCCCGCGAGGACGAGCCGAAGGAGCGCGTGGAACTCCGCGACGAGGAGGGTGCACTCATCGCCACCTCCACACGGGCGGGGCAGGGCTATGCCTTGGTGCAGGGGGCGCAGGGGACGACGCTTTATCCCGTCCGTGTGGAGCAGGGCGAGCACCCGCTGCAACTGCCGGAGGGAGCCTTGCCCGCCGGGGATTGTCAGGTTGAACTGGGCTTGCCCTATCCCGATGCCAAGGGGGAATACACCGCCGTGGCAGGGGGGCGTACCTCCGTCTATCGCCGCGATGCCGCCCGCACGCTGAACGTCACGACCGAGCTGTCCGCCGAGACAGTGCCTCCCGGCGGGGAGCTGACGGTGCAGGGGCGCGTCACCCGCGCGGCGGACGGCGCGGCGCTCAAGGCGCGCGTGCTACTCTTTGCGGTGGATGAAGGCATGCTGAGTGTATCGGGCGGCAAGACGCTGCCGGACTGGCAGCGCGCTTTCTCGCTCTTCCGTCATAACTACGGCCTGCTCCATTGGGGGCGGGATGAGGCTCGCTGGGCTTTTGAACACCATTCCTCGGAATGGACGGGGCTTTGGCAGGGGGAATGGACGGCGGATGGCCGCTGGAAAGCTGCCGAGGTCGGGCGCGGACTCTTTGAAATCGGCTACGGCATGGATGCGGATGACCGCAGCAACGGCGCGAGGATGCGGAAGACCAAGGCTGCCGCGCCGATGGCGGCTAACTTTGCCGTCGCCGATGAGTGTGCCGCTGCACCTGCTCCCGTTCAAGCCTGTTTGGCGGGGGATGCGGATGGGGCGGAAGCCGCCGAAGGGGGTGCCCCTGAGCCCGCCGTGCGCCGCAACTTTACCCCTGTCGCCGTCTGGAGCGCCGCGACGGAAAGCGATGCGGAGGGGCGCTTCTCCTGCACCTTCCGCGTGCCCGATACCCTGACGCGCTACCGCCTCTTCTGCACGGCAGCGGATGCAGAGGGCGACCGCTTCGGCAACGCCGACACGAGTTTCGAGGTGCGTCAGCCCGTGATGCTCACGGCGGGCACGCCGCTCTTCATGAGCACGGGCGACCGCCTGCTGCTGCCGCTGACCCTCACCAACGCTACGGACAAGGACGATACGTGGCAGGTGCAGCTCAGCACGGGCGAGACGCAGAGCATCCGTCTCGCCGCGCAGCAGACGGGAACGCTCTACTTCGCGGTTTCCCCGCAGGAGGAAGGGGAGATGACCCTGCGCTGGACGGCGCGTGCCGCCGCGGGCAGCGATGCCGTGGAGGGCGCGTTCCCCGTGCGCTTCCCCGCGCCGCTGCTGAAGGAAAACCACCACCTCGTGCTCGCCGCCGAGGGGCAGGGGACGCTGCCGTCGCTCTCGCCCGCTGCTATGCTCGCTCCTGAACTCGCTGAGTCCGAGCGCGGCGAGCTCACCCTCGAGCTGTCCGCCAACCCGCTGCTGCATCTCGCGGGCTTTGCGGACTTCGTGCTCGGCTATCCCTACGGCTGCACGGAGCAGGTCTCGACGGGGCTGCTGCCGTGGCTGATGTATGACCGCCTCGCCCCCTTCTGCCCGCAGATGGCGGAGACTCCCGCCGCCGAGGTCCACACGCACCTCACCGACAGCATCCGCAGGATTTTCAAACGCCAACAGCAGGACGGCGGGCTCTCCTACTGGGAGGGCGGGCGCGAGAGCTGCCTCTGGGCTTCCGCTCATGCCGCGCTCATCCTGACCTATGCCGCCGAGCAATCCTACGCGGTGCCGCAGGACAAGATGGACAAGCTGCGCGGCTACCTCCGCGCCGAAAAGGACAAGGCCGTGAAAGAGAAGCGCTACGAGCATTGGGGTGCGCTGATGCGCTACGAAGTGGCGCGTGCGCTGGGCGACAAGGACGCGATGCTCGCCGCGCTCCGCGACGCGGTGCAGCCGCCCGCCGAGCAGGACGCGCAGCCCCGCCCCTTCTACTGCTGTCTGCCCACGCGCATTCAAGAGGATGCCCGCCTGTTGCTCGCTCTGCACGGCACGCCCGACGGGCACCACGCCGCCTTCCTGACATGGATGCGCAGCCGCGGTCGCGACTACCGCCACCCCTCCACATGGACGGGTGCGTGGACGCTCATCGCCCTGCGCGAATACCTCGGTGCGCAGCCCGCGAGCGAGACCAAGGCGAGCGTGCGCCTTGCGGATGGTCGCTCGCTGGAGCTCGGCAGCGGCGCCACCCGCCTGACGCTCGCCACGCGCGGGCAGAAACTCGGCAGCGCGGCGGATACCTTTGCCGCGGAGCAGGGGACGACATACGTCAACGTCGTCGCCAAGGCGAAGCCCACCCGCACGGAGTACCCCGGTATCACCGAAAAGGGGCTGCAGGTGACGCGTCTCTACGAAAAGAAGAATGCGGAAGGCAAGTGGGAGCCCGCCAAGGAGTTTAACGTGGGCGACGTGGTACGCGTGACTCTCACCTGCGCCAAGGTCGCGCCCGAGCTGGAATACCTCGTGTTGGAGGATTCTCTGCCCTCCTGCATGGAAGCTGTCAACCCCGCCATCCGCTCACAGGCGGCGGGCATCGACTTCGTGCCGTGGAGCGCGGCTTTCGACAACAAGGAATTTTTGGCCGACCGCGTGCGCGGCTTCTGCACCCGCTGGGGCGGGCGCAACCTGCTCAACATGGTCTACTTCGCCCGCGTGAAACGCTCCGGCGTCTCCGTCGCCCCGCCCGCCCAAGCCCAGCTCATGTACGAGCCCCAAACCCACGGCCTCTCGCCGAATGCGGTCATTATCAGCAAGTAAAGCAAAAGCGCGCCCGATGGTGTATCGGACGCGCTTTTTACTTGGTTAAGAGTATCAGTCCTGAACAGTCTGTTCAACGGGAGCGGACGGGCTCTCTTCGGGCTCATCCGCACTCACCTCGAGACCGCAGAAGATGAAGCCGAGCATGACAGCGGCGGCGGCGAGGCGGTACCAGCCGAAGAGGGAGAGACTGTGGCGGTTGAGGTAGCCGACCATCCATTTGACGGCAACGAGGGCGCTTGCCCAGGCCATGAGGGTACCCGCGAGCAGGGGCGCCCAGCCGATTTCCGTCATCATCTCGCCGCCGTGCTTGTAGGCGTCGTACACCGTGGCGGCGCCGAGGGTGATGAGACCGAGCAGGAAACTGAACTCCACGGCGGCGGCGACGCTGAGACCCACGCAGAGACCGCCGAGCATGGTCATGAGACTGCGGCTGGTGCCGGGAATCATGGCGATGCACTGCATGAAGCCCACGCCCAGCGCACCCTTCCACGAGAGCTCTTCCAGCGCCTTGCCCTCGAATCCCTTGCCGCTCTTGGCGCGGGCGCGCACGTAGAGGAGAATCACGATGCCGCCCAGCGCCCATGTGACGCAGACGGTCTCGGCATTGAAGAGGTAGCCCTTAATCCACTTATTGCAGAGCAGACCGATGACCATGGCGGGCAGGAAGCCCACAATCATGTTGATGAGCAGTCGCAGACCCGCGGGGTTCTTGCCGAACAGCCCGAGAATCATCTCCGTGACGCGGCGGCGGTAGAGCCCCAGCACGGCGAGAATGGCACCGCCCTGCACGCAGATTTCAAAGGCATCCATGGCGTTGGATTTGCCGATGCCCAGCAGGTATTGCGTGATGATGAGGTGGCCCGTGGAGCTCACGGGGAGGTATTCGGTCAGGCCCTCGACCAGGCCGAGGATGAGAGATTGCAGAACGGTCATGACGGCGCACCATGTACCCCATTTTGCGCAAAAGGTCAATGCAAAAGCGAAAAAAAGCGGGTCAGCGTGTCTTTGCTGCAAAAAAAGATTGAAGAGCGGGGTAAAACTTGGTAAAAGTAATGTGATATTACGCACGCAACCATTCGCGTCTATGAAATCTTTCCGTCATTCTTTCGTTAAGGGTTTCACCATGGTGGAGCTCCTCGTGGTGATTGCCATCATCGGCATTCTGATGACTATGTCCGCCTCCGTCCTGCGCGATGCCGGCAAGGGCCGCGGCACCGACTCGGGCGTGGAAATGCTGGAGTCCATGATTCAGGAAGCACGCGCCACCGCGCAAGGCAATGATACATACACCCGCCTCGTGATCGCTAATGATCCGGACGACAAGTCCGCGGATTCCCGCCACCTGCGTTTCATGACCGTCATGATGTTCAAGAAACGCGACAACGCAGGTGCCAACTACGACGGCTCCTCCGTGGATCAGGATGGCCGTTGGAGCGCGACTTCCGCGGGTATGCTGCTGCCCCCCGGCGTGTACTTCTCCCCCTACTACAGCACGCCGCTGGAATGGGCGGAAGGCACGAGCGGTTCCATGATCGGTGAAGGTCGCGAGAAGCTTTCCGGCAAGGGGTACAGCCGCATCTACTACATCGAGTTCGATGAGAAGGGCCGTTTCGTTTCCCCGACCGCTGATCCTCTGAATCCCACGCGCCCCCAACGTCTCGTGATTATCAACGGGCGCATGGGCAGCGGTGCTCGTGCTCACGATGGTATCGTGGCGTTGGAGCTCGATTCCCGCAAGCGTCCCGTGGGGGCCAAGGGTGTGGTGGTGTGGCCCACGGGAGACACCAGTCTGCTGCGCACCATTGAGCAGACCATTGATGAGGACGCCCTGAAGGCCGGTGCCGGTTTCAGCGGCAAGAAGCCCGCCGCCCGCGGTAAGGGACGCAAGTAAAGCGGACGGAGTCTGACAACGAAGAGAAACAGTTTTATGAAAAAGGTATCTTTCATTCAACGCGGCGGTTTCACGCTGATGGAAACCCTGCTGGCCATCGCTTTGGTCGGCACGTTGCTTTCGATTTTCCTGACGGTGTTCGTGCCCGCGCGCGGCATGGTGCAGCAGGCATTGACACGGCAGGACGCGGAACGCATCACAGGGATTCTGCGTGCAGAAATGAGTTTCCTGCGTGCGGACGAAGAGGCTCCCGCTTCCGCCAACGCCTCCTCCGCCAACAGCTACCTGAGCGCCTTCGATAAATCCTTCTTCTGGTTGAAGGGCTGTTCCAAGCCTTCTTCCTCCATTGTTATCTTCTCCTATCGCGCGGATCTCTCCAAGACACCGCGTGCGGACGGCTCCTATCCCTCCGTGCCTGCAGCTAAGAGCGTGCCCGGCCAGAACAGTCAGCTGGTGAGCATTGCCTGCCCGATGGACGACAAGCTGCACAAGGACGATATCCCCAATGCCGTCGGTCCCGTGTTCCTCGTGCGCATGACGCAGCTGGAGCAGAAGAAGAACGGCGAGTTCAAACCCGTGGCGACGCCCGGTACCATCGCCTCCGCCAACAGCCCGGAGAAGTACAGCTCCGCGCCCGGCGATGCCAACGCGTGGGGCGGCGTGATTTTCTATCGTGCGGACTTCTTCCTGATGAGCCCGCCCAACCCCGCCCGCTACAAGGGTAAGACGTGGAAGCAGCTCGGACGCCCGCTCTTCTCCGCCAATCTTTCGTTCCATCGTTGAGCCTTTATCCTTTCCCGTTCATGAAATCCTTTCATTCTCCTCGATTCGTTCGTCGCGGTTTCACTCTTATTGAGCTGATAACCGCCATGGCGATTACCAGTATGCTGGTGCTCGTCATTATGCAGCTCACTAATCAGGGTATCGACCTCTGGAACAATGTTCGCGAGGAAGTGAGCACCACCTCCCGCTCCCGCGCCGCCATGAAGGTCATGGGGCACGATCTGGAGTCCTTCCAGATGAAGGCCGGAGATAACGATTACCAATGGATGTTTGCCAAGGCAAGCGATAAGGTGCAGGGGGCACCCAAAGGGTTGGATGTGCCTCGCTCCGCTCAGGTGGTCTTCTTTGCCTGCGCACCTGACCGCAACCCCTCCGTTGCCTCCTCCGCCTCCCTGCGCGGTAACTATCGCGAGGCTCGCGCCCACAATCAGGACACGCAGGGTGATGTGAGCGCTATCGGCTACCGCCTGATGTACCGCGACCAAATTCTTGACCTCTCCGCCACGGAGGGTGATGAGAAAGGCGTGTACCCTCTCTTCTCTCTGTATCGCCAGGTCGTGCCTCCCCGCAAGTCCTTTGAGCAGCTGCTCGGCAACTCCAATTTGGAAGGCGGCTATGCAGCGTTCGAGCAGGATGACGAGAAGAACTTCCTTTGCGAGAACATCGTGGAGATGAATGTGTGTTTCACCATCCGCTATGCGAACGACTCCGCCGATGCCGAGAAGGGCCGCGTGAGCTACAAGAGCGTGTCCGTGCCTGTCATCGCCTCCAACAATCGCCACCACAAGCTGGCCGTTTTCGGGGACCGCATTGAGATTGACGGCCAGAAATACGAGAACGCCCGCGTGACCTCCGCTACCATCTCCCTGACGGTGCTCACCGAAGAAGGTGTGGGTGTGGTGGAACAGATTCGCAAGGGGCGCCGCCGCATCAAGTCTGCGGACTTCTTCGCCAAGTACACGCGTTCCTTCTCCCGCATGGTGGCCTTGCCCGCCCCGCTGTAAACTCTTTTGCACCCATGGAGCAGGGCGTGAACATAACCGCCTGTTTCCCCGAGCCGCCGTTTCCGCCCCTGCGGGAACTGCGGCTTTGGTTTGACCCGAAGCCGCGCCGAGGCTATGAAAACATGGCGGCGGATGAATTGCTCATGCGCGACTCCGTGCCGTGGCTGCGCGTGTATGACTGGGCGCGAACTGCGGTGAGCTACGGCTATTTTGATCGCGCGGAAGAAGCCCGCCGTCTTTTCCCCGGGGCAACGGAATACATCCGCCGTTGGACGGGCGGCGGTATTGTCGACCACCGCCGCGGGCAGACCTATACCCTGACGCTGCCGAAGCCCGCAGACGGCGGCATGTACCCTGAGGCGGCCGTGCTGTATCAGTGGATTCATGGAGCCTTGGCTCAAGCTCTCGCCGCGCACGGCGTGCCGTGTACCTTGTTGTCGGCGGATGCCCCGAGCGGCGGACGCGCCTGCTGGGCCAGCCCTGTGTGCAGCGACATCACGGATGCCGCGGGGCACAAGCTTGCCGGCGCGGGGCAGCGTCGCCATGGCGGGGCCGTGTTGCACCAAGGTCTGATTCAGGATTGTAGCCCTACGCCGGGTTGGGCTCCCGAGCTCGCGCAGCGATTGGCGGAGCACGTTACCATGCTGCAAACGCCCGAGCCCTATCCCGGTTTTGCCGACGAGCTGTCACACCTCTGCAAAGAGAAGTACGATACCCCCTCGTGGTGCGCGGAAACAGAAAACGGGCGGCGCTACCATGGTTGAGCGATGAAGGCGTATGATAAACAGAGAGCATGTGATACCTTCCTGTACTTCATTGCCATTCCTTACGACGTTCGACTCATCCACCTTTCTCGGCAAGGCATCGCAAGGAGTGCCTTCATCCGTCACATGAGCTGCTCCAACAGCTCGTTTCTGCCGCCGGGGAGCTTGCGGAAGTGGTGTTCCAGCGCAAGGTGGGGTGTGACCTCGGGGCTGTAGAGCCCGTGGAGCTCGGCAAGTCGTTTTTCAAAATGCTGCAAGATGGCGGGGCGGGGCTCGCTTTCGGCAACGTAGTCCAGCGCACGGGAAATGAGCGCGTGCCAACGCGGGTCGTCGTCACCCTCCTCCACGGTGGCGGAGAGCAGGGCGGACATGTAGGAGGCGAGACGCAGGCGGTTGAGTTTGGAGCGCAACGGCAGTCTCGGGGAGCGCAGGGCGGCGGAGCTGAGCGCGGCGAGCTCCCCTTGCTTGGCGGCGGGGCGGAAGAGCAGCTCGCACTCATGGAAGAGGTCGATGCGGCCGTAGAAATCGCTCCCCGCTTTGCGTGCGTTGCGTGCGGCGGTGCGGATGAGTCCGTGCCGCTCCGTGCACCAACAGACAATCAGCCCGTGCTCCCCCAGCGGGTAGAGGCGCAGGATGGTGCCGATGTCTTTCTCCATGCCCCGACACTCAGTGCTTGGCTTCCGTCAGGTCACAGCTGAGCAGGGCTCGCTGATAAGGCACCAACAGACCGCCCTCAGAGAAAATGTTGGCGGCAGATTGCAGGTCGCGCTGGGCGCCATGTGCGTCGCGCAGATACAGGCAGACGGCAGCGCGGCTGTAGTAGAAGAGCGGCGTGTCGGAGATGGGGCTGAGTTCGCTCACCCATTCCTCTGCCTGCGAAACTTCTCCCAGCATGAGGTGACACAGGAATACGCGGAAGGTGAGGATGTCGCGCACCTCCTGTGAGATATTGTAGCTCGGCGTTTCCAGAACATCCGTCATTTCGCGGATGCAGGTGCGGTAGGCTTTCTTAGCCATGTGCAGACTCGCGGCGTTGACAAGGGTTGTTGCATCATCCGGCAGCAGCGCACGCGCCTTTTCCAGTTCTTCCGTGGCGGCATCCAGGCGCTTCTGCTCGATGTAGCAGACAACGCGGAGATTGTGAACGTTGGGGTTCTTGTTGAAGATGAACTCGCAGGAGGTAAGCTCTGCATCACAGTCCACCCAGTTGCCCGCGGCCAGCGCGGCCTTGGCCTGTGCGAAATGGGCGATGTATTCGTCTCGCCGATCACGGGGAAGGTTGGAAAGCTGGGCCAACCACTCCGGCACCTGTTCTTGCTGCTCTTTATCTTTCTCGGTGGAGGGGATGAAATCGTCATCCTCTTCCTCCTCGTCTTCTGCTTCGTCCAAAATATCCGCATCGGCAAAAATCCGTTCCTGTTCCGTGAGCGGGGCAGCGGAGAGCGGGAGGGCAACAAGCCCTGCCCATAAGAGTGTGGTGAAAAGCGAAATCTTCATAAAGATGTCAAACGATGTTGAATGGAGGAGGCGACGGCGGCAGGAGTAAGCCCGTGGAGCTCACGCAGCTGGTGCTCCTTGCCGTGTTCGATGAAGGTATCCGGCCAGCCGAGGCGCAGGACGGGGGTGGCACAGCCGTGGTCATTGAGCAGCTCCATGACGGCAGAGCCGAAGCCGCCGGCGATGACATGGTCCTCCATGGTGACGAGGAGCTTGCGCTCGCGGGCAAAGTGAAGGATGCATGCCTCATCCAGCGGGCGGATGAAGCGGGCGTTGATGTGCGCACAGCGGATGCCTTGCTCGGCGAGGGTGCCCTTCACTTCTGCCGCGAGAGCATTCATGTTGCCGAGCGCCAGCAGGACGACGTCACCCCCGTCGCTCAGCACTTCGGCCTTGCCGATGGGGAGCGGGACGGGGGCCTCCGGCATTGCTACACCTTCTCCTGCGCCGCGGGGGTAGCGGATGGCGCTGGGGCAGTCCTCGATGGTGTTCATGGTGCGGAGCATGGCGGCAAGCTCGGCCTCATCCTTGGGTTGCATCATGATGAGGTCCGGGATGGCTCGCATCATCGCGATGTCGAAGAGGCCGTGGTGCGTGGGGCCGTCATCGGGGGAGAGCCCCGCGCGGTCCATGCAGAAGCGAACGGGGAGCTTTTGCAGCGCGGCATCGTGGGCAATCATGTCCACGCAGCGCTGCATGAAGGTGGAGTAGATGGCCAGATAGGGCTTGAGCCCCTGCGAGGCCAGACCGCAGGCGAAGATAGCGGCGTGCTCCTCCGCAATGCCGACATCGTAGAAGCGGCGCGGGAAGGCCTTGCGGAAGATGTCCAGCTTGGTGCCGCTCGGCATGGCGGCAGTGATAGCGGTAATCTTGGGATCGTCCTCTGCCAGCTTGGTCAGGCTTTGCCCGAAGGCTTCGGAGTAGGTGATGACGCTGCCCTTGCGGGTGCTGCCGTCTTCCACATTGTAGGTGCCGATGCCGTGGAATTTGGTGGGGTTGTCTGCGGCAGGGGCATAACCGCGCCCTTTTTCCGTGACGATGTGGATGATGGCGGGGCCGTTTTGCTTGGAGACGATGCGGAAAAGCTTTTCCAGTCGCGCAATGTCATGGCCGTCGATGGGGCCGTAGTAGGTGAGGCCCAGTTCTTGGAAGAAGCTCAGCGGGGTGATAAAGCCGTGCGCGGCGTGCACCAGCTTGGAGACGTGGCGGCGCATCTCTTTACCCGCGATTCTCTCAATGATGCTCTTGGTGTGCTGGCGGAGCCAATCGTAGCTCTCCGTCTCCTGCAGGGAGCTGAAGTAGCGCGAGAGTGCGCCGACGTTCTTGTCTATGCTCCATTCGTTATCGTTGAGGATGAGGATGAACTTCTTGGTGGTGGTGGCGATGTTGTTGAGCCCCTCCAGCGTGGTGCCGCAGGTGAAGGAGCCGTCGCCCACCACGGAGATGACATGGTAGTCCTCCCCCGCCAAGTCGCGTGCGGCGGCCATGCCGAGTCCGGCGGAGAGGGCGGTGCCGGCGTGCCCGGCACCGAAGGCGTCGTGCGGGGATTCGCTGCGCTTCATGAAGCCCGAGAGCCCCTTGAATTGTCGGAGTGTGCCGAACTGCGCGGCGCGTCCCGTGAGCAGTTTGTGGATGTAGCTCTGGTGAGAGACATCGAAGAGAATCTTATCCTGCGGCGTGTTGAACACGCGGTGCAGCGCGATGCTCAACTCCACGGCCCCGAGGTTGGGGGCGAGGTGCCCGCCCGTGTGGGAGAGTGTGTCAATGAGGAATCCGCGGATTTCCGCTGCGAGGGCCGGCAGTTTGTCTGCAGGCAGAGCCTTGAGGTCCGCCGGCGATTGAATGCCGCTCAGGATGGGCGGCATCTGTTCAGAGGAGGGAGAAGCCATCGTCCTGCTGCGGTGCGGGGTTGCTGTTGCGCTTGGCGGGTGCAGACTGCTGTTCCTGCGGCTCTTCCTCCAGCTTGCGGATGCGGAGTTCTGCCTCTGTGAGCAGAGCACGACTGCGGCGGATGAGCCCAAGACCTTCCTCCACGAGGGCAATCATGTCCTCCAGCCCTGTTTCGGGCTGCTCCATGCGGGCCACGATAGCATCGAGCCGCGCGGCAGCCTGCTCGAAGGTGGGGGCGTTCTCTGTTGTTTTACGGGGACTCATGCGGATTCAGACGCGGTTATTTGCCGGAAACCTCCTCCTTGCTGTAGTACACAATATCGGCACCGAGCAGGAAATTGCGGTGGGGGAACTCCCCCTGAGAGGAAACGAGGTTCGCCAGCGTGCGGGAACGCACCTGCGAATTGCCCTGTGTGTTGAAGAGCTCAGTCAGAGCCATGTTGTGCTTGGGCACCATCTGCAGCATCTTACCTTCCAGCACAAGGGGGGCGAAGTCGCCGTTAGCGGAGGTGATGGAGGCGAATCCGCTCATGCCGGTCGAGTGAGACGAGGGGGTGATGAGGAACCCTTGCACGTTCTGCCCGCCATCGCGCATGATGGGCTCCAAATCCTTAACATAGGTGTCGATGGTGCGCGGCAACCACAGGGCTTTGCGGTCGGCATACCATGCCACGGCCCAAGGCTGGTCGGTGACGATGATGTCCTCCTTGCCGGTCATGTCGTACAGTTTGCCGTTGAGCACGGGCGGGTAGTACGGCGGATACTGCGGAATGCCGCGGGCGCTGGTAAGAATGCTGAAGCTGAGTTCCTGCGGCAGCTTGAACATGAAGGACCCGGAGGAGACGAGGAGCAGGAAGAAAATCGTCAGGGCGCGGACAGCGGGGAACTCTGCGCCGAGTTGCAGACGCCCGAGGAAGTTGAAGACCAAGGCCGTGCCGTATGCCGCAAAGAAGGGAGCGAAGATAATGTAAAGCTGGGTATTGTCCATCGTGCCGCTTTGTCCGAAGCAGGTCATACCGATACAGACGAAAAGCCACATCAGGAAGATAGCCCATTTCAGCCCCTCCGTTTCGCTGCGCTTGTAGCGGTTGAAGAGAGCCAACAGGAAGAATGTCGTCACCACGATACCGCCCATGCAGGTGTAGAGCTTGCCGAGTTGGTCGAAGAGATAGCCGAGACCGCGCAGGAAGAACATGCTGTTGCTGAAGGGGACTGCGGCATCGGAGGAGGAGCGCATCAACAGCTCATAATTGTCACTGCCGAAGGCGGAATAGATGCTGTGCAGGAACTTGACGACAACTCCGCCGATGGGGGCTGCTTGCAGATACTCAGGCAGCCAGACACCGACAATCAGGAAGAACATGCCGACAACGGCATGCAGACCGATGGGGCGGAACCAGAAGGCGGAAAAAATCATGTACCCCACCAGGGCCCACGCAGCAATGCTGTTGGAAAGCGCCATCAAAACCAGCAGGAAGAAGACGGCGCAGTCGCACAGAATCGCTTTGACGATGCTCCCTTGTTTATTGAGTGTAATTGTTTTGCAGATGAAGAAGCCCGATGCCAGCAGGAAGCACATCACCATGGGCTGTGCAAGACCGCTTACCGCAAATTGAAGCATCAGCTGACTGAGCCCCATGAAGGCTACCACGGTGCTGCCCAGCACCTCATCGAAAAGGGAGGAGAAGAGGAAGTAGGCCAACACCAGAGAGATGACGAAGAAGAACATCGACGTGGCCGCCACCACGCGGTCACCGCCGTAGATGTTGGAGACCTCTGCGTCCATGCGCTTGTTGTCAAAGCGATCATAGCCCGTCACCTTGAGCGCCAGCGCGAGCACTCGTGTGTGCAGGGGGGCGTTGAAGGTGTCCGGCAGCTTGTCGAAGGGCAGCACCTTCTTCTCCGTCTTCTTGCCGGGCAGCGTCCTGTGTTGATCGATGATATCGATCGGACGGAAGAACTTGGTCGTCTGCCCTTCGCCTCTCGCAATCTGTCGGGCCACCTGTGCTTGGTCCATGGCATCAGGGCTGTTCAACCCGCGGAAGCTGAGGAAGAGCTCAAAGATGCAAAGGCCGGCAATCAGAACGGCCAAAATCAGGCGGATAAGGAAGAAGAAATTGCGGCGCATCTGCTCGCTTTCAAAAGACGTGGTCTGTTCCATATGCGTGTGTGTCAGAGATAGAGACGGAAAAGGTTCGGTTTATCGGCCATTTTGCGCTGGAGCGTGCGGCGGTTGATGCCGAGCAGTTCCGCCGCGCGGGAGCGGTTGCCCGCACAACGTTGCAGAGCCAGCAGAATGGCGCGTTGCTCGATATATTCTAGGTTAAGAGAGGGGGCGTTTTCAAGCTCAAAGTCCGCCAGCGGTGCATAATTTTGCGCTGCTTGTTCCTCCGCCGGTCCGGAGCGCAGGTAATCGGGCAAATCCGTCGTTTGGACTTCTCTTCCCGTGCTCATCACCACGGCATGCTCTGCTGCGGCACGCAGCTGGCGCACGTTGCCCGGCCATGAGAAGGCGAGCAGGGCATCCAGCGCTGCGCGGGAGAAGTTTTTCTGCTCCTTCCTGTTTTCCGTGCAGAACTCTTTCAGGAAGGCGTTGGCCATGAGCACGATGTCCTCCTTGCGTTCGCGCAGGGGGGGCAGATGCAGGGAGATGACATTGAGACGCTGGTAGAGGTCGAGCCGGAATGTGCCTGCCGCCACCATGGCCTCCAAATCGCGGTTGGTGGCTGCTATCACGCGTGTGCGGACGGGAATATCCGTGTTGCCGCCCACGCGCTGAATGGTGTGTTCGGAGAGCACGCGCAGCAGCTTCACCTGTGTCGGAAGGTCGATTTCGCCGATTTCATCGAGGAAAATGGTGCCGCCGTCCGCTTCCTCAAATCGCCCGAGGCGGCGTTGGACAGCCCCCGTGAAGGCCCCTTTTTCATGGCCGAACAGCTCGCTTTCCATCAGTTGCGGGGAGAGCGCGGCACAGTTGACAGCCACAAACTTGCCGCTGCGCTCGGAGAGCGTGTGGATGGCGCGGGCGACGAGCTCCTTGCCGGTGCCCGTCTCACCCGTGACGAGCACGGAAGCCGTGGTCGGCGCGACGCGGCGGATGCTGTTGAAGAGGCTCTGCATGGCGGGGCTGTCGCCCAGCATGCGGTCCAGCCCGCCCGCGGGGTGCAGCTGTGTGGTGAGCTCGCGGTTGGTCGTCTCCAGCTCGCGGGCACGGCTCGCGCGGGAGAGCAGCAGCTCCACCTCGTCGAGGTTGAGCGGTTTGGTGAGGAAGTAGTACGCCCCGTGTTGCTTCGCTTCCGCCGCCACGGCATCGCTGCCGTAGGCCGTCATCATGATGCAGAGCGGCGGCTCCGGCAGCTCTTGGGCGAAGTCGATGATGTCCATGCCGCTCTCTCCGCCCAGACGCAGGTCGGTGAGCAGCAGGTCGATGGGCTCGCTCTCCAGAATCGCACGCGCGGCCTTGCCGTTGGCGGCAGGGTACACCTCATAATCATCCTCCAGCGCGGTGCAGAGCACATCGCGGGTGGATTTTTCGTCATCGACAATCAGGAGCAGCGGACGCATGGAGCAGGGGGATGGTTGATGAATGAAGATAGATAGGAATGTACGATGTACGAGGTACGATGTACGAAGTTTGAGTTCCGCTCGCTACGCTCGCAGGAAAAAGGGAAGAAGGATGCAAAGCGTTCATCAATAGCCAGCCTTTCATACGCGCTTTGCGTCCTTTGTCCCTTTTCCTGACGCGGCGCAGCCGCGTCTGAATTTAACTTCGTACTTCGTACTTCGTACATCGTACATATTTAAATCAGCCACAGACCTTCCGTCTCATCGAAGCCGAACATGATGTTGAAGGCATGCACACCTTGGCCGCCCGCGCCCTTGATGACATTGTCCTCGGCACTCATGAGCACGGCTCGATGCGTGCGGGAGTCCACCGCCCAACCGATGTCCACGAAGTTCGTGCGCGTCACATTCTTCGTGTCGGCGGGCTTGCCGGCGCCCAGCAGGCGCACGAAGGGGGCGTTCGCATAGGCCTTTTCGTAGCAGGCAGTCAGGTCGTCCGCGGTCACGTCGGGGGCGAGCTTGGCAACGATCGTCGTCTCGATGCCCGTGTTCACGGGCATGAGATGCGGCGTAAAGGTGATGACCACCTCCTCGCCCGCGGCAAGAGAGAGCTCCTGCTCAATCTCGGAGAGGTGGCGGTGACGCGGCACACCATAGGCACGCATGCTCTCGTTGCACTCGCAGAAATGGTACTGCACATCCGCCTTGCGCCCCGCGCCGGAGACACCGCTGCCGCTGTTCACCACGATATCCTGCGGCAGTACCAGCCCCGCGCGGAGCAGGGGGATGAGCGGCAGCAGAATGCTCGTCGGGTAACAACCGGGCGAGCCGATGATGCGGGAGGTTTTGATTTCCTCTCGGTGCCACTCAGGCATGCCGTACACCGCCTCCTGCATCAGCTCGGGGTCGGGGTGGGGCTTGCCGTAAAACTCTTCATACACGGCGGGGGAGTTCAAGCGGAAATCCGCGGACAAATCAATCACGCGCAGGCCCGCCTCCACCAACGCACGCCCGTAGGATGCGGACACACCATGCGGCAGCGCCAGAAACGCCGCCTCCGCCCCCGTCGCGGCAATCGCCGCCGCATCAGAATCCGTAAACACCAGCTCTGCACCGGGCACATGGCGGAAACGCGGGAACAAATCCGCCACTCGTTGCCCCGCATACTGACGCGAGGTTGCGCACACCAACTCCACGCCCGGATGACGTAACAGGATGCGCATCAACTCCTGACCCGTATAACCGCTCGCGCCGACAACAGCTGTTTTCACACGTCTCATGACAAAAAAGAGCATATCATGAAAAAAAATCGTTGACAATACCAAAAACCTGCTGTATACTTCGCCCGTCGCCAGTCCGCAAGGGTAACGACACAACAACATCGGGCAGTAGCGCAGTCTGGTAGCGCACTTGCATGGGGTGCAAGGGGTCGTGGGTTCGAATCCCGCTTGCCCGATTCAAAAAAGGCTCAGCCGCAAGGCTGAGCCTTTTTTGTTCGGGCAAGCGGATTCAGCCCCACAAGACCCCGCAGGGGTTGTGGGCTGGGAAGCGCAGTGCGCTTCCCAGCCCCGAGTCCCGCAGACACTTCTGCGGGGGAAGTCCCGCGCAGCGGGACCGAGGGGGCGGCCCCGGAGGGGGAATCCCGCTTGCCCGATTCCGTGCACCCCGCAGCACGAAGTGCTGCCGAATTTTTTACCACTTTCCCCTATAACAAATGGTGGCACCTTCCCACATACCTCGCAGGGGTTGTGCGCTTCCCAGCCCCGAGTCCCGCAGACACTTCTGCGGGGGAAGTCCCGCGCAGCGGGACCGAGGGGGCGGCCCCGAAGGGGGAAAGCGGGCGAGGGCTCGGAGCCCGATTAGCCTGCGGCTTAGACGCCGCCCCGTAGGGGTGAGCTGCCGTGAGGCGGCAGCGAAGCAATCCCGCTTGCCCGATTCCGTGCCCCCCGCAGCACGAAGTGCTGCCGAATTTTTTACCACTTTCCCCTATAACAAATGGTGGCACCTTCCCACATACCCCGCAGGGGTTGATTCGCGCCGGCCTCACGGCACCTCGCTTCTCGCATGTTTCCTGATGCTGATTCCGCACCAAACTCTTTCTCCTTGCCTCTGCGCCCATGCGGTGCTAGGATACGCTCATGAACGAACGCGCAGCATTGGCCGTGGATTTCGGCGGCACGAGCATCAAAATCGGCGTCACCCGCGGGGTGGAGATTATCGACAAGGCAACACCCCTGCCGACGCAGGCGTATGATAGCCCCGAGGCCATCATGGCGGCCATGTGCGACACGCTGCGCGGGCTGAAAGAAAAGCACCCCGATGTGGCCGCCGTGGGGCTCGGCATGCCCGGCTGGGTGGATTTCGGCAAGGGCGTGCTCTACCAGCTCACCAACGTGCCGGTGTGGAACCACGAGGTACCCGTGCGCGAGGTGATGGAGAAGGCCCTCGATCTGCCCGTGGTGCTGGACAACGATGCCAACGCCATGGGCTATGCGGAATGGAAGCGCGGTGCAGGGCAGGGGTTGGAAAGCCTCTGCTGCCTGACGCTCGGCACGGGTATCGGCGGTTGCATCGTCATCCACGACCGCATGCTGCGCGGCCGCCGTGTCTCCGCCGCCGAGCTGGGGCAGACGAGTATCTGCTACAACGGCCGCGTGGGCACCTTCGGCAACCGCGGGGCGATTGAGGAATACATCGGCAACAACGAGATGGCTGCGGATGCCGTGGCTCGCTATGCCGCCACGGGTATCGTGAAAACGGCGGCGGACTGCACTCCCTACAAGCTGGAGCTCGCCGCCCGCGGCGGGGATGCTATCGCCGCGCACGTGTACACGGATTTTGCGGAAAAGCTCGCCTGCCTCATCATGAACATGATGTACGCCTTCGTGCCGGAGGCTTTCATCATCGGCGGCGGTGTAGCAAAGGCGGGAGATTTGCTCTTCGACCCGCTGGAGCGTGCGCTGAAAGAACAGCTCTTCCCCGTCCATGCGGAGGATATCCGCCTGTTGCCGGCGCAGTTCGGCGCGGATGCGGGGTTGCTCGGCGCGGGGCTCATGGCTGCGGATTACGCGGATGGTAATCTGCTGTGAGCTTGACAGATAACACTTTTTGTCATAGAATGCGCACATGACGCACGCCGCTTTTCCCTTTGCCTGTTCCGTCGCTCTCGCTGCTTGCATCGCTCCCGCTGCGTTCGCGGCGGACAGCCCCGAGGAGACCTGCGCGAAACTGCGCGAGGCCCTGACGGATGAGGTGGAACTGCTGGAAAACCTGCGCTCTGCCGACGATGTGAAGGGCATTCTTTCCGCCCTGCGCCGCAGCCAGAAAAAGCAGAGCGACCTTTTCGGCGCGGATGATGCCGCCCTGTGGGACTACATCAGCAACACGGATGGGGTGAAACAGCCTCTCGTCGAGCTGCTCCAGCGTCTCGCCGCCCAGCTCTCCCGTCTGGAGGATTGCAACTACTACGACAACGCCGAGCTGAAAGAACTGCTCTACACGCAGATTGTCACAGAGGACTGAAGCCCCCGCGGGTTTCTTTTTCTCGCAGCAAATCCTGGAGGCGAGCCAGCTCCTCATCCATGAACTGGGGCAGGTCGTCCCTGCGGCGGCTCATTTCGGCAAACACGCGGTCGCGGTAGGCGATGGCCTCCTGTTGCGACACTTCCTCCGAGCCGTATTGCAGGTCAGAAAAATAGCGGGTGATGATGCGGCCGCAGCGTTGGATGCTCACACGCCAGCCTTGGAAATCCGTGTTCTCGTAAGTGTATCGGGTAATATTCTTCATGCGGGAATCGGGTTGTTTACAAGAAAAGACCCGCCGCAAGCTCCCTTTCTTCAAAATATAATATGCCCTGATAGCCCATGGAACAAAAATGGCCTGACGTTGCCGTCAGACCATTTTTCTAACTTTGCGGCGCAAGCCGCACAAACCTTCAATTTGTCATTCCCCAATCCCCTCAGCCCTTGATGGCGGCGCTCATCAGTTCGGCCACCTTCTTGCCGCTCATCAGCATGCCGCCGAAGATGGGGCCCATGCGGAAGCTGCCGCTCACGCCATTGGCCGCCATGCCGGAGACGAAAAGACCGGGGTAAATCTCCTTGGTGTTCTCGATGGTGGTGCGCTCGCCCTCGGCGGCATCCATGCTCATCTCGCCTGCCACACCGCCCGTGGGGGTGTTGAGTTTCACGCCGTTCTTGCGGGCAACTGTCTTGGAGATTTCGCAGTCATGGCCCGTGCCGTCCAGCACGGTCTTGGAGATGATGGTCAGCGGGTCCACATGCAGACCCTCGCGCAGCACGGGGGTCCAGTTCACCACCACGCCGCCCACGCGGCCCTGCTTATACACCACGTCCTCCACGGAGTAGCAGTTGAAGATGACGGCACCCGCCTTCGTCGCCTGATAGAGCAGGCCGGAGGTCGCATGCACGGAATCCACGATGTAGGTGCCGTTCTTGTAGGGCTTGTAGCAGAGACCGAGCTCCTGAATGATGGGCAGCGCCTCCTCCTGAATCACGATGTCGTTGAACATCATGGCTCCGCCCCACATGCCGCCGCCGGGGGAAAGTTTGCGGTCAAACAGCGCCACCTTGTGACCCGCCTTGGCGAGATAGTACGCCGCCACGATGCCGGAAGGACCGCCGCCGACGATGGCGGCATCCAGCTCCAGACAGTTGGTGAGCTTGTTGAAATACGAGTCAATGATGCCTTGGGAGATGAGCGTTTCCATGATGATTAAAACTGTGTGGAAAATCCTACCGCAGTAGTCGGTTTTTGTCAATGCGATTTTTGTTGCTCCGGAGCGCTTTTTGTGGCAGAGTAGGGCGCATGAGAACGCTGCTGCAAAGCTGCCGTCTGTACGGCATCGTGGATATGGGCTATACCCGCCCCGAACAGGTGGAGGAACGGACGCGCGCCCTCATCGCGGGCGGCGTGCGCATCATCCAGCTGCGTGCCAAGGGCGTGGCCCTCGACATGGTGCGCGAGCTGGCGGTGCTCATGCAGGGCATCTGCCGCGAGGGCGGCGCGATTTTCGTGCTCAACGACTATCCCGAGATGGCCGCCGCTATCGGTGCGGATGCCGTGCATGTGGGGCAGGACGGCGGCACGCTGGCCTCCGTGCGTGCCATCGTGGGTGACAAGATGATTGTCGGTCGCTCCACCCACAGCCCGGAGCAGGCCGCCACCGCGCATGCCGAGGGTGCGGACTACATCGGCTTCGGCCCCCTGTTCCCCACGGGCACCAAGCCCGGTCGCCCCTCCATCGGCCTGCAGGACATTGCCGCTGTGCAGGCCGCGGCGGGGGACATGCCCGTCTTCTGCATCGGCGGCATCAACGCCGACACTCTCCCCGCCGTGATCGCTGCCGGGGCACGCCGCGTCGTCATCGTCTCCTGGCTCCTGCAACAGCCCGATATCGCCGCCGCCGCGCAGGACGTGCAAAGGCAGCTTGGCAAATGAGCGATTTGTCGAACTGAATGTACGAAGTACGATGTACGATGTACGAAG
>CALBJX010000076.1 GCA_937893015.1 uncultured Verrucomicrobiales bacterium | reverse complement strand
ATACGTTTTCCGAAAACTCACGATGAATGAAGAAATTGCAGAACAAGAACGCGCCGCGCTGGCGGTGTTGAGGAGCACGGGGATAGATGTGCTGGAGGCGGCGCTGGTAGCGAAAGAAGCATTAGCGACAGGGCGAGGGAGGGCGAAGAGGGCGCGGCAATGCTTGCAGCTAGGGCAGGAGCAGCTGCGGCTGCAGGAAAAGACTGTCACCTTCCGCAAGGCGGTAGAAGCGGCGTTGGCTGCGCGGCAGGGGCGGAGACCGCGCACCATCATCGACTTCCGCTATCTCTGCAAGCGACTGATGGATAAGAACAAGGGATTAGCGGAGCGGCGGGTGCGCAGCATCACGGCGGCGGAGTGTACGCGCTATCTGAAACAGGCTTTCCCGAACAGCACGGCGCAGTATAAAAAAGCGCGCGCTGCGCTCAGCGGGGTATTTACCTGCGCGGTGCGGGAGGGCTGGAGCGAGACAAACCCTGTCGCCAAGGTAGCCGTGCCGAGCATCACGGAAAAGCCCATTGCTCCCTTGAACGCTAAGGAAATTGCGCGCTTGGAACAGACAGCGGAGCGGGAGGGATTCCGCGATATGCGCCTCTCACTGCACCTGCTGCTCTACTGCGGCATCCGCCCCACGGAGGTAAGCCGCTTGCGCCCGCAAGACATTGACTTAGCCGAGGGACAGGTGCTGGTGCGACCGACCACCAGCAAGACAGGCGGCGGGCGCATGGTGCCGTTGCGTTGCCGGCAGCGTTTGCGCGGCGCGCCGCTCCTCATCCCGAAGAACTGGCAACAGCGATGGCGGGAGCTGCGGCGCGCGGCGGGATTCACGCACTGGGTGCCGGATGTCTGCCGCCACAGCTTCGCCGCTTACCATGCCGCGCACTTCCGCAATTTATCCGAGCTCCAATGGGAAATGGGGCACCGCGACAGTGCCCTGCTCCGCACACGCTATGTTTCCCCCGTGAGCCGCCAAGCCGCCGCAGATTTCTGGGGTCAACCGTAAGAGAGCGGCAACATTTGCGCACAGTTGACTGTTCGGGAACGGCGAGCTAACGTATGTTGCACGCGAGCGGAGGAGTGTGCTAGGATACCCCTGCACCGCTCTGCGGGCGGTGCAAAAACAACCCTCTTGAATGAACCATGCTTGTAGGAAAATCAGCTCCGTATTTTAAGGCGACCGCCGTGGTAAACGGCGGCATCGAAGAAGGCTTTACGCTCTCCCGCTACAAAGGGAAGCAGTATGTGCTGCTCTTCTTTTACCCCAAGGATTTTACTCTTGTCTGCCCCACCGAGCTGTGGGGATTCCAAAAAGCGCTGCCCGAGTTTGAGGCACGGGAGACGGCGGTGGTCGCCTGCTCCACGGATTCGGAGTTCAGCCACTGGGCATGGGTGCATATGCCACAGGACAAGGGCGGCATTGAGGGTGTGACCTATCCGCTGATTTCTGACATCAACAAGGAGATTGCCGAGCTCTTTGATGTGCTGGCAGGCGAAAAGGTCTGCGATGAAGAGGGCTTTTGCCGCTATATCGGGGAACGCGTGGCGTACCGCGGGCTGTTTCTCTTGGACAAGGGCGGCATCATCCGCCACATGGTGGTGAATGATATGCCCCTCGGTCGCTCCGTGAAAGAAGCCCTTCGCATGGTGGATGCCCTGCAACACTGGGAACGCCACGGCGAAGTCTGTCCGCTGGATTGGGAAAGCAGCGACAAATAGGGATTTGTCGGACGGATGGTGCCCCGAGTGCTTAGTAGAAGCAGCGGCCCTTGCCGAAGTGCTCGGCTTGGGACTCTAGCAGGGTTGACAGTCGCTTCAGTCGGCGGTCGAGATTCTGCCTGCGCTCCTCGCGTTCTTCTTCCGTCATGTCCGCCCATTCACAGGCATCCCACTTCAGCCAAGAGTCAAGGTGGGCCTGAATGCTGTCGCGGAGATAGGTGCAGAAGGTCAGCATATCGGTGTTCGAAAGGGACCGGATGATGTCGTCGGCATCTTCCGGTTCCCGGTCTTCGCTCTCAACAGCCAGATGGCAATGCCAAAAACTGACCATACACAACAGGCGCCCCGGCTCCAGGTAGGCGTGCACGCAAAAGGGAGTCAGATGTTCCAAGCCGTAGAGAGCGTTATCCAGCCATTCCACGGCAATGTCCGTGAGATAGCTGAGCTCATAGCTCTTTTTCCCATCGGGGAACGAGAACGTCGACCAGCCGCATTCCGGCTCGGATAGCAGGATAAATTCAGATTGTTTGTCCATGAGGTATAGGGTAGATGAAAGGGTACGCCGCCATCATAACAACAACGTTCCCCGAGTCAAGCCTTTTGCGTACGCGTCGTCACATTTCGGCATGTTGCCGGGCAGCACCTATCGAAAAAGGTGAAAAAGGTTGAACGAAAAAGACTTCCCTGCTATCTTACAGGGGTATGAAGTCCGTTTTCGCGCGTATTTGGCAGAGGGTGACGAGGTGTTTCCGCAGCACATGGTTGGTGCCCGTACTCTGTTTGGCGATGGTGGGGCAGCTTATCCTCCCGGTGCTGATATTCTGCGGAGGGCCGCGCACATCCCTCCTCGGCTCTTGGGTGCTGGGGATGAGCAGCCTTGCGGCGGTACTCGCCTTTCCCCTGATGGGACTGTGGTTCATCGGCAGTTGTTTTCTGAAACAGACATGGGGCAGCCGCGGGCTGCGGCTCCTGTGGTCGGTGCTCTGCGGCGGGGCTGCGTGCGTGATTTTCGCCTGCTGTGCGTTGGCATTGATGTTCCAAAACAACGACCACGCGGCGGATGACTGGACCGTGCCCGAAGGAGTTGCGTTTGACGTGCCGGAGAATTTCTGGGTGGAGGAAAGCGCCCCCGACATCGTGAAGCGTTTGGCGGGGAAGAACGACAATAGCCACGCCCGAGATGTACATCCCCTGCCCGACGGCGATTTCCCGAAGCAAACGCCGCATCTTGCTCTGCTGGCGCAGGAACACCCCGAGCTGCTGCGCGAGCTGTGGCAGCGGGCTGAGCTACTCCACAACCGAGAGCTGATGAAGAAGGAAGAAGACGACCCGCACGGCCCGCAAGACGCATGGTACAGATGTCTCGCGTACCTGACACCGGCGGAGGATGCCTCTACCCCGTCGGAATTATGGGGCTACAAGGAACGGCAGCTGACCACGATGGAGCTCGGCAAGGGCTGGCAGCTGCGGATGGCCACACGCTGCGTCATGGACAGAGAGCAGGAGCTGGCGGAAAGCGATGAACGGCTGGAGGGGTACACCCTGCAGCAGTTGGATGCCGCATTCGCCGAGTTGGCGGAACGCCCCACCCGCGAAACGCTTGATGCGATGCTCCCCCTGCCCTCGCCCCCGCATCTGCACCTGCGCCAAGGCTTCCAGCCCGGCATTTACGACCTCACGCTCCTGCCGCCGAAGGAGGCCCGCACGGACGGGCACTACGAAATCCGTGCCTACGAGTACAACACAGGGGAGGAGCTGAGTCTCGACAGCGAAGCCCGCGACATCAATCTCACGCAAGCGCAGGACTCACGGCAGCGCGTGAGGAAGCTCGACGCTGCCCGCGCGTGGTCCAAGACGCATTTCATGGTCTTCACGGGCGACTGGGGGCAGTATTACGGCAGCCGCTGGGAGGTTTGGTTTGTGCCGAACAAGGGCGAGCCCGAGAAGGTGTGCGAGCAGCTCTTCCTCATGCAAGGGTGGATGAGATGATGGCAGGGAGAGCGACAAATGAATGTTTGTAAGTACAATGTACAAATCCCTATTTGTCGGGCTTACGCCAGGCGGCTGTCGATTTGCAGGGCGCCTGTCAGCTCATCGTGCAGCGTGAGCGCGGGGTGAGAGATGGGGCGGCCGAAGCAGTCCGCCAAGCGGCAGACGGCGTAGGGTTTGCAAGCGGTCTCGTAGGCGGGCACCCAGCCGGCAAGCGTTTCCGCTGCGGTGGAGGAATCCATGCAGGTCGGCGCGGCTTTCAGGCCCACGCGGGAGGGCTTCGGCGTGAGCCGTGCGCGGAAGCACCCCTGGCGTTCACAAAGCTTGCGATAGAGAGGGTCTGTATCCAGCGTGCGGAAGAGGTTTTCCAAGCAGGGCGAGCCGAGCGAAACGCCCCGACCTGCCAAAACGAGCCGAAACCCCGCCGCCGTGCGGTACAGGCGCACGCCGAGGGAGTCTTCCGCCGCACAAAGGGAGCGGATGCGTTCGATGAGGATTTCCTCGTCGCTCCTGCCGCCGCCGAAGAGGCGTGCGAGTGCGTTAAAGAAACCGCCCGATACATAGTCCACATCCGCAAAGCACAGATCGGTGGAGTTGAGCACCAGTGCGCCGTAGCGGTTGCGCGTCACGATGTTGTTCTCATCCAGCTCTTGCTCGATAAGCTCGCAGATATCCGCCGCATAGCCCTCTGCGGCCTCATCCTGCCCGTCTAAGCGGCGCAACGCGGCGCGAAGCTCCGCCACGCTCATCTTGCCCGCAGCAAAGTCCAGCCGCAGGGCGGCCCGCTTCTCTAAACGGCGTCCCGCGTCGCTCATGGACAGCTGCGAGGTGCCGTGGAGCCGCATCACGCCGCCCTGCGGCAGCTCGCGCGTCTCCCGCACCCAGTATCGAGGAATTCTCATGCTGACACTCTAGCAAACACAGAGGAGCAGAGCAAACAAAAAAACGCTTTCGTCTTTCTCAAAAAGACGAAAGCGTGAGACGAAGGAAGAGCGGGTTAAGGCTTCTCGTCACCACCCGTGCAGGCGGGGGAATCCAACCCGCAGCTGGCAACATCTTTGGTGCAGGCCATGCAGCGCATCATGCGCCGCATCAGGCAGCAGGAGCAGAGAAGCCCCAGCGCCATCGCCGTTCCCACGCCGAATCCCAGTGTGCAAACACCGCACACCGCCATCATTTTGCAATGTCGTTTATCCATGGTGAAAAACTCCTTTCACCATGGAGACAACAACTGCCCGCCCCGCAGTTGAGAAACAGGAAGAAAAAAAGGCCCGACGAAACGCCGGGCCTTTTTCCCTTCACGCGCCGTCAGGCGCAGAATTTCACAATGTAAAAATCGGCATTCTTATTTCTTGCCCTTCTTGGCAACTTTGCGGAGCTTGCACCCCATGGCTTCCGCAAGCGCATTCACGCCGCTTTCAAGCTCAGAAATACGTGCCTTGGCATTTTTGAGAGCCGTCTCGGTGCGGGTAGCCTTGGCGCGGGCCTTGCGGAGCTCGGCCTTCATCTCACGGGCAGCGGCCTTGGGCTCTGCCACCTTGGGGGTCGCGGACTTGCGGCGACCGCGGGGCTGGGGCTGGAAGCGGGCAATGATAGCATCCTCCGCCTGTCTCTTCCACAAGGAGACAAGAGTGGGAGCAACGTTCTTCTCCTTGGCAATCTTCTGAATCGTCGTCTTGCGGCTCAGAATTTCGAGAATAATCTTCGTCTTTTCGTCTGCGGTGTAGGAATGATGAGTCTTAGCCATATCAACAAAGAAAAATGGAATTGACTATTCTATAGCGCAACACTAACGATTTGGCAAGAGAATAATACACAAAAAGCAAAAAAATGTGACCTAAGCCTGCTTATCTCCTTGCATTTAAACCTCCTGAATCCCACTCCTCATGCTAACGGATAGCAATCTGACCGAAAGCAAAAAGGTGGCTATTGAAACAGATGAAATCTTCTTTCCGATGTGAGCAAACGTCTGAATAATAACCGAATCATCCCGCACACTTCACTGCGCAGCCATACAAGAAAAAGCAGGGCGTTTGCCCTTGCAAACGCCCCGCCGGAAATACGCACGACTTGACTCATAGGGCACAGCAGCTCTGTCGTGGCGGTCTCTAATGAGCCGACGACCCCGCTGCCGACATCGGCCCCCTCCTTGCCAAGGTCGGTGCCGGCCGCTGTCAGTCCTCGTGGCGGCGGCTTCAACCTCGCCTAACATCTCTATCGCCGCCCCCTCATTGGTGCAACGATTCGCGGTGTCGGAGGCGATAACAAGTCGCCCAAACGGGGATTTGCAGTCAAATTTGCAGTCAAAGCCGCTGAAAGCACCCCTAGAAGGATGCCCCAAACAACGCCAAAACACCCCCTCTCAGCCCCCCAAAAATGGGCTTTTTAACCCCTTACTGCAAAAAATATGACTTGAACCCATAACAATTTTTACAAGCTCGATGCTGTATTATCAGCACCTTACAACTTCGCCCGCAAAAAAGTGTGCCCGTATCTGCGGCGGGTGACGGAAAAGGGCGCCTCGACACGCAGCACTTGCAGTCAAGGAGCCGTCAATCCGCAGTCAAACTCCCCGAAAAGGGCGTGAAAAGGGGGTGCCGGACACACGGGGTGCCGCGGCTATAAGTCACTTAACACCAAAGAAAAACCCCTCATCCGGCAGGACAAGGGGTTTTCGCATTTCATACGCACGAATGGACTCGAACCATCACGGAGTTACCCACTAGAACCTGAAACTAGCGCGTCTACCAATTCCGCCACGTGCGCATTTGGATTGGTGCGGGAGCATTTAAGCACAGAACGGCGAGAGAGGCAAGACTAAAATGAAGAATTTTGCAAAAAAAGAGTGTCAGATGCGTTTTTCAGCGGATGACGCTGCCGGGCTCTGTCCATGTCCCCTCGGACAGGACGCGGCCGGGGAGAATCACGCATTTGCAGCCGATGCGCACATGCGAGCCGATGCAGCAACCGAGCTTATTGCGGCCCGTGCGGCGCAGCTCACCATCCCAGGGCATGCGGATTTCGCCCGCGTCGTGGCGGAAATTGGAGAAAATGCAGCCGCCTCCCACGTTGATGTCATCCCGCAACACGGAATCGCCGATATAGGTGAGATGCGCGATGAACACGTCGTTGCCCATTTTCACATTTTTGAGCTCCACCGCGTTGCCGACCACACAGCCGTCCCCCACGCTCACGAAGCCGCGCAGGTAGGCGTTGGGGCCGATTTTGCAGTTGTTGCCGATGCGGACATGCCCCTCGATTACCGTGCCGGGAAGAATGCGGGAGTTTTCGCCCAGTTGCAAGACGGCGCCGTCCAGGATCGTGGCGAGGGGATGCACCGCACCGCGCACATCAGGCGCCATCGTGCGCAGCTCGTTCTCCGCCGCGTCCAGCTCCGCCCACGGAGGGAGCGCCGCCTGTGCCGCCGTGCTCATCGGACGGAGGGCAGCAGCTTTTTGAGCTGCGGATGAAGCAGGGTGAAGAGCTCCTTCTCCGCCTCCTCGCTGAGGTTGAAATCATCCATCAACACGCGCTCCTCCAACACACGCCCGCCGAGACATTGCGCATTGCTGGCGTAGAGGTAGAAGAGCGCATCCGTGCTGTCGCCGCGGTTGCCTGCGGACGCATCGCGGTAATATTTTTCGGACACCTCTCTCAACTCCCCCGCGCGTAAAATTTCCTTCACGCGCACCACTTGCGCCGCGGTCAGGGGGTGGATATCCTTGTCGTCCAGCAACCAACCGGGGCTCGTGGCGGTCACCGCCATCTTCGGCGCGGTCAACATTTCTGCGACGGACTCCGCGCCCACCGCGCCGCTGGTGGTGGTGCAGGCGGGCAGCAACGCCGCCACTGCAGCAAGGGACAAGAAAAATGATGCTTTCATCATGCTCTCATTGTACGCCCTCTGTCGCGCGTTGCAAGATTTTTCTCGTCTTTTTCTTACCTTGCCGCCCGGGCGGCAATTTCTTCCGCCAAACACGTACACGCGGCCTCCAGCAGCTCGACAACGGTGTCGAACCCGCGGTCGCCGTCCCAGTAGGGGTCGGGAACTTCCGTGAAGGACCAGCCCGCGGGGAACCAGTGAGACATGGGAATCACTTTCTCTTTCTCCTCTTGCGTGCGCGCGAGTGATAAAATATCCTCGCGGTTGGAGTCATCCTGCGGGATGATGAGGTCAAAGTTGCCGAAATCGGCGCGGGAGAACTGACGCGCCGTATGACCGCCCCATGAATAGCCGTGGCGTTGCAGCGCGGCGAGCATGCGGCGATCGGGCTTTTGGCCGATGTGCCAGCCGCCCATGCCGCAGGAATCCGCATACACACGCTCCGCCAAGCCCTCGCGTTTCAGCGCGGCGTTGAAGAGAATCTCCGCCGCCGGGGAGCGGCAGATGTTGCCGAGACACACGAAGAGCACCCGCAAAGGATCCGCGGAAAAATCGGGGGAAGGAGTCATCACGCCCCGTATCATAGCACACGCGTGCGCGATATCCAAGAACGAAGTCTGCCGCGAACAAGGCGAAAAAAACGGGAGCAAACGCAGCAAAAACAGACAAAACCCTCCCCCGCCCTCCCCCGCGCCCCCGCTTTACACGATTTTTTTGTCGAAATTTCTTTTTTTTGATTGCCAACCCTTGCAAACTGGTATAGATATATTAGTGAACATCTGCAAATTCTCTTACCGCTATGTGGAAATACAGCATTATCGCCGCCGTTGCACTCTTCCTGGGGGCATCTTTCTTCTTCAGCCAGAACAACTCTGCGCTCACTTCCCCCGATGGTGAAGTCGCCGCCTTCCAGAGCCAATTCTCTGCCGCCGTTCAGAAATCCCGCGAAATTGAGTCCGACAAGGCCATCAAGAAGTACGCCGAGCTCCGCACGGAGCACTTCCGCACCCAGGCCGAGACCTACAAGAGCAAGACAGAGGAAGCTGTGGCCGAGACCGCTGCGGTGGAGCAGGAATGCACCAGCCTGACCGCGCAGATTGAAGCCATCAAGGCCGCCTCCAAGCTTGCCAGCGAATCCTTCAACAAGTTCCGCGACGGCGCCATGGCTGCCGTGGAAATGGACAGCACAGATGTTTCCGATGATGACGATTTCCGCGTAGCGGTCATCACCAAGCTCGCCGAAGCCAACACAGCAAACGAAGGTGTGGAATCGCAGATTTCCGCCAAGCAGGCACAGATTGCCGGTCTCAAGACCGAGATTGCCACCACGAACGACCTCATCGCCGCCGCCAAGAAGCTCAGCTCCGACCGCATGGCCCGTCTCTCCCCCCCCGAACTTGCCTGCACCGTGCTGACCGCCGATCCCAACTGGGACTTCGTGATTCTTGACGCCGGTATCGACAAGGGCATCATCAGCGGTTCCCGTCTGGCTGTTCGCCGCGGCGACAAGAAGATTTGCGAACTCACCGTCACACTGGTGGAAAGCAACCGCGCCAGCTGCGAGGTGGTGTACAGCACCATGCGCCCCGGTGACCGCGTGCAAGTCGGCGACAAAGTGAGCGCCGTCCGCGACAACAAGTAAGATTTCACAACACTAACCACAAGAAAGATTTTTCGACATGAAACTCTCTCAACTTGCCATTTCTCTCCTCGTTCTGGTGGCGGGCGGCGCACTGGTGTACGTCTCCGGTCAGCAGCAGAAGGCGATGACCATCGTGACCTACACGCACGGCGGCGGTTCACAGATTGACAACGCTTCCGCCACGGGTCTTCGCGCCCTCAACAACGAGCTCCAGGCCACGGCCGCCAAGGTGGCCGGCGAGCGCGCCACGGCCGTCAACGGCACGGAAGCCGCCCGCGTGGAAGTGGGTGACCAGAAGTCCAAGTGCGATCTGGCTCAGGACGCTTTGAAGGCCAAGGAAGCCGAGCGCACCAGCCTCGAAGCCGAGCTTGCCAAGCAGAAGGAAGACAAGAGCGTCGGCAGCTGGGTGGCTGATTCCAAGCAGCAGGCCAACGGCAATGCCGACCTCCTCTCCGTCATCGACATGTGCAGCGATGAGACGCCGGATTACGACAGCGCCGTTGAAAAACTGGGCGAAATCTACAAAGCGCAAGGAGAAGAGGCCGAAACCCTCCAAAAATCCCTCACTAAGGTGGGCGATGAATTGACCGCCACCGAAGCCGAGCTCAAGAAGCAGAAGGCCGAGCTTGCCCGCCTCAACGAAATCAACGATCGTTTCTTCCGCGAGTACACGAAGAATGGTCAGGAGTTCTCCATCGAAGCGGCCGACGCCAGCTGGAAATACGTCATCTTCCACGTGGGTGCCGACAGCGGTCTCGTGAAGGACGAGCCCCTGCTGGTGAAGCGCGGCAGCACGGTCATCACCGTTCTTCGTATCACCAGCATCAAGGATGGTCAGATCACGGCTGAGTTCGATGTGGATGCTCTTCCCGCCGGCCTCCGTCCTGCCGTGGGTGACCGCGTGTTCCGCCTGAAGCCCCTCGGCAACTGATGCGGATTGCACAGGCCGAGCCGCTACCGGCTTGACATTTTCCCCACCGCCTGTCGCATGCCGACAGGCGGTTTTTTACAACAAAAATCTCCTTGCGAGCATCTCACCTACAACACCTCGTTTCCGACATGAAAGCACTCCTCTGCACCGCCGCCCTGAGCAGCATCCTTCTTTCCTCCTGCTTCTCCTCCATGCCCCCCGTGCCGCCCTCCAACCGCACTGTTGTTGCCCCCTCCGGCAGCAGCGAACGCGTGAAATCCTGGAGCAGCACCACCAAGCAGGAGGCTGATGCCGTGCTCGGCCCGCTGAGCAACGCCGAGCGCCGCTAAACACAAACGCGCCGCCATGAGACGCGCCGAAAAAGCGCTCATCGTCGCCGAAGAGCTGGAGCGCGGCATCCCGACCCCCGAGGTGCCGCTGCACCACAGCGACCCGTTCACCCTGCTGGTGGCGGTCATGCTCTCCGCCCAGTGCACGGATGCCCGCGTGAACATCGTCACGCCTGCGCTCTTTGCCGCCTATCCCGATGCACCTGCTATGGCTGCGGCGGATTGGCAGGACGTCGGACGCCTCATCCACTCCTGCGGTTTCTATGAAAGCAAGGCCAAACGGCTTGTCGAGATGGCGCAGCTGCTCTGCGAGCGCCACGGCGGAGCTGTTCCTTGCACCTTCGCGGAACTGGAAGCATTGCCCGGCGTGGGGCACAAGACAGCAAGCGTCGTCATGAACCAAGCCTTCGGCTATCCCGCCTTCCCCGTGGATACGCACATCTTCCGCCTGGCGCACCGTTGGGGGCTCTCCCGCGGCACGACCGTGGAAAAAGTGGAGGCCGATCTCAAAAAGCTCTACCCGCAGACAAGCTGGGGCCGGCTGCACCTACGCATGGTGCTCTGGGGCCGCCTACACTGCCCTGCCCGCGGCTGCAAACCCACCTGCGCCGTGTGCGCAAGACTGCACTGAATGTGCGATGCCCTGAGTTCGGGGTTCCGCCCGCTTCCGCCTTCTCCATCATGGGAACTTCGGACGCCGCCCCGCCACCCCCGCAAACTTTCATTTTTTTATTTTCTCTCCCAAAAATCCCCTTGTTTCCGCAAGTTGCTTGTGCTAGGATGATGCAATGCAAGAAACGGAATTTTCTCTGGATTGGAAGAAGCTCGCGGATTTGCCTGATGCCGAGGGCTGGGCGGGCATGTTCGCAGGCGTAACGAACGGCGCACTCGTGGTCTGCGGCGGTGCCAATTTCCCTGAAAAGCCCCTGTGGGAGGGAGGGCCCAAGCGCTGGACGGACCGCATCTTCGTGATGGAGAAAGGCGGCATCGGCTGGCAGGACGCCACCCCGCTGCCCAAGCCTCTGGGCTATGGTGCCACGGCTTCCCTGCCGCAGGGCATGATGCTCATCGGCGGCTCCAACGCGGGCGGTGCGCTCGCGGATTGCTATCTTCTCACCTACGAAAACGGCGACATCACCTGCAAGACGCTCGCCCCCCTGCCGACCACGCTTACGGGCCACGCCGCCGTCGTGATGGGCGGCAAGGTGTATGTGACGGGCGGCAGCGTTGCCCCCGGCGAGCAGGATGCCGAGAGCCGCATGTGGGTATACGACCCGCAAACGGACACGTGGACAGAGGGCGATACCCTCCCCGCCCGCGGTCGTTTCCTGCACCAGATGGCCGTCATCGGCCACACGATTTACGTGCTCGGCGGCATCGGCATCATCCCCGGCGAGAACGGCAAGATGGTGCGCGAGATGCTCACCGAGGCTTGGAGCTACAGCATTTCCGGCGGTTGGCGCCGCCTGAGCCACCTGCCGCACTTCTGCGGCGCGGCTCCCACGCCCTGCCCCGTCATCAACGGCCACATCTACCTGCTGGGCGGCGATGACGCCACCGTGAAAGGCTTTACGCCCGCCAACCACCCCGGCTTCCACAACCAGAGCCTCTGCTACTCCCCCGCCCGCGACGCGTGGTCGGATGCGGGCACCATCGCCGCGGCACGCGCCGTGCTGCCCTGCGCGGAATGGAACGGTCTTGCCGTCATCGTGAACGGCGAGCAGCGCCCCGGCAAACGCTCCAACGAGGTCTGGGCCGCCAAAATGCATTAACCCACCCCCAACCGCGATTCCCACCCTTCAGACTTCTCGATGAAAAAACTCCTCCCTCTGATTCCTTTGCTGTGCGCCCTGCCTCTCTCGGCCGTGATTGTCGATGAGGACGAGGTCGACATGCTGCCGCCCGTGGAAACGGTGCTGACGGCCAACTGCCACAAGGTGCTCGACCCGCTCGGCTGCGCCGGCATGGTCGCCGCCGAGATGCCCATGGAGTACGGCGGTTCGCAAATCATCATGGCGGGCGGCGCGAACTTCCCCGGAGATAAACCCTCCGCCAATGTGCAGGGGCCCAAGGTGTTCCATGACGAGGTGGACGTGCTCAGCCCCACGCTGGGCGGCGTGACGCGCATCGGCAAGCTGCCCTACCCCGTGGGCTACGCTGCCTGCGCCTCCACGGACAAGGGCATGATGATTGCGGGCGGCTGTAACGCCGACGGCCATCTGAACAAGGCCATCATGGTGCGCTACTACCGCAACAAGTTCAAGGTGAAGGAGCTCGCTGACCTGCCCATCCCCGTGGCCTACCCCGCTTTCGTGGAGATGGATGGCAAGCTGTACGTCTTCGGCGGGCAGGAGGCCGCAGATTCCGTCACAGCACTCAAGCGCTGCTTCGTGTTCGAGAACAACGCATGGCGCGAGCTCGCCCCCATGCCGGATGACGGCCGCATGCTCGCAGCTGCGGGCGTGGTGAAGGGCAAGATATACGTGGCGGGCGGCTGCAGCCTGCACCCCGATGCCGCAGGCAAGGCCGAGCGTACCTATCTGGCGAGCACGCTGGTGTACGACCCCGCCGCGGACAGCTGGAGCACCGCCGCCGACATGCCGGAAACCATCGTCGGCATGGCCACCCCCCTGCCCTCCTTCGCGGGCAAACTCTACGTCGTGGGCGGCGACCCCGGTAACTTCTACCGCGCCACGCTGGCGGGCACCCCTCCCGCCACGCACCCCGGGCAGAACCGCGCCGTCTACGCCTTCAACCCCGAAGGCGGTTTCTGGAGCAAGGAGGGTGAAAACACCGTCGGCGTGGCGACGGCTCCCTGCGTTCTCATCGGCAACACCATCTACACCATCTCGGGTGAGCTCCGTCCCCGCGTGCGCACCCCCCTCATCAGCGCCGTGCGCCTCAACGAGGAACAGGATGCCAACGGCGGCGAGATTCACGTCCCCGAGAGACCTCTGCACTAATCCTCTTACGAAAACAATAACCTAACTCTAGAAACATTATGGAAACAAGTCCGATTACCGAGGCGCTCAACGCCGTTCTCGCTCCCGTTATCCATGCCTGTGCGGCAGCGTCTCCCTACACCCTGTGGGCCTCGCTCGCCGTGGTGGCGGCCATCATCGTGGTGGCGCTCAAGCAGGGCGTGAAAGCCAAGCCCGCCTCCCCGAAAGCCCCCGTCACCGCGCCCGGCAAGTGGGCGTGGATTGCCGTGGCCGTGCTGTGGGTGGTGGTGATGCTCAACTACTTCGACCGCCAGCTGCTCGCCGTGCTCAACGCCTCCATCACCGAGGGTGAGGGCGGCATCACCATGACGCAGGCGCAGTTCGGCACGGTGACCTCCGCCTTCCTCATCGTGTACGCCGCGCTCAGCCCCGTGGGCGGTTACATGGCCGACCGCTTCAGCCGCAAGTTCATCATTCTCTGCTCGCTGGTGGTGTGGTCCGTGGTGACGTGGATGACGGGTAAGGCCGAGAGTTACGAAGAGCTCATCTTCTGGCGCGGTGCCATGGGCATTTCCGAGGCTTTCTACATCCCCGCCGCTCTGGCGCTCATCACCGATTACCACCGCGGCAGCACCCGCTCCCTTGCCACGGGTATCCACATGAGCGGTATCTACGCGGGGCAGATGCTTGCGGGCTGCGGTGCCATCCTCGCGTCCGAATCCCCCTATGCGCTGGGCTGGCGCCTTACGTTCGAGAGCTTCGGCTTCATCGGCGTGGCGTATGCGCTCATCGTGATTCTCTTCCTGCACGACCCCAAGCCCGCCGTGGCTGCGGAGACAACGGAAGCCGCTGCGGAGACCGAGGAGAAGCCCGCCGAGAAGGCTCCCGAGTTCGGTATCGGCGATGTGCTGAAGAGCTTCTTCTCCTCCCGTGCCTTCCCGCTGCTGCTCATCATGTACTGCTTCGCGGGCTTTGCCAACTGGTTCCTCATGGGCTGGTATCCCCGTCTGCTCCAGGATATGTTCGGCGTGTCCGAAGGCGAGGCCGGTCCCATGGCGACCTTCTGGATCAACATGGCGAAGTATGTGGCCGTGCTGGCCGCAGCCGCCGTGGCGGACTTCTGGTTCCTGCGCACCCAGAACCCCAACAGCCGCGCCTATGTGCCCGGCATCTGCTTCATGTTGGCGGGTCCCTGCGTGATTGTGGCCATGGCACTGGGTATGACCGACCCCGCCATCCTCGGTCTGGGGCTCACGGTGGCTCTCGTCTCCATGCAGGGTGTGGCCCAGGGCTCTCTGGATGCCACGCTCATGCCCGTGCTGCGCTCCCATATTGACGAGCGTTTCGCCGCCACGGGTTACGGCATGCTCAACCTCACCTCCGTGGGTGCGGGTGCGCTCATCAGCTGGCTGGGCGGCATGCTCAAGGACATGAACATCGAGCTCGGCGTGCCGCTGTGTCTGGCGGGCGTGCTCATGGTGCTCTGCGGCCTCACCTTCTTCCTGTTGCCGAAGAAGCACAATTGAGGGAATAACAAATTAAAAAAACGTGCGCCTTCAGCGCCGAAAAAATGGTCTGACCGATGGTCAGACCATTTTTATGTCCCCCCCCAACGACACCCGCTCCATTCATTGAAGCATTCGCCATTTATCGAATACACAATGTCGAATACACAAGATGATTTTTCTTGACTTTTTCATATATTTTTGTATAGTATGAGCATGAATTCCTTTGATTTTTGTCAGGCCGTTGCCCTCTGCCTGAACAAACAACGCCACAACACCCCTTTCATTGAGAGGCTGACAGCCGATGCGCAAACTCAATTTATGAGTGTGCCGGAGCCGAACGGACGACACATTCTTGAAGAGCAATCCGTGGACCCCTTCTCCATCCTCGCTCTCATGTTTACGCATCGACTCGGCAGGGCCTTCACTTACGAAAGAGCTCACAAGATGATGGTCTATTTCCTTCCTTATTTGGAGATGACGGAGGCGGACCTTCCGGATGAGGAATCGTGGGATAAGGCTGTGAAAGTGAGCAAGGAGCAGCGCAAGTTTTTCAACCATAAAGGTCCCGATGGGGAACTTGTACCGACCGAACGCTGGTGGGATTTGTTGGAATGTGCTCTTGCGCTGGCTGCGGGTGAGCAGGAGGAAGAGCACTTCGCGGAGCTGTACAACCTGTTCAGAAACAAAAACGGATTCACTCAGGCTCTGCATTGGGCGGCACCGCATTTCTTTCTGAGTCTAGAGAATGCCGCGGTGCGCCGCGTCTTTTCGCAGCATCTGTCGGTTCGCGACATGCCGGCGGAACAGTATCTGAAGTTCTGCCGATGCTGGCAGGAACAAGCGGCGGCTGAGCATCTTTCTCTTGCGGAAATGCAGGCACAGGAGAGACTGCGAGCTACCGCGCAAAGGCATTGAGCCGCCGCAGAAACATCAAAAAGGCGAGTGCATAAAAATGCGCTCGGCGCGTGTTTTTGATTGACAATTCGCCGTTTGCACTGTATCCTGTCGCTCCCCGCTGATGCTGCATGAACAACAACGGAGGGCTGGGGGCGAAAGCGCAGCACCTTCCAACAATCCGCGTTCTCTGGTATAAGAAACGCACAACACATACATAATACAATGGTCAACGAACTCATCACCAAGATGGTGGAAGCCGGCGTGCACTTCGGTCATCAGACCCGCAAGTGGCACCCCAACATGAAGAAGTATATCCTTACCCAGCGTAACGGTATCCACATCATCAACCTCGAAGAAACCGAGAAGTGCCTCGACAAGGCCGGTGCTTTCCTCACCGACATGGCCGCCAAGAACAAGAAGATTCTGTTCGTGGGTTGCAAGCGCCAGGCTCAGGAAGCCGTGAAGGAAGCCGCCGAGGCCACCGGTCAGTACTACGTCAATTTCCGTTGGCTGGGCGGCATGCTCACCAACATGGCCACCATCAAGAAGAGCATCGCCCGTCTCGACTACCTCGAGAACCTCGACAAGCAGCC
>CALBJX010000075.1 GCA_937893015.1 uncultured Verrucomicrobiales bacterium | reverse complement strand
ATGGTGACCATAGTTCAGCGGTAGAGCCCCGGATTGTGGTTCCGGTTGTCGTGGGTTCGAATCCCACTGGTCACCCTGAAAAAGCCCGCTCTTTTGAGCGGGCTTTTTTGTTGGGTGACCAGTGGGATTCGAATTCACGCCGACAAGGAACGGGCGTAGCCCCCGTTCCGGTTGTCGTGGGCTGGGACTGCCGGTGGCAGTCCCAGCCCCCTCGCCCCGCAGACACTTCTGCGGGGGTACCGCTGCGACAGCAGCGGCGAGGGGGGCGGCCCCGAAGGGGGAATCCCACCGGTCACCCTGCGGCGCAGCCGCACACTTTTCATTCCCGCCCAACGGCGGGTCTTTTTGCTTTTAGAGTAACCGGTGGAATTCGAATTCACTCCGACAAGGAACGAGCGTCACCCCCTCGTCCCGCAGACACTTCTGCGGGGGAACCGCTGCGATAGCAGCGGCGAGGGGGGTGGCCCCGAAGGGGGAATCCCACCGGTCACCCTGCGGCGTAGCCGCACACTTTTCAATTTCCTCCCAACGGCGTCCCCTTGCGACAGCAAGGACAGAGGCGCGGGTCGAGTGTCCCCTCACCCTTTCCGCACCAACAGCGCTGCATATGCGCCATCCGCTTCAGCGCGGTGGGGGAGAACGAGGACATCCTCGATGAGCTCAAAGTCAGGGTGAGCGGCGAGGAAGGCGTCCACGACATCGCGGTCTTCCTCGCGGTCGATGGAGCAGGTGGAGTAGACGAGGCGACCGCCCGCTTTCACGGCAGCAGCGCCCTGCTCCAGAATCTGCGCCTGAAGCGCGGCGAGACGGGCGATTTCGCCCTCCTGCAAACGCCAGCGGGCATCCACGCGGCGTTGCAACACGCCCGAATTGCTGCACGGCACATCGAGCAGAACGGCATCGAAGGCGCCGCGCCATGCTGCGGGGCACGGCGTGCTCCAATCATGCTGCGCCACGCGCACATCCTGCCCCCCTGCTCTGCGCAGATTTTCCTCCAGCATCGGGAGGCGGTGCTGTTCCGCATCCGTGGAGAGGAGCGAGACGCGCCCTGCCGACGCACCGAGGATGGCGGCGGACTTGCCGCCGGGCGCGGCACAGGCATCCAGCACGCGCTCCCCCGCCTTCGGGGCGAGCAGCCGCACGCTGTGGCGGGTGGAGGGGTCGGCGATGTACACCTGCCCCGCTTGCAGAGCGGCGGTGGGCAGTGCGCCGTGCACGCGGTACCAAAGGGGTGCCTCCGCAAGAGCTTCCCACGCAGCGGGCACCTCCGCAGGATGCAGCGGGTTCAGGCGGGCGTAGAGCGGCGGGGTTTGCGTGTTCCAAGCCAGCATGGCGAGCGTGTCCGCCTCCCCGAACTGCTGCAACCAACGCCGCACCAGCCAGCTCGGCGTGGAAAAGCGGATGGCGGGCGGCAGAGTGTCGCGCTCTGCTAAGAACTCATCTTTGCGGCGCACGGCGTTGCGGAGCATGCCGTTCACCACGCCGCGCACGCGGGCGGGAGCGAGCTTGACGGTCTCTGACACGGCGGCATGTTCCGCCTGTTGCAGCACAAAGAGCTGGCAAAGCCCGAGCAGCACAAGTGCGCGGATATCATCCTCCAGCGGCGCGGGACGCAAGCTTTTGCGCAGGTGGTCGAGCCACGAGAGGTTGCGCAGGGTGTCGTAAAGGAGGGCTTGCAAGAGTGCGCGGTCTGCGGGCGCGAGTTTGTGCTCCGCCGCCGCGCGGGCAACGAGCGTCTCCGCGAAGATGCCGCCCTTGTTCCAGCGGAGGAGAGCTTTCCACGCCAAGCGACGCACATTGTGGGGGTCACGTTCCATGCTCAATCCATGCAAAGGGCTTCGTGCAGGGGCAGTTTGCCGTTCCACGCGCAGACCGCGCCCTTGATGCCCGCGTCATCGGCGGGGGAGAACTCCAGCACGCCGCCCGCGGCTTCCAGAATCACCTGCGCGGCAGCGAAATCCCAAAGCGAGATGCGAGCCTCCACATAGGCATCGAAACGCCCCGCCGCGATGTAGCAGAGCGTGAGCGCTGCGGAGCCGAGGATGCGAATCTTGCGGACTTGGCGGGAGATGTGTGCGAAACGGCGAATGCCGGCCTCGCCGGAGCCGTCGTGCGTGCCGTGGCCGATGAAGACGACGGCCTCTGCCATGCGCTCGCGCGGGGAAACGGAAATGGGTGCGCCGTTGCAGGTGGCGACGCCGCCCGCAAGCGCACTGTAGCATTCATCCTGCATGGGGTCGTACACCACGCCGAGGACAAGTTTTCCCTCCGCTCGCAGGGCGATGGCCGTGCAGAAAATCGGGATACCATAGAAGTAGTTGACAGTGCCGTCCAGCGGGTCAACTATCCATTGCAGGGACGCCCCGGCCTCACCGCCGTTGCCTTCCTCGCCCAGCAAAGAGGTCTCGGGAAAGGCCGTCAGCAAATCGGCGGCGATAAGAGCCTGCGTCTCTTTGTCCAAGCGCAGCTTGATGTCGTGCGCGAGGGCTTCATCCACGGTCTTGTAGTCATGGAAGGCGGCTTTCAGGAAGGCACCCGCCTTGTGTGCGGCGCGTTCCGCGACCTCGAGATAGGGAGAATAGTCCGGCATCACTTCTTGGCGGGTTGGGGTTCCTCCGCGTGGCGGGCCCGCAGGATGGCGCGGGAGCCGTCAAAGACCTCGCGGGCAAGGTTCATGGCAGCCTTGGGCAGCAGCGCACGCCACTCGGGCGCAGCAGCGATGGCGGCATCTGCATTGTCCATCCCCATCCACACGAAGACGCAGACCGCCTTCGGGCGGTGGATCATCACCCAATAGCCCGTGTGCCCCGCCAGCATTTCGCTGAGGATGACAGGCTGCCCCTCCGCCACGATGAAGGGCGGCAGCCCCGACACCGCATCGGCGGATTCGCGGCGGATGTACTCGGGGGCCTTGTCGGCCTCGTAGTGGTAAATGGGCTTGCGGTGGCGGTTCCAGATAGTGTTGACAAGGCTCAGGCGGTAGCCGCGGCCCTGATTCTGGAGACGGAAGAGGAGGTTTGCCAAGTCGATGCGGCGCATGTTGAAGTGCCCGTTATAGAGGTCGTCCGCATGTTCGCGGTCGGGCAGCATGCAGCGTTCCAGATTCAGCGAATCATAGAAGGAGCGCACGGGTTCATAGCCGAGGCTGCGCCCCGTCACCTCCGTGTCGCGGGCGACGATGTGGCGATCGTCCTGCCCCGGCATGCAGGCACAGCAGAAGAGCAGCGGCGCGGCGGCGCGGCCGGGTTGCAGGTACTCCTTCCAGCGGTCGATACCATCTGCGGCGCTGCGCCCCGCCAACACGCCGAGCACGTTGCCCTTGGTGCTGCGGCGGGTGTCCACCACCAGCACACAAGCCTGCAGGATATCCTTGAAATCGTTGTCCTCGCCGCGCACCTTGAGACCCTTCGGGCGGCGGAGCTTCATGAAGGCTTTGCGCTGCTCATCGGCGGCTTCTTCGCTCTCCGCCAGCGCCGCCCATGTCTCGGGGTAACGCGCGGGGGATTCCACGGCAGTGAGGGTGCGCTCGCTTGCCTGCTCGATCAGCTGCTGGATGGGGAGGTCGAGGTTGGAAACGACGCTGATACCCGTGGTCGCCTGTTCCCCTGTGATGGTGGCGGTGAGCTCATCGAGCTCGCGCTGCGCCCACATGCCGGGATAAGTTGCCACGCCGAACTCCGCACCATCCGGTCGGTGCAGCACGATGGGGGCGGCCTTGGCCTCAGCACACTGCGCGGCGGTGATGAAGCCGCAGGCCTCCATGCGGTCAAGCGTCTCTGCTTTCACGCGCATGGCGCGCTCCATGCTGCGCTCGGGGTTATAGATGGAGGGGCCGCGCACCAGCCCCGCCAATGTGGCACATTCCACGAGGTCGAGCTGCTTCACCTCCTTGCCGAAGTAGCGGCGGGCGGCAGCACGCAGGCCGTCGCAGTTCTGCCCGAAGTAGATGCGGCTGAGGTACTGTGTGAGGATGACGTGCTTGTCGTACTGACGCTCAATACGCTGAGCGAGCAGAGCCTCCAGCAGCTTGCGGTCGAGCGTCTTGTCATGCAGCTCAAACACGTTGCGGGTGAGCTGCATGGTGATGGTGGAAGCGCCCTGCTCGTAGCGCAGTGAGCTCATATTGCGGAGCACGGAGCGCAGCACAGCGCTGAACACCACGCCGTTGTGGTCGAAAAAGGCTTCATCCTCGCGCGCCACGAAGGCGTTCACCAGATTTTCGGGCAACTCCTCCCAATGCAAAGGAGCGTTTTCCTCCCCCGAGAGAGAGGCGATGACACAGTTGTTCGCATCGTAGAGCGTACTGCTGCCCGGCTGCGTGACAACGGCGTTGAGGTCGAACTGCATGGCACGCGCGGTGTAGAACACCAGCGTGCCGAGAAAAGCCACCGCCGCCAGCCCAAGCAGAATAGCAAGGGCGAGCAGTTTCTTCTGCCCGATGGTGAGCAGACGATACCAGCGTTTGCGGCGGTTTTCTCCCTGAGCGTAGAACATAGCGGGATGCGGCGAAAAGGCGTTTACTCACCCACGAGCGCACGGATGGCGGGGGAGGGCTTCCAATCGGGGAACTCGTTGCGCAGACTCTCCTCGTACTGCTCGGCTTCGCCCGTTTTCTCACACTTGCGGAGAGCCTTGGCAATCTTGTAGAGAGCGGCGGGTTTCAGCTCGCGGTCGCTCACCACGTTGGCGGTGCGACCATAGTACTTGGCAGCTTCGCTGAAATTGCCCTCGGCATAGAAAGCATCTCCCAACGTGACGAAGAGCGAGCTCTTCATGAGGCCGTCAATACCCATGGCAATGGCCTTTTCGCAAAGCTCGCGGGCTTCCCGGGTTCGCTTGAGACCGATGAGCAGCAGAGCGCGGTCACGCATACCCTCCGCCTTGCGGTAAGGCTGCGTCTCCATGGAGACATAGAACTCCGAGGGCAGCAAACCATCCTGATAATGTTGCAGCTCCAGACGAGCGCGGGCGATGGTCTTCCAGACGATGGGCTCCACCCTCGGGCGTTCCTGCTGGCTGCCGTCCTCGGCGGTGTATTTTTCCTTGGGTTCGCGAGCGAGAGCATCCGTCAGGTACTTGTCAGCGGCGGCGTAATCATGGGACTGGAAGCAGCTCCAGCCGCTCCAGCGCAGGATGGCGGGCGGCAGAGCGGCGTAGGAGCCGGGGTTGCTCTGCTCCAATGTTTGCAGGGCGAGGCGCAGGTTCTCCGCATCCTTCATCTTGAAGAAACACTGCACCAAGCGCAGGTCCACGAGGGAGGCATACTGCTCCGCATTCATGGTGCGAGCCTCGCGGAAGTGCGGCACGGCAGCGGCGGGGTCCTTGTCGTACAGAGCGCAGGCGATGTTGTAATGAGCCTCCGCGATGGCGGCTGGCTTGTCCTTGCCGCCGCGTTTGACAAGGGCTTCGTAGTAACGGATGAGGCCTTCGTAATAGGAAATCATCTTGGCGGGGTCGCTCTGGGCGCAGGCCTGGGCGGCGCGCTGCCACGCAGCGGCAGCCGCCTCGCTGTCGGAGAAGTCGTTAATCACGCGGTCGAAGTCCGCTAAAGCGGGGCCGAGCTTGCCCTGCTTCACCAGCGCCGTGCCGCGCAGGGCAAGGGCATCGGGCAAGCGCTTGTCTTTCTCATAGCCCGAAATGAAGGCATCCAGCGAAGGCACAGGGTCATACTGCCCGGAGGAGGAGGCGCACCACGCCTTCTTGTACAGCGCATCAGCGCGGACGGCTTCGGGAAGCTGATCGATATTGAGGGCTTCGAACTGACGGGAAGCCCCCGCCGCATCCGCGAGCATGAGGCGGTCGGCGTACATGAGTCGCACGAGGTCGATGCAGGGCAGCCCCGCCGTCGCGCTGCCCGCCGCAGCGTAGGCAGCGAGGTATTTCTCCGCCGCGGGTACGAAGTCCGTACGGCGCACCTGCTGCACGCAGATGAGACGACGATAGCCCGCATCCGCTGCCATGGGGGTACCGGGGCGGGCCTTCTCAGCGGCGAGGAACCACTCGGCGGCGGCTTCGTACTGCTTGATTTCGAGGTTGGACTGCCCGACAATGAGGGCACGGCGAGCTTCCTTCACGGGATCATCCAGCGACATGTTGGTCTTGGAGACGGCGCGGACGACCTCCACATACTTCTTGTCGTTGTAGAGCGCCAAAATGCTCTCAAACTGCGCTTCGCCCGCATACTTCTCCATACCGGGGATGGCGGCGAGGCGGTTGTAGAGGGTCTGGGATTCCGTATTCTTGCCGAGCTTGGCCGCAAGACGTGCGGCCTGCAGGGTGGCCGTTCCCTTCATCTGTTGGTCAAGTCCGTTTTGCTTGAGCAGGTTGCCGAAGAGCTCGTAGGCTTCCAAATCCGCGCCGTCCTCCGTCTTCATCTGAGCGCGGGCAAAAAGAGCGGCCTGCACGAGGGAGGGCTTCACCCCGCGCAACACGTTGAGTTCTTCATAGGCTTTGGCCGCATCCGCACGTTTGCCCACCTGCTGACAGGCGCGGGCGAGGCGGTAAAGGGCATCGTGGCGCAGCTCGTCGCGCTTGGTCTCCTTGCCGACGATGCGGAAGTAGCCGATGGCATTGTCCCACAATTGACGATCGGCGCTCTGCGTGGCAAGCTTGTAGGCCGCTGCCGCCGCATATTCGCCATGCATGGTGTTGGCCAGCGCACCGAGCGTGGCGTTAGCAGCAGAGGCATCCCCGCACTCCTGCTGGCAGACGGCCTGAAGATAGAGAGCCTTATCGCGGTTGGCGGCCTTGGGATAGGTCTTGTTGTAGTTCTTGAAAAGCTCCGCCGCGCGGTACATGGCAGAGGCTTTGTTCGTGGGGTCCGCCGTGTTGCGCGCCTGCACGTAGAGCTGCTCGGCAATGGCGTAGGAGTCCGCCTCTCGGTTGGAGACGAGAGGATTGTCCGCGGGCTGCTGCGCCGTGAGCGGTCCGGCGACCGCAGCAAGGGCGGTCAGGTAGGTCAAGGCTTTCATGGTGAGGAGAAAAAGGTGCTTGAAAAAATGAAAAAACGTTTCGCCGCCGTGAACGCGCGTGGCCGTGCCGCGCTTATTTCTGCTCCTGCGGCATCTGCTTGGAGAAGGAGACGTTCCACACGCCGGCCTGCGAGCAGGTGGAGATGACATCCGCCATGCGCTGCCAGCTCATTTCCGCATCGCCGCGGATGCGCACGGGCTGGTTGGGATTGACGGCAATCATGCGCTGCAACATAGCGGAGAGAGCCTCGCGGGAGAAGCGTTCGCGGTCGATGGTGATGATAAGCTCGCCGTCTTCCTCGCGGGCGTTGATGATGATTTCATCAATGGCGCGGCTGGTTTCCTCCGTCGTCTTGGGTGCGGTGGGCACCTTCACCTTCAGGTCCTGTTCGTTGAGGATAATCTTCTGCGTCACGACGAAGAAGATGAGCAACAGGAACACGATGTCCAGCATCGGGGCGAGCTGGAAACCGATGGGTTCCGGAAGTTTGGTCTTGAACTTCATGCAGCGAAGGTCGTTTGCTTATCTCAGCGGGGCATCAGGAAAACAGCGCACGGGACTGCGGAGTGGGCGGCGGCATGTCGTCGTCGTCATCCATCACCTCTTGGGCGGTGCCGCGCATGTAGGTGCTGCTCAGGCGCTTCTCGCGGTCCATCTGCACGGCGATGACGGAGAGGATGTGCGTGACCGCCACTTCCATATCCGTGATGCGCTTCTGGATGCGGCTACGGAAAAACACATAGGCCGCCATGCTCGGGATGGCGAGCACGAGACCGCCCGCCGTGGTAATCATGGCTTCCGCAATACCGGACGCCATCTGCATCTGCTTGACGCCTTCGAAGTTGCCCGCAGCCATCTCCATGAAGGTCTTCATCATGCCGATGACGGTGCCGAGCAGACCGATCATGGGAGCGATGGAGCCGATGTCGGAGAGCCAGTTGATTTGGCGCGTGAGCATGTTCGCCTGGCGGGAGCCTTCCGCGCCGGCCACCTCGCGCACCTCCTCGATGGTGGCGCGGGGGTTGCGCTGCAGGAACATGACAATCACATGGATGGTGAGCGCAAAGCTGGAGCCGTCGCGCTCGCACAGGCTCATGAGCACGGAGTAGTCCTTGCGGCGGATGAGGGATTCCACGGACATCACCATGCGCTGCGGCAGCACGGCGGCCTGGCGCGTGGTCCACAGGCAGATGAGGAACACCATCAGGGCCACGACGGAGAGGAAGAGCAGCGCCCACATCAGGGGGCCACCCTTGTCAAAGAGTTCCAACACGCCCCAGCCGGAGGACGCCTCCTCCATGTTCTTCAACACTTCGGCGGCCTCGGCGGTCACATTCGCAGTCATGTCAGCGAGCATCATACGCGGGTATTATACGCGAAAGGGGGCACGATTTCAAGCGCGATTTTAGGCAGCTGCGGCAAAGAGCGCACACATTGGGCTTGAAAATTTTTCGCGGGGGTATAGAATCGCGGCATGCAGGATACCTCTCTCTATCGTGCCTGGGCGGAAGTGGATACCGCCGCGATGCGTCACAACCTGTCGGTGGTGCGCCGTGTGCTGCCGCAGCACAAGCAGATGGCCATCATCAAGGCGGAAGCTTACGGCCACGGCATCACGGGTGTGGCCAAGGCGCTGGACGGAGAGGATATCGAGTTTTTCGGCGTCGCCACTCCTGCGGAGGCACAGAAGGTGAGCGATGCGGGTTGCACGACCTGCCCCTTCATTCTGGGCCCCTGCTTCCCCGCCGAGCGCGAGCGCGTGGTGCAGAACGGCTGGCGTGCCGCACTCTCGAGCATCGAGGAGGCAGAGCACTTCAATACCCTCGGCCGACTGTACGACAGAAAGGTGAACCTCCACATCAGCGTGGATACGGGCATGGGCCGCGCGGGTCTGCTGCCCGGCGATGTGCCCGCGCTGGCGGACAAGCTCGCCTCCTACGACCACCTCAACATCGAGGGCGTGTTCTCTCACCTCTCCGCCGCCGCGGATGACATTTCCTTCACCCACCGCCAGATTCGCAGCTATGAGCAATCCGTCGCCGTGCTGCGAGAGAAGATGGAGCTCCCCTACCGCCACCTGTGCAGTTCCTCGGGTGTGTTCAACTACAACGCACCGAGCACCAATATGGTGCGTCTCGGCCGCATTCTGTACGGATACTCTCCCATGCCCTCCCCGCACAACCGCGAGCTGCAGCCCACCCTCACACTCTACAGCCGCGTCACCCTGCTGCGCACCCTGCCCGACAACCACGGCGTCTCCTACAACCACACCTATGTGACCACGGGGCCCACCAAGGTAGCGACCATCGGCATCGGCTTCGGTGACGGCTATCTGCACTACCTCTCCAACACGGGTGCCCGTGTCTACCTCAACGGCTCCTACTGCCCCGTGCTCGGACGCGTGACCATGGACCAAATCATGGTGGATGTCTCCCATATGGACAGCGTGCAGCCCGGCGATGTCGCGGAAATCCTCGGTCCCAACGTGCCGTGGGAAGAGCTGACCGCCCGCGCCAAGACCATCCCCAGCAATGTCATCACCAGCATCACGGGACGCGTGCCGAGGGTCTATCGGGGCTGAACAGAGCGTTTACCCGCTCGCTCTTCCGCATAAGCCCCGACGTTGTTGAGCCAGAGCGATCGGGCACATCACCCTGCTTTTCCCGGCTTTTTTCTTCACAAAAAAAGAACTTGTCTTTCCATTCCCGCTCGTGCATACTGGCAGTATGCACGTGATTCTTGTAAACGGCAGTCCGCACCGCGACGGCTGCACCGCCACCGCCCTCGCCGAAGTCGCCCGCATGCTGGAGGCCGACGGCATCTCCACGGAAACCCTCTGGCTGGGGGTAAAGCCCCTCATGCCCTGCCTCGCCTGCGGCAAGTGCTACGGCACCAAACGCTGCTGCAACGATGACATCGTGAACGAGTTCTTGGAGAAGGCCGAGAAGGCCGACGGCTTTGTGTTCGGCAGCCCCGTGCACTACGCCGCCGCCAGCGGGCAGATCACCACCTTCCTCGACCGTGCCTGCATCGGCAAGAAAAAAGTGTTCCAAGGCAAGCCTGCCGCTGCCGTCGTGAGCTGCCGCCGCGGCGGTGCCGCCTCCGCCTTCGACCAGCTCAACAAGTATTTCACGATTAACTGCATGCCCGTGGTCTCCTCCCAGTACTGGAACATGATTCATGGCTCCAACGCCGAGGAAGCCGCCCGAGACACGGAGGGCATGCAGACCATGCGCACGCTGGGGCGCAACATGGCGTGGCTGCTGCGCTGCATCGAGCTCGGCAAGCAGAACGGCATCCCCTTCCCCGAGCAGGAAAAGGTCATCTTCACCAACTTTATGGACGGCAAATAATGTTCCAGAAAACTCTCTCACTCCTTCTCGCCTGTGCCGCCTTCGCCTCGGCGGAGATTGCGCCCCCTGCCCCCTTCGGCCCCGTGCCCACGGAGCACCAGCTCCGCTGGCAGCGCATGGAGTGGTATGCCTTCATGCACTTCGGGCTCAACACCTACACCGACCGCGAATGGGGTTACGGCGATGAAGACCCGGCCATCTTCAACCCGACCAAGTTTGATGCGGACAAGGTTGTCGCCACGCTGAAGGAAGCGGGCATGCCGGGCTTCATTTACACCGCCAAACACCACGACGGCTGGTGTGCCTGGCCCACCAAGACCACCAAGCACAACATCACCAAAACGCCCTACAAAAAGGGTAAGGGCGACATCGTGCGCGCCTGGGCGAAGGCCGCCAAAAAGCACGACATGAAGTTCGGCGTATACCTCTCCCCCTGGGACCGCAACCACGCGGAGTACGGCCGCCCGGCGTATCAGAAAGCCTACATGCGCCAAATCACGGAGCTGCTGACCAACTACGGCCCCATTTTCGAAATCTGGTTTGACGGCGCAAACGGCGGCGACGGCTGGTACGGCGGCGCGAAGGAGCGGCGCAACATCGGCAGCGCGTGCGACTACTACAAGTTCCCCGAGGTCGTCAGGGCCATCCGCAAACTGCAGCCCGAGTGCATCATCTGGGGCGCGGAGATGTACGGAGACGTGCATTGGGGCGGCTCCGAAAAGGGCTTTGTGAAATCCCCCTGCCACAACGTCACTAAGCGGCGCGACGGCAAGGAAGTGTGGAACCCCTTGGAGGCGGACACCACCATCAATCACCGAGGCTGGTTCTGGCACCCCAACCAGCAGAACGCCGTCAAACCGCCCAAGCAGCTCATGAATGTCTACATGGAGAGCGTGGGCCGCGGCGCGAACCTCATCCTCAACATTGCCCCCAACCGCGACGGCGAGTTGGACGCGGCGGATGTCGCCTCCCTGCTGACCTTCGGCAAGGCACGCCGCGAGCTGCTGGCGAAGGACTACGCCCTGCACGCCGCCGCCACGGCTGATGAAACGCGCGGCAACGCCAAAAAATTCGCCGCCGACAAGCTGACGGACGGCGATATCGAAACCTACTGGTGCCCGAACGACGGCACGACCACAGGCACGCTGGAGCTGACGCTGCCGCAGCCCGAGACCTTCGATGTCATCCGTCTGCGCGAGCAGATTCGGCTCGGACAGCGCGTGCGCAGCTTCCGCATCGAGCTGTGGCAGGACGGCGCCTGGCAGCTTGCGGACGGCGAAGGCAAGAGCATCGGCAACCAAGTGATGCGGCAGCTCCCCGCCCCCGTCACCACGGACAAAGTGCGCGTCGTCATCACGGAGTCCGATGCCTGCCCCTGCATCAGCGAGTTCTCCCTGCTCCGCATGCCCGCCATCGGGGATGCGCCCGCCGTGGCGGAGGACAAGCCGATTCCCACCCGCTGGCAGCCGCTGGGTCAGGGCGTGAACGTCGCCGAATTCCCGCAGCCGACCAAGGTGGGTTCCATTGCCGTCACCCCGCGGCAGGACGGCACGTTTGCCGGCATGGTGAACCGCTTCCGCCTAGAGGTTTCCGATGACGGCAAGACATGGCGCGTCGTGCATGAAACCGAGCTCGGCAACCTGCGCGCCAACCCCATCGAGCAGCGCGTCAGCCTTCCCGAGCCTGTCACCGCCAAGCATTTCCGCTTTACCCCCACGGGCACGCTCGAACCCGGAGACATCCGCGTGGGCGAGCTGAAGCTGTACGAGAAGTAAAAGCAAACACACTCTGAACACAAACCGACCTGACGTTATCACGTCAGGTCGGTTTGTTCAACAGGCCGTCTCATTTCTATAGAGAGCCATCAATCCTTTGAGGAGTGCCACATCCGGTACATCCCGCCACACCTTCTGTTTCATTCCTCTGCTGATGCTGCGGCGGCGCATGGAAGCGTTGCCCACAAAAATGTAGCCGTCCTCACACGGAGCGAAAAGGGGTGAGATTCCCTTCCCGATGGTCGCCAGCGTGGCCGTTACCGCACGGCGCAGAACGCCGTCATCGGCAATCCGCCAATGGTAGTGCTCTTCCGATTCCTCTGCGGATAGGCTGCTGCACGCCAACAGAGACGGCACGAAAGGCCACGCATTACCCTCCAGCGCCCGCCGCAACAGGAAATCGCATTCGCTCACTATGAAGCGTTTCTTTCTCTCCGACAAACGGAAAAGAAACCCATCCCTGCGGCAGACACCGCGGAATCGGTATGCTCCCACGTACCGGTATGAGGCCAAGGAATCACCGATGGCCGTCAGGAGGGTGTCCTCCGTCAGTTCTCCCTGCAACAGGAGATTCATCATGAGCTCATTCTCGTAGTCGATTGCCTCTTCGAGCGGCGTATGCCCCCACTCATCCCGCTCATTCAGCTCCTCGGGATGCGACAGGACATAGGAACGCAAAGCGCGGTAGGCCTTGCCACGAGGCCTCTCCGAAGCCATGCGGTGCAGATAGTTTTCTCCCATGTCCGCCATCAAGGATTTGTTATACAAAAGTTCCCGGCCCCGGCCAATGAGAAAAGCGGGAGATACTATGAGCGAAACAAAACTTGATCAAGCTTTTTAAAAAGGGGAATCGCCCCAAACGCCAGCATGAGAGACAACACAAAACATCCGGCGATATATGCATCTCGGTATTCAATGTTCCATCCGAAATAGGCGCCGACCATCATCGGCAGACGTTGGAAGATGTAAATAAAAAACAGTGCCGGTCCGCCGCACCACACCAACAAGGGAAAGGGGCGTCTGTATGATATACAGCCTTGTAGCAAGCAAATCCCTAATGCATATAGAATAGCACCGAAATTACCAAGAATAGCAACGTACACCCATATACGATGGGTCAAAACGCCCAACAACATAAGAGCTCCGCCTAAGAACAGAGTCGGGATAGGAATACGCCGAAGCATACCTTCAATCGGTCTGCGGAACATCGCGTATGCCATTCCTGCATGAATGCACAGTGCGGTATTCACCCAACAGGCAGCCTTATGCTGCATGTGAATCATTTGAAGGCATATCACCATAAGAATGAATGATACCATCCACATCAACATATACCCATGCCGCTTCGTCACAAACGAACTTATCGCCAGAATGAGATATGCAAGAAGCGTGATTCCGATATACCAATTGCTGTTTCCAAACGATTCCCATGTTACTGCAGCCAGACAGATATGGCTCAGACTATACTCCTCTCCAAGCAAAAAGGTACTCAGGCACCAATAGCAGGTAATACTCAGTACAAAATGAAGCCAAAGCTTAGGGAAACGAACCATAAGCAATTTACGCGTATACTCATTCTGAGAGCGCATCATAGAGCACATCAAACCATATCCTGAAAAAAAGAGAAAGGTGGTCACCATTAGCTGACCTCCGGGCGAGACAAACAGTGCTATGCGCTCCAGTTCGCTTGGTACTAAATCATACTGAGTAATATGGCGGATAAAGACAAAAACAATGAAGAAACCATTGATGAAACTCGTCCGTTGAGGCGATAGATAATTTTCCTCAGAAAGCAAGGATAGATGAATTCGGGGAGAACTCAACAACCAGCATAGTAGCAACAAGAATACGAGAGCGACAAACATGAGTTCAAAAATGCTGCGAGAGTGTACAGTTTTCCCAAT
>CALBJX010000074.1 GCA_937893015.1 uncultured Verrucomicrobiales bacterium | reverse complement strand
GAGCGGAACTCAAACTTCGTACTTCGTACATTCAGTTCGACAAACTGCTCATTTCTAGGACAAGCCATTCATCCCCTTCGTCCTTCCGGCTTCGGACTTCGCCCTTGCCATAACCGCCCCCGAGACTCACGTCTCGGGGGCGGCCCCTTCCTGTCAAAGCAGAAACAACCATCTCTCGGCGGGCGGATTTTTTCAACTACCTGTTTCCCTATGAACCTTCCGCGCCGCCGGCTGTTCCTGACAGGCGCGAGAATAGCACCTCGACTACATGATCGGCAACGGAAAAGAAGCATCCGCCATTCGTGCCCACCCCCTTGAATGCCCGCTCGCGTTCCTTGTGCGCATTACGCTTGATATCCTTCCTATTCTATGATATCCTTTCCCCATGAGCCGTTTTTTCCGCTTTCTGCCCCTGCTCGCCATTCTGTTAGGAATGGTGCTCTCCGCCGCCGATGCAGCCACGGTGATGGCCCGCAAGACGGACGACGGCAAGTGGGCCTTCGTCCCGCTGGCGGACGGCTTTGATTTCCCCGTCGGCAAACCCAACGGGGAAGGCTACTATAAATCCCGCGGTCTGCGTCTGGGCACGCCCCGCCACCTCGGCGAGGATTGGAACGGCAACGGCGGCGGCAACTCCGATCTCGGCGACCCCGTGTACTCCATCGGCATCGGTCTGGTGACCTACGCCGCCGATGCGGGCGGGCGCTGGGGCAATGTGGTCATCGTGCGCCACGCCTTCCGCGAGCCCAAGACGGGCAAGGTTCTCTGCTGCCAAACGCTTTATGGCCACCTCGACCGCATCAATGTGAAGCTCGGTCAGCTCGTCGGGCGCGGCCAACAGGTCGGCACCATCGGCACAGCCCGCGGGCAGTTCCCCGCCCACCTGCATGCGGAGCTGCACTTCAATGTGCTGGTGAACTGCGGCCAACAAGGCATCCCCAAGAAGCCCGGCAACTACGGCAATCTGACCGACTTCATCAACCACTACCGCAAGCTCAAACCCGAGCAGAAGATGGTGAAGCTGCCCATCGGCGGGTTCCTGCCCTACAAGGACACGGAAGGACTGTAAGCAAGGGCGAAGTCCGAAGGAGGAAGGGCGAAGGAAATTCGGCGCACCCAACGGCGACTTCCGAAAATGAAGATTTGTCTGTTCGGCGGCTCGTTTGACCCCGTGCACAGCGGTCATCTCGCTATTGCAGAGGCTGCCGTGCAGCGCTGCGCCTTGGATAAAGTCATCTTCCTCCCCGCCGCACAATCGCCCTTCAAACAGGGCAAAAAGCACCTTTTCTCCGATGCTCAACGCGTGGAGCTTTTGAAACTCGCGACCGCCCCCCATCCGTGGGCGGAGGTGAGCGAGCTGGACTTGCAGCTTCCCCCGCCGAGCTGGAGCTGGCGGCTGGTGGAGCACTATCGCCGCACGGCACCCGATGCCGAACTCTACTGGCTGCTCGGCACAGACCAATGGCAGGAACTGCACCGCTGGGCCCGCGTCGACTACCTGGCCCAAGAGCTTCACTTTATCGTCTACCACCGCGGAGCAATCCCTCAACCGCGCGAGGGTGTCCGCAGCACCTTCATCGGGGGCAACCACCCCGCAGCATCTACCGCCATACGCCGCGCCATCACCGATTGTGCGCCCTTGCCCGAGGGATGGATGCCGCCGGAGGTCGAGCAGCAGGCCCGAGCTTTTGCGGCCAAGGTCACTTTCCCGTAAATACTGACACAATGTGCCAATTCGAGCATTGCCAAAGCAGGCCGCGCCGTGTTAGGGTGTAGATATGTTGTACGAAGATGATGAGCCTGTTCCCATGCGCCGTCTGCCTCTGCTGGCGCACGGCTCCGTATCCCGCCCCCTGATTCTTTTCTTTTTAGCCTCCGTCGTTGTGCTGGTGTACGGGGGGATTCTTGTCACCCACCCCTCAGAGCAAGACAAGCGCATCTGCAACGCATGGCTGCAACAGTACACGGAGAGAGTCAACAGTGCCGCCGTCTTTGAGAAAGAGGGCTGCGGATACAAGGACATCACCGCTACCTCCCACGGCATCTTTGCCACTGTAGACATCCGCACGGATAAGCCCTGCAAGCAAATTCCCCGCCCCGTGGACGCCTATTTCACCCACAACAAGCTCGGCATGATGATGCTGGTGCGCCTTCATGCGGACGGAGAAGAGGGCACAACGTGCAGTTCTCTTTATTGAGGCGCTTTTTTGCTTGCCCCCCGCACGTGCGTGCGCTATAGTGGGGTAGCTTACGATTATGGCCTCTCAGCTCGCTCAACTGAAACAGTTCACCACCGTCGTTGCCGACACAGGTGATTTCCGCCAGATGGAAGAGTTCGCGCCGCAGGACGCGACCACGAACCCCTCCCTCATCCTCGCCGCCGCCACCAAGCCCGAATACAAGAGCATCATCGATGCCGTCGTAGCGGACTTCAAGGCGACGGATTCCGCCCCCGCCGAACACATCGGTGCGCTGATGGACAAGGTGATTGTCGCCTTCGGCTTAGAAATTCTCAAGCGCGTGCCCGGCCGCGTGTCCTCGGAGGTAGACGCCCGACTCTCCTTCGACACGGAAGCCACCGTGCAAAAGGCCCGCGAGATCATGGCGCTGTACGAAGCCGCCGGCATCCCCCGCGAGCGCGTGCTCATCAAGATTGCCTCCACATGGGAGGGCATTCAGGCCGCCAAACAGCTGGAGCAGGAAGGCATCCACTGCAACCTCACGCTGCTCTTCAGTCTCGTGCAGGCCGTGGCCTGTGCAGAAGCGGGCGTGCGCCTCATTTCTCCCTTCGTGGGCCGCATCCTGGACTGGTACAAGAACGCCACGGGCGAGAGCTACACCGCCGAGACCGACCCCGGCGTCATCTCCGTGCGCACCATCTACAACTACTACAAGAAGTTCGGCTACGGCGTGCAGATTATGGGTGCGTCCTTCCGCAACACGGGCGAAATCCTGGCGCTGGCGGGCTGCGACCTGCTGACCATCTCCCCCAACCTGCTGGGTGAGCTCGCCGCCACGGAACAGCCCGTCACCCCCTGTCTCTCCGTCGAAGCCGCCAAGGCGAGCGACATCGAGCGCATCCCCGCGGACGAAAAGAGTTTTAGATTCCTCTTCAACGAGGACGCCATGGCCACAGAGAAGACCGCCGAGGGCATCCGCAAGTTCTCCGCGGACATCCGCAAGCTGGAAGCCCTGCTCGCCTCCATGCTGTAACCACCTTTTCCTTTCAATTTAACCAACAGAACACACATGAAAGTACTCGTTACCGGCGGTGCCGGTTATATCGGTTCTCACACAGTGCGCCAGCTGGTCAAGGCCGGGCACGATGTGACAGTGCTCGACAGCATGGTGTACGGCCACCCCGGCGCCATCGTCGACAAGGAAGTGACACTCGTGAAAGGCGACCTCGGCGATGCCACGGTCGTGTACCCCCTGCTCATCAACGGCCACTTCGACGCCGTGGTGCACTTCGCCGCCTTCATTCAGGTGGGTGAATCCGTCACGGACCCGCTGAAATACTACGAAAACAACATCGCGAAGCCCCTCACGCTGCTGAAGGCCATGCTGCTGGGCGGCTGCAAGAAGTTCGTGTTCTCCTCCACCTGCGCCACCTACGGCGTGCCCACTCAGGTGCCGATTCCCGAGACAGAGAAGCAGGACCCCATCAACCCCTACGGCGGCTCCAAGTTCATGCTGGAGAAGGTCTGCAAGGACTGCGAACGCGCCTATGGTCTCAAGAGCGTGTTCCTGCGCTACTTCAACGCCTCCGGCTCCTCCGAGGACGGCCTCATCGGTGAAGACCACGAGCCCGAATCCCACCTCATCCCCGTCATCCTGCAGGCCATCAAGGGCGAGCGCCCCGGCATCACCGTCTTCGGCACGGACTACGACACCCCGGACGGCACCTGCATCCGCGACTACATCCACGTAGACGACCTCGCCGACGCCCACCTGCGCGCGCTGGACTACCTCATGAAGGGCGGCGACACCAACTGGTTCAACCTCGGCACGGGCAAGGGCCTTTCCGTGAAGGAAATCATCGACGCCGCCGAGAAGGTGACGGGCATGAAAGCCCCCGTGACCTACGGCGACCGCCGCGAAGGCGACCCGCCCCGCCTGATTGCCGACGCCCGCAAGGCCAAGGAAATCCTCGGCTGGGTGCCCCAGTATCAGGACGCCCACCACATCGTGGAAACCGCGTGGAAGTGGATGACCGGCCCCCACGGCGGCCACTATTGATTGACAAATTGTTTCATTGATGCGCCTTCGGCGCAGAGAATCGGAAAACGGTCTGACCGATGGTCAGGCCGTTTTTCATTCATTTTTTCTTGAACACATCTGCCTGTTGGAGTATCTTACGGAGTGATGAAGATTCACTTTTGCGGCGCAGCCGAAACGACCACGGGTTCCCAACATCTGATTGAGGTAAACGGGAAGCGCATCCTGCTGGATTGCGGGATGTATCAGGGCCATCGTGAGGACGAATTGCGCATCAACCGCGATTTTCCCTACTTTGACCCCAAGACCGTCGATTTCGTGATTCTCTCCCACGCGCACATCGACCACTCGGGCAATCTGCCGAATCTCGTGAAGAAGGGCTTCAGCGGCAGCATTTTCTCCACCTACGCCACACGCGACCTCTGCCAGATTATGCTGGCGGATGCAGCGCGCATTCAGGAAAGCGACTGCAAGTTCCTCAACAAGATGGATGCCCGCAAGGGCGGCAGCGGCAAGGTGGCGGAGGTCATCTACACCGAGCAGGATGCGGAAATCTGCATGCGCCGCTTCATCAACCTGGGCTATGAAATGCCCTTCCCCATTGCGCCGGGCATCACCCTCACCTTCTACGATGCGGGGCACATTCTCGGCGCGGCGCAGATTGTGCTCGATATCGACGATGCAGAGGACGGGCAGCACAAACGCCTTCTCTTCTCGGGCGACGTGGGGCGCGGCAACAACGAGCTGCTGCGCGACCCGCAGGCCGTGCCCGATGTGGACATCATGCTCATGGAATGCACCTACGGCGGGCGCACGCACGACGCCCCCAGCCGTGATGATGAGACGTTTTGCACCACCATCCGCGAGGCCATGAAGCGCGGCGGCAATGTGTACATCCCCTCCTTTGCCGTGGAGCGCACGCAGCAGCTGCTCTACCTGCTCAACCGCGCCTACCGCGAGGGCAAGCTGCCGAATTACCCCGTGTATGTGGACAGCCCCATGGCCGTGGGTGCCACGGAGATTTTCCGCATCCACCCCGAATGCTTCAACAAGGAGGTGTACAACTTCCTCTTTGCGGAGCGCGACCCCTTCGGTTTCGAGCAGCTGCACATGGTGCGCACCATCTCCGAGAGCCAGAAGCTCAACAACCTGCGCGAGCAGGCCATCATCATCTCCGCCAGCGGCATGTGCGAGGCGGGGCGCATCCTGCACCACCTCAAGAACGGCATCGGGCGGGACAACAACACCGTGCTCTTCGTGGGCTACTGCGCACAGAACACCCTCGGCCGCCGCATCCTCAACCACGCGCAGGAGGTCCGCATCCTCGGGGATGTGTACCCTGTCCGCGCCCGCATTGCCTCGCTGGATTCCTTCTCCGGCCATGCCGACCACGGCGAACTCATCGAGTATTTCCGCGCCACGGGCGGCAAGAAGAGCAAGGTCTTCCTTGTGCACGGCGAAAAGGAATGCGCCGCCGCCATGAAGAAAGCCCTCGCCCCGCTGCACGACGGGGAGGTGCATGTGGCGCACCTTGACACGACTGTCACCTGCTGATAAGCTAGTGCCATGAAAATCTCCCGCTGTCTCCGCCCTGCTCTGCTTGCGGCCTGTGCGCTCACCCTGCCGCTGACGGCTTGCAAGCGAGCACCCGAATTCTCCGCTGAAACGCTCGCCGCCCTGCAGGCGGTGGAGGAAAAGCATTGGGAAGAATGCAACATCTCCGAAGACGCTGTAGCGGAAGTGCTGAAAGCCTACCGAGAGACAGGCGACCCGAACGCGGGGGCGGACGGAGGCCTCTCCATTCTGGATCTCGCCTGTGCCGCCCGTCAGAAAGAGTTTGCGGAGGCTCTGCTGAAACAGGGAGCCGATGCCCGCACGGGTTCCCCGCTGAAGGTGCTCCTGTGGGCCGGCCCCGATCCGGACGATGAAGAAACCGCCCTGCAGGATGAGGAACGGACGATGGAGTTCATCGACCTTCTCATGGCGCATGGTACCGATGCCAACGCGCCCGGATTCAACAGCCTGCTCTCCACGGCAGCGTGCTATTCATCGGAAGCAGTCTTCCTTCACCTTCTGGACAAAGGGGTCAAACCTCAGGAAAAGGAAGAAATCGCCACCGCGCCCATTGTTGCTGCCCGAGCGTGGAACGAAGCCCTTCGACGCCTCATCGGGATGAAGGCGCCGCTCTCCGATGACTCGATGACCGCCCTGCACGCCGCCACCGCAAAAGACATGGCGGACGAACATGCCGAGACCATGCGGTTGCTGCTGGAGGCGGGCGCGGATGTCAACGCCTTGGATGAGGGTGGACGCACGCCCCTCTTTTGCCTTGCTCGATCGATAGAAGCAGAGCCCTCGGAGGACGATCGCGAGTGTCTCCGCCTGCTGCTGGAACACGGCGCCACCGTCTCAGAGCCGATGGTAAGCGATGAAACCTACGGAGAGGTGTGCGCCTATGATTTTCTGGCCGCCCACGCAGAGTTAATCGACGAACTGCGAGAGGAGGGTTTCAGCATTCCCGACCTACCCATCATCATTCGGGAGGAGGAGAAATACCTCAGCAGCGATTTGCTCCGCGCCGAGCTGCGCCTGAGCGGGCACCCACAGGCAGAGGAAGAGCTGAAACCGCACATCCCCCTGCTTGCAAAAGTTCTCACGCAGCACCTCTACGGCGCGAACGGCGAGATGGCGGGTGCCGCGTTCTCCCTGCTCTGCAAAGGGGACAAGGCACTGGCCGAGCAGATTCTCCCCCATCTCCCGATTTGGACGGACTACAAGGAGTGGGTGATGCAGCAGGAGTCGCTGTCCGCCGGCGATGTCATTCTCTCCCTGCTGGCTGAGGCGGAGGAAGACGAGCCGACCTTTCTGACGCTCCCCAAGGACAGCATTTTGCACGCCGCCGCCATGCTGAATGAATACGGTGCCACCTTGCATGCCACGGCTGTCACCGAATTGCTGGAGTTCGCCCCCGAGGCAGAGGAGGACATCGAGCGGCTCTGCAAGGACGACAGCGCCCCCGCCCTGCAACTCGGAGCCATGACTGCCAAGCTGCATCTGGCGGGTTTGCCCGATGCCAAGGTCGGCACCGTGGAAGCGTGGCTGGGCGATTACAACCCCGCCTGCCTGCCCCCTGCCGTGATGAAGGCTCTGCACCTCACCAATCTGGAAACCTTCTGGTTCGGCGACATGGACACCACAGAGCGGGCCGCCATCGTGGCGGATATCGAGTCTCTGGGGCTCTACACCATGGCGGACATTTACCGCAAGGCTCTGCCCGACGGGCTGACGGATGACGAGCTGGCCGACATCATGGATGAAGCCGCCGGGCACGCCATAGAGCTGGAGCTCGCCGTCGCCCGCTTTATCCTCGATAACCGCAAAGATTTCGAGGCTTCCCGAACATCATCCTAACGGCCCCTTTTTCCCGCTTGCCCGCGCGGGACAGCTGTGTTATCATACGCGCACGATGGGCACTTTCTGTATTCTGGACGGCATGGCGTTGATTTACCGCGCGTTCTACGCGTTTATCAACAACCCGATGCGCAACAACGCCGGGCTGAACACCAGCGCGATGTTCGGCTTCATCAACACCGTAGTACACATTCTGGAGAAGGAGCAGCCCACGCACATCGTCTGCTGTCTGGACCCCAGCGGCCCCACCTTCCGCCACGAGATGTTTGCGGAGTACAAGGCCACCCGCCAAGCGATGCCGCAGGAGCTGCGCGACTCGATTCCGTGGATTGTCGATATCCTGCACGCCATGAACATCACCACCGTGCGGGAGCCGGGGTACGAGGCGGACGACCTCATCGGCACCTTCACGCGCCTGGCGGACGAGCGCGGCGACCTGGACACCTTCATGGTCTCCAAGGACAAGGACCTCGGCCAGCTGCTCTCCGAGCGCACGAGCTTCCGCATGCCCGGCAAGAAAGGCAGCGATTTTGAAAAAGTGGACATGCCCGCCTTTCTGGAGGAATGGGGCATCGAACGCCCCGCCCAGGTCATCGACCTGCTTGCACTCATGGGCGACACGGCGGACAACATCCCCGGTGTGCCCGGCGTGGGCGGCGTGACGGCGAAGAAGCTCATCGCGCAGTTCGGCTCGCTGGAGGCCATGCTGGCCGATACCGCCGCCATCAAGGGCAAGCTGCGCGAGAAGGTGGAGCAAAATGCCGAGAGCGCACGCCTATCCTACAAGCTGGCCACCATCCGCCGCGATGTTCCCCTGCCCGTCAGCATCGACGACTGCACCCGCAAGGAGTTCAACAAGGAACAGCTGGCGGAAATCCTCACCAAGCTGGAGTTCAAAAAGCTCGCCGAAAAGCTCTGCGGCGTGCGCGAACCCGATGCCGCCTTCGGCGAGCTCTTTGCCGCCGCTGCCCCCGCCAAGGCGGAGGGTGCCGCCGCCCCCGCCGCGGATGCGGACGCCCCGCAACAGCTCGACCTCTTCTCCGCCCCCGTGCTCGCGGATATCAGGAGCACGGAACACCGCTACGAGCTCGTGACCACGCCCGAAGCCCGCGCCGCGCTCGCCGCGCGGCTGGAGGCCGCCTCCCGCTGGGCCTTCGATACGGAGACGACGGGGCTCGACCCGCTGACCGACCGCCTGCTCGGCATGTCCTTCTGCCTGACGCCGCATGAGGCCTACTATGTGCCCGTGACGGAGGGCGGCGATGAAACCGAGGCTTTCCGCGCAGCGTTCGCGGGCAGCGCGGAAAAGGTGGGGCTCAACGTGAAGTTCGATTTGGAAGTGCTCCGCACGGCGGGGCTCATGGTGAACGGGCCTTTCTTTGATGTGATGCTCGCCCACACCGCGCTGCACCCCGAGCTGCGGCACAATATGGACGACATGGCGGAATCCCTGCTCGCGTACCGCACGGTGCATCTCGCCGACATCGCGGGCAAGGAGATGAACACCGCCGCCGTGCCCGTGGAGACCATGGGCGAATACGCGGCGGAGGACGCGGATGTCACCCTGCAACTGGCGGACGTGCTCGCCCCGAAGCTCGCGGAGAGCAAGCAGGATACCCTGATGCGCACCATCGAGTTCCCGCTCATCTCCGTGCTCGCGGATATCGAGATGGCGGGCATGAAGGTAGAGCCCGCCCTGCTGGAGGAGAGCGCCGCCGCCATGGGCGCGGACATCGACGCGCTCCGCGCCCGCATCGACGGCATCATCGGCCGCCCCATCAACCTCAATTCCCCGCGCCAGTTGGGCGACCTGCTCTTCGGCGAGATGAAGCTGCTCGCCAAGCCCAAAAAGACCCGCACGGGGCAGTATGTGACGGATGAGGAGACGCTGCGGAAACTCGTCCCGCTCTCCCCGCTGGTGGGCGATATTCTCGAATACCGCGAGATGGCGAAGCTCAAGGGCACCTATCTCGATGCTCTGCCCCGCTACATTTCCCCGAAGGACGGGCGCATCCACTCCACCCTGCTCCAGATGGTGACGGCGACGGGGCGCCTCGCCTCCCAGAACCCCAATCTGCAGAACATCCCCGTGCGCTCGGAGGCGGGCAAGCTCATCCGCCGCGCCTTCGTGGCGCAGGATGCGCACCACAGCATTCTCTCCGCGGACTATTCGCAGGTGGAGCTGCGCCTCATGGCCGCGCTCTCCGAAGACCCCTCTATCATCGCCGCCTTCCGCGAGCACCGCGACATCCACGCAGAGACCGCCGCCCGCATCTACGGCGTGCCCCGCGAGGAGGTGACACCCGATATGCGCCGCGCCGCCAAGACCGTGAACTTCGGCATCATCTACGGCATCTCGGCCTTCGGGCTCTCCCAGCGGCTCGACTGCCCGCGCGGGGAGGCCGCCGCGCTGATAGAAAGCTATTTCGAGCAGTTCCCCGGCGTGAAAGTCTGCATGGACAGGCTCGTGGATGAAGCGCGCGAGCGCGGCTATGCGGAGACGCTCTGCGGCCGCCGCCGCCTGCTGCCGGACCTCAACGCCGCCAACTTCAACCTCCGCCAAGCCGCCGAGCGCACCGCCATCAACACCCCCATCCAAGGCAGCGCGGCGGACATGATTAAGATTGCCATGGTGCGCGTGGCCGAGCTGCTGCGCGGGCGCAAGAGCCGCCTCATCATGCAGATTCACGATGAACTCCTCATCGACCTGCACGAGGACGAACACGACCTCATCCCCGCCATCACCGCCGCCATGGAGGGTGCCCTGCCGCTCCCCAACGGCGTGCCGCTGGAGGTGGAAGCGAACACCGCGCCGAATTGGCTGGAAGCGCATTAAGGAATTTACAAATTGAGAAGTTCGGCGCGGCATGGCCGCACAGGGTAAGAAAAAAGTCTGACGTTTCGTCAGACTTTTTTCGAACTTCATTCTTCGGACTTGTTCACCTTCCTCCTCAATCCACGGGATACATCCACGGAAGCAGGGGGGCGAGGGGAAGATGACCGAGCATGGTGGCGGGGACATCGAGTCCCAACCACAGGACACCCGCCAAGGGATAGGCATAGAGGGCGTGCGCGGAACGGGTGTGGGGCTCGCTGCGCTCATGGACGAAGAACTGACCTTGGCAGCGTTCCCCCTTCAGCAGGGGATGGGCGGCTATCTGCTCCGCCGTCAGCAGCACGGGGCGTGCCCCCGGCGGCAGTTGCTCCGACCAAGCGCCGCGGTACTCCCGCTCGTGGATATCCTCGATATGGTACCGATACCACGAAGTAATCTCTCCCCTGCTGTTGCGATAGGGATGCCAACCGCTCTTTTCCCAATCGCCGCCGTTCCACACGGGGGCATCATCCCGCGGCGGCTCGCTGCTGTAGCACGCCCCGCCGTCGAGGGCATCGTCTGACACCCCGAAGGGCTTTTCCAAGGATAGAGCATGCGCCTATACTCATCATTATCCCCTTCGTTGTCAACAGAAAAAAGCAAATGCAACCCTTGCTCGTGTTACATAATTATTCAGGAATCATAATATTTTCGCTGGACAGTGTGCACACGGGACGATATAATCAAGGTATCGTATGAACACCTCCGTCCCCACCCCGCATGTCGTCTTCCGCGAGCTGATTGAGATTCTCGACCGCCTGCGTCGTCAGAGCGTGCTCTCCGTCAACACAATGCAGCAGAAAAAGATGTTCGGGCTCACCATGCGCCAAGCCTCCGCCATTGCACAGGTGCAGCTGCTCATGGAGAAGGAACCGCAAGGGGTCGCGCTGAAGGTGCTCGCCAAACAGCTGCAGATGACGGTGCCCGCCACCTCCCTGCTGGTGGAATCCATGGTCGGCAAGGGCTTTTTTGAACGCAACCCCAACCCCACGGACCGCCGCGCCGTCTGCATCCGCCTCTCCGAAAAGGGCATGGAGCTCTTCGACGAGGTGTACGCCAACTTCCACCGCGCCATCGATGAGCGCGCGGCCGGACTGAATGAGGAGGATCTCACGGCCCTTGCCGGCATCGTCGCCAAGCTGCGCGCATAAAGTCAGACATTTCCCCTTCCGTAACAGTTTTTCTTCCCATGAGCAAAAACATTCTTCTTTCCCTCCTGTTTGCCATCGGAGCTCTGGTCTCCTGCCAGCAGAAAAAGGACTATCCCGTCTTTTTCCTCACCGAATCGGGCGGCAATGAAGCGGGCTCAGGTTTCAATCTGTATTACAACGGGCGCTATTACAACCGCATGCCCGCCCTCGCGCTGAAACATTGCGATAAGTTCCGCTCCTTCCTCAACCCGGACGGCTCCTACGGCGTTGTGCTCTACACCAAGGAGGAATACCGAAACCGCCTCTATACCACCACGCTGGAGCACCAAGGCCACAACCTTCTGCCCATCGTCAACGGGCTGGCCTTCGAGCCGACCCACATCGACCGCGGCATCACGGACGGCAAGCTGGTCATCTGGAACGGCCTCAATGGTTACGACCTGATGATGCTGGGCAAGAATCTGGAACCCGTGGAGCCCGAAATCGAAAAGAAGCGCTACCTGAAGGAAAACCCGCGTCCTCTGCCCCCCCGCCCCAAAACGCGGAAGGGAACCAAGGACCGCGCAGGTCGAGAGTTCAGCGAACTTCACTCCGGCATCTGACCATGCGCGGACTCCTTTTGACACTCACCATGGCCGCCCTGCTGCCCGCCACGGCGGCAGAGGACCTCATCTATCGTCTGCCCACGGAAAATGATGCGCTTTTTCGCGGGGATAATGACGGGTTCTACATGTACTGCGATCGCAACTTCGAAGGAGAAAAGACGCAGCCGTGGCAGGCGGGATCCTACGGCATGGTGCGTAACCCCTTCCGCGCCGCAGACCAAAGCGTGATGTTCTCCCACATGCACGAGGGCATCGACATCAAGCCCCTGCACCGCGATGCCGCGGGCGAGCCCACCGACATGGTGCGCCCCATCGCGCCCGGCCGCGTGGTGCATGCCAGCGCCGCCCCCGGTGCCAGCAACTACGGGCGCTATGTCGTCGTGGAACACCGCGTGCCGGAGGGCAGCATCTACTCCCTCTACGCGCACCTTGCGGAGGTCACCTGCGAGCCCGGGCAATTCGTCGGCACAGGCAACGAACTCGGCAAGCTGGGCCACAGCGGGCGTGGGCTGGACCGCGTGCGCTCCCACGTGCATCTGGAAATCGCTCTTCTGCTGCACAGCGCATATGAGACCTTCGCCCCCGGCGACAATAAGCACGGCAACTACAACGGGCTGAATCTCGCGGGCTTCAACCCCACGGACGTGCTGCTGGCCTGCAGGGACGGCAAGCCGCTCTCCCTGACGGAGCACTTCCGGACCCTGCCCGAGCATTACCGCGTGCGCATCACCGCCCCCGCCGTGCCCGACATCCTGCGCCGCCACCCCTTCCTCTACAAAGGCGGGGATGTGAACATCCTGCCCGCCGCCTATGACATCGCCTTCACGGCGGAGGGCGTTCCCATCGCCTTCTATCCCGCCACGGAAAGCGTGACGGAACCGAAAGTTCTCTCCTGCAAGCCCCTGCCCACGCTGCAACAGAATGTCACCTGCAACCGCGTGAAGAACAGCAGCAAGGATGCCGCCCTCACCATCTCGGGGCGCCGCTATGTGGAAAACCTCGTCCGCCTGCCGGGTGAGCCCAAACCGGCCGTCCCCGCCAAGCAGACGCAAAGCCGCCAGAAACACAACCGCCGCCGAGCATGAAGAAAACGCTCCTCCTTCTCGCCCTCTCCCTGCTGCCCGCCGCCGCTGACATGGTGGCGGATGCCGCCGCGCAGCTCCGCGCGGGGGATGCCGCTGCCGCGCTGCAAACGCTGACGAAGGAGGAGGGCGCGGAAGCCGCTTTCTGGCGCGGTCGGGCGCTCATTGCCCTCGGTCGCCCCGCTCAGGCCGTCGCCCCCCTGCAGCAAGTGCCGCAGGGGCACCCGCTCTTTCCCTATGCGGCCAAGGCCATACTCTACTGCGCTTGGCAGAGTGCGGAGGTGAACCCGGACGAGGTGCTGCCCCCTCTGCTCAGCTGCGGGGATGAGAGTATCCGTGTCCTTGCCGCCGCCGCACTGGCGGAATACCACCTCAACCGAGAGGCTGCCACGGAAGCGGACGCCCTGATTGCCGTCCTGCACGAACGCGCCGCCGAGGACGAAAGCCTGCGCCCCCTGCTGAACCTGCTGGAGATTGCCGACCTGCGCCGCAAAGGGGAGTTCGAGGCAGCCATCGAGCAATGCCGGCGTCTGGAGAGAGACCGCACGCTGCCCCTGCTCACCCGCCACCGCGTGCGACTCGCCCTCGCCGAGGTCTACTATGCGCAGGAAGCCGCACACGCCGACAAGCTCCCCACCCTCTCGCCCACCGAGGAGGACGATGACCGCGACGACAACGCACTGCCCGAGCTGCCTGTCGCCAAGGGGCGCGGCGAGGAAACGCTGCTTCATTTCGTCTCCTCCAATCCCGAATCCCCGCTGCTGGAGGAAGCCTTCCGCCGCCTGATGCTGCATGAAGCCTTCCTCTCAGGCGAAACCGCCCGCGAACGACTGAAAGAGTGGGGCAACAACATGCGCTACCCGCGCCGCGCCGCGCTCTCCCTGCTCGTCCAGCAACGCCTCCTCAATCCCGAGAACGCCCCCGAGCTGCTGCCCGATGCCACCTGCGTGAACGCCGCCGTGGCCGCCCTGCCCAAGGAAAGTGCCACGGATACAATGTTGCTGGAACAGGTGCGCCTGCAACTGCAACGCGGCAACCGCACAGAGGCCGCCCTCTATCTGGCGGGTATTCAGACCCCTTCCCCGCGCAGAGACTTCCTCGCCGCCGGTCTCATCGACAATCCCGCCAAGGCAGCGGGCGAGTTCCTCCGCATTGCGGAAGGCGCGAGCGACGAGCTCCAACACGCCGCCTACCACAACGCCCTGCTCCACGCCCTGATGGCCGATGATGCCGAGGCCGTCGCCGCCACGCTCGGACATGCGGATCTCCCCCTTGCAACAGGCTTCGAGCTGCAATCCGCTGCCGCAGCCTACCTCGCGGACGAGAATCCCGCCGCCGCGCGGCACCTGCTGCAGGAGCTGCGCGACAAGCCCCTGCCGCCGAGCATCCTTGCCGATGTCATCCTCGACACGGCGGCCCTTCATCTGGCCCATCCCGAACTCTTCGGCGACACCCCGATCAGCGAAGACGAAGTATTCCTCCCCCTGAGTGACAGCGAATTGAGCGAAGAGCAGATTCTGCGTTACCTTGCCCTGCAGGAACACATCTTCCGGGCCAAAGGGCAGGAACAGGAAGCGCTCGACCTCATGATCCGCTGTGCCGCCGCAGCGCACTACAGTTCCCGCATTCACGCCGTGCTCAGTCTCCACCTCGCGCACCTGCTCTCCGCAGAGGAGCGCCATGCGGAAGCCCTGCGTGTGCTGCAACACCTCATCATCGAGCAACCCAAGGGCGAGCTCACGCCCCGCGCCCGTATGCTCATGGCGCGGCAGGCCGAGCTCATCGGCACGCTCGATTCCCTGCGCCGCGCTGCGGATATCTACGGCCAGTGCGCGGAGGACGGCACGCCGCAATCCGCCCGCTGCACCCTGCGCCGCGCCGCCGTGCTCTCCCGCATCGGCGAAACGGCGAGCGCCCGCGCCCTGATTGATGACAAGCTCAAGCAGGAGGAAGCACTCACCCAGTCGGACAGGATGATAGCCTACGCCATCCTCGCCAATCTGCTGGTGCAGGAAGGCACGCCCGATTCCCTGCAAGCCGCCGTGCACGCCGCCTCGCAGATGCTGGGCGAGCCCGATCTCAGCCCGCAGCATCAGGCTATCTCCCTGCTGCACCACGGCATGATTTGCACCCGCGCGGGCAAGGACGACCTCGCGCTGGGGGACTACCTCGCCGTGCTCCGCATGAAGCCCGCCGATGCCTCCGCGCTGGAGGAACGCGACTACCAAACCCTGCGCCGCGCCGCCGCGGGTGCCGTCTACACCTCCGCCAAACTCGGTCGCTATGAGGAAGCCGCCAAAATTGCGGAAGAAGCCGCCGCATGGCCCATCCCCGACGATTTAAGCTTCATCCGCGACAGCTTCATCCGCTGGGCACAGAACATCCGCAAAACCCACTTCCTGCGGGCAGGGGAATGAGCGGCAGGGACGGGCGCGGCAAATGAGCAGTTTGTCGAACTGAATGTACGAAGTACGATGTACGATGTACG
>CALBJX010000073.1 GCA_937893015.1 uncultured Verrucomicrobiales bacterium | reverse complement strand
GCCTACAGCATTACGAATGCTGTATACTCGCCGCGCAGGCGTCGACTGCTTGGTATCGCGCGAACCACCGAGGCGTCTGCACAACAAACATTAAATCAATATATTACGATTATGAAAAAAACGTTGATTACTCTTATGGCTCTCTCCGGTGCGGCTGCAGCGGCATCGTTGAGTGATGCCGTTTATTTCTCGGATAATCCAACCTCAACATACACATTCGAGACGCCCAATCCTACTGAGTGGACCGTTGTAGTGGCTTTGAAAGCAGATGCCTTGAAGCCCTATCTTGCAAAGGGGGAGAATGTTGGCAAATATCAGATTCTAACCATAACGGGAGAAAATGCAACCGGTGGTGATGGCACAATCGGTGCCAATACCAATTACACGACCATCCCCGCCGACAGAAGCCATATCAACACCTCCGGCTTTTACGGCACATGGACTGCCGGCAATACCGGTGCGTATGGTATGGGAGCCTCGGCCGACGATATCAATGCCCAGCTGATTGATTGGGACAATGTGGATACCTGCGTCCTGACCCTTTCTTCCAAATCCGGCTCCGGCTCTGCCATGGCTTTCCGCCTCACGGATAAAACGGGAGTTGTCCTCTACGAGACATACGGAACAAACAGTAAGTTGACCTCCGGCAGCACCACTTATTCTGCTGTGAATTTCACGGCCGGCACCGGCATTACCAGCGCAGCCGTGTTTACAAGCAAGTTGAGTCAAGAAGATGCCGAGGCCGTGACAAGGGAGATGTCCGCGCATGTTGCCACCCCGGAACCTTCGACTGCGACGCTGAGCCTGCTGGCTCTCGCCGCTCTCGCTTCCCGCCGCAAGCGTCACTAAGCGCTGCGCCGGAGCGAAAGACGCAAACCTCTCAAAAGCCCATCCGCAGACGTGCGGATGGGCTTTTCTCATGAGACAATGAGGCCGTAACGGCACATCAATTCTCCCGCAGCCATGCGAGAAAACGCTCCGCCCAGAGGCGGGAGATGCCGGGGATTTCCGCCAGCTCCTCCGGGGTGCGGGTGCGGATGTTCGGCACAGTCTTGAAGCGGGCGAGCAGCAGCTCCTTGCGGCGGGGAGTCATGGCGGAGTAGGCATCCAGCTTGCTTTCGCGGACGCGCTTGCGGACAAGCAATTCGTTGTAGTTGTTGGCGAAGCGGTGGGCTTCATCGCGCAGGCGTTGCAGGAGTTTCAACGCGCCCGAATCGCGGGGGAGCACCAGCGGCTCGCTCTCGCCGGGCAGGTACACCTCTTCATCTCGCTTGGCGAGACCTACCACGGGCATGTTCTGCATGCCGATTTCGCGCAGCACCTCCATGGCAACGGCGAGCTGCCCCTTGCCGCCGTCCACCACCACGAGGTGCGGCACGGTGATGGGGGCTTTTCCGACGGCGCTCAGGCGGCGGAGCCACGCATAGGTGTCCTCCCCCTCGGGCTTGGCGAAGAGCGCGCTGCTCTCGTTCACAATGCGGGAGTAGCGGCGGCGCACCACCTCCAGCATGGAGGCGAAATCGTTCTGCCCGTCCACGCCCTTGATGCGGTAGCGGCGGTAGGCGGCGTTGTCGGGGCGGCCGTTGGTGAAGCGCACCATGGAGGCCACGATGTGGTTGCTCGACAGGTTGGAAATATCGAAACACTCCATCACGGCGGGGGGCTCGGGCATGCCGAGGGCTTCCGCAAGCTCCGCGAGGTCGGCCTCGGGGTTCACGGTGCCGGGCAGGTCGGGTGTGCCGCGCGTGAAGCGGCGGGTGGGCTCCAGCGTTTTGAGGATATTCTCGCGGATGTCGCGCAGCTTCGCCGCCTTCTCGAACTCCAGGGCCTCGGCGGCGGCCTCCATCTCGGCGGTCAGGGCGTTGAGGTGTTCCCGCCGCCCCTGCCCCTCGAACAGCCCGAGTGCCGTCTCAAAGTTGGCTCGGTATTCCTCTGCCGAGATGCGCCCGATGCAGGGGGCGGAGCAGTGGCGAATCACGTCGTCGTGGCAATGGCGGTATTCCTCCTCCCCCGGGCAGCGGCAGGTGCAGGTGCGCAGGCGGAAGCGGTGGTTGAGCCACTCGATGGTCTCGCGCAGGGCGGCAGCATGCACAAAGGGGCCGATGTAGCGCGCACCGTCCTCTTTTTTCAGGCGCACGAGGGAGAACCGCGGCAGTTCCTCCTGCCGCGTGGCGCACAGCAGCAGGTAGCGTTTGTCGTCCTTGAGCTGGATGTTGTAGTGCGGGCGATATTCCTTGATGAGCTTCTGCTCCAGAATGAGCGATTCCTGCTCGTTGCGCACCTCGTAAAAATCAAAATCCTCGATAGCGGCGATGAGGGCGCGGGTCTTGCCGTTCTCCAGCGTGGCGCGGGAGGGCGAGAAATAGTTAGCCAAGCGGCGGTGCAAATCCTTCGCTTTGCCGACATAGATGATGCCGCCGCCCTCGCCCTTCATGAGGTATACCCCGGGGCAATGCGGTGTCTCGCGCCATTTGGCTTTGAGGTCGACCTTCGCCATGCGGCCCGAGTGTAGCACACCTTGCTTGCAACCTGCAAGGATTTAAGGAGAATTGGTCCTCTGTGATTGGAGATTTTTGATTTGGAAATTTCGTGTGCCTATCGCCGTAGGCATATCAACCATTTCTCGCCTTGCCGCCAGATACGGGGCTCTTCCCCTGAGCGCAGTAAAGCCCGCTATTCCCGCATGAGCAATCCCAAATCTCCTACGCGTTTTTCTCTTCGGTAGGCGCGTTTTAGGCTTTTCCGCAAGGTGCAGCGGTGATAAAATACGCGCATGGTACGCATTCTCGCCGCTACGGATTTTTCCGAAGAAAACCGCCCCGTTCTTGACTACGCCGCCAATCTGGTGCGCCTGTGCGGGGGCAAGATGTATCTGCTGCACGCCGTGGAGCCCTGCATGATTGATGTGGCGGGCACCTTGGGCGAGGCGGATATGAGCTCCTTTGTGCCGGGAACGGAGGCCGTGCTGCCCTCGGCGGAGGACGCCGCACAGGTACTGACGCTGGCGGATGCCCGCGCTAAGAAGCTGGGCGAGGAACTGCGCGAGAAGTGGAATATCCCCATCTACGCCAAGGCGGAGGAAGCGGACGACATCGTGGACTGCGTGAACGAGTTCTGCGAACGCCACCATGTCGACACCCTCGTCATCGGCAACCGCCACCACAGCCTGCTCACCAGCATTCTGCTCGGCAACACGGCGGAAAAGCTCATGCGCGCCGCCCGCATCCCCGTGACCATCGTCCCCTGCTCTCCCCGACACGCATGACGCTGACTCTCCTCTTCTTCGGTGATGTGGTGGGCGACGTGGGGCGCGAAGCCCTCTACCGCGCCCTGCCCGAGCTGCGCACCGAGTTCGGGGCGGATGCCGTCATCGTGAATGGAGAGAACGCCGCGGGCGGGCGGGGCATCACCCCGAAACTCTGCGAGGAATTCTTCCGCAACGGGGTGGATGTCATCACGCTGGGCGACCACGCGTGGGACCAACAGGAGCTGATTTCGTGGCTGGACAAGGAGGAGGCCGCGCACGTGCTGCGCCCCTTCAACCACCAGAGCGGCACCCCCGGGCGCGGTTCCTGTGTGCTCGACACGCCCAAGGGCAAAGTGGCGGTGCTCTGCCTCATCGGCCGCACCTTCCTGCGCCCCGGGGCGGACAACCCCTTTACGCTCGGCTACGAGGAAGCAACGCGGCTCCGCGGAGAAGCATGCGCCCTCTTCTGCGATTTCCACGGCGAGACGACCAGCGAGAAAATCGCGGCGGCATGGCGGCTGGACGGCCTCGCCTCCGCCGTCGTCGGCACGCACACGCATGTACAGACGGCGGATGAGCGCCTCCTGCCCGGCGGCACGGCCGCGCTGACGGATGTCGGCATGTGCGGTTCCCGCGACGGCGTCATCGGCCGCGACCGCGAGGCTGTGCTGGAGGGCTGCATCACCGCCCTGCCCTGCAAGTTTCCCATCGGCCCGTGGCCCGCGCAGGTGAACGGCGCAGCCGTCCGCATCGACCTGGAAAGCGGAAAGGCTCTTTCGATTGAACGCATCAACCGCAGCTACGACAAATGACTCTCGACACCCAGCGATTCGGCGGCATTGCCCGCCTGTACGGCGTTCCGCAGGCGGAGCGTCTGGCCTCGGCGCGCGTGGCGGTCGTGGGCATCGGCGGCGTGGGCTCGTGGGCGGCGGAGGCGTTGGCGCGCAGCGGTGTGGGTACCATCATCCTGCTGGATATGGATGACCTCTGCATCACCAACACGAACAGGCAGATTCACGCGCTGGGTGACAGCTACGGCAAGGCGAAGGTGGATGTCATGGCGGAGCGCCTGCGCCTCATCAACCCCGAGATTGCCGTGGAGCCCGTCTTTGCCTTCTACACCGAAAAGCACCCCGAACGCCTCTTCGACACCGCGCCCGATGTGGTCGTGGATGCCATCGATGCCATGCGCCCGAAGGCCCACCTCATCGCGGAATGCCGCCGCCGCGGCGTACCCGTGGTGACCTGCGGCGGCGCGGGCGGGCGTATCGATGCCGCCTGCATCACCGTGGCGGATTTGGCGCGCACCTGCGGGGACAACATGCTCTCACAGCTCCGCAAACGCCTGCGGCAGGACTACGATTTTCCCCTGCACGACAAGTGCCCCGACATCGGCATTCCCTGCGTGTACTCGCCCGAACGCCCGCGCTTCCCGAAGTGCGACGGCAGCGTGAGCACGGAGCGCGAAGCCAACCAAAAGGGCGGCATCGGCTGCGCGAACGGCTTCGGCTCCGCCACCCATGTGACCGGCACCTTCGGCTTCATGGCCGCAGGAGCCGCCCTCCGGATTTTAACGACTGACACCCCCACCGCATGAAACCGCACGACCGCACCGCCCGCCCCAACAAGCACACCGCCAAGGCCGAAGCCCGCTTCGAGAAATTTGAGCGCAAGCCCGCGCAAATCGTCATCAAGCCCGGCGACGAGGGCGATTTGAATGCCATTTTGGACGCTCAGCCGCAGGGGCTCTACCTCGTGCTGGACTGCATCCAGGACCCGCACAACCTCGGTGCCATTCTCCGCACGGCGGACGGCGCGGGTGTCGCCGCCGTCATCGCGCCCAAGGACAAGTCCGTGGGCATCACCGAGACCGTGCTGCGCGTCTCCGTGGGCGCGGCGGAAAAGATTCCCTTCATCCAAGTGACGAACCTCGCCCGCACCATGAAGAGCATGAAGGAAGCGGGGCTTTGGTTTGTCGGCACCTCCGACCACGGCGACCGCTCGCTCTACGACATCGACTTCAAGGGCGGCATTGCGCTGGTAATGGGCGCGGAGGGCGACGGCATGCGCCGTCTGACGGAGGAGAATTGCGACTTCCTCGTCCGCATCCCCATGGCGGGCACGGTGCCCTGCCTCAATGTCTCCGTCGCCACGGGCGTCTGCCTGTATGAAGCTGTCCGCCAGCGCGCATGACATGTACGAAGTACGATGTACGATGTACGAAGTATAAAAGCGTGAATCTATGAGCATTTTGGAGTTCACTCCGCCTCAAGGAGCGCGCGTGCGCGTCATTTCCGACTGGCACCTCGGCCACGAGCGCTGCGAAGTGCCCGGTGAAGCGGCCATGCTGCGGGTGCTGGAGGGCGCGGACATCCTCATTTCCGCGGGTGATTTGGCGGAGACACGCCCGAACGAGTGGCAGGAGCGCGGGCTCGCCGCACGTGAACGTTTTCGTTCTCTCTGCCGCGAACGCGGGGTGCAGCTCATCGAAATCGCGGGCAACCACGACCCCGATGTCGAGCCCCTGCTAGTGAAGCTCTGGGGCGGCCGCGTGATCATCATGCACGGGCACGCGCTCTACAAGGAAGTCGCGCCGTGGAGCTGGGAATACCTGAACAACAAGGAAAAGTGCCGCGCCTGCATCCGCTCCTTTGCCGATGCGGACACCGACCTCGTCTCGCGGCTGGAGCTCTCCCGCGCCATGGCACAGCTCACACCGCCCATCATGCGCCGCGCCATCCGCAACCGCTACCTGCGCGGCTTCCTCCACTGCTTCTGGCCGCCGCAACGCCCCCTCGGCATCGTGCTCTGCTGGCTTTTCTGCGGCATCCGCGCGGAACGCTTTGCCCGCCGCTACTTCCCCGAGGCGGAAACGCTCATCCTCGGGCACTTCCACCGCGGCCTTGCCACGCGCCATGGTGCCCGCCGCATCTACAACACAGGCGCGTGGTTCAAACACGCCACCCCCTACGCCGTGGACCTCGTAGACGGCGAGGTGAAGAGCTACGGCCGACTGGCGTAGAGAGACAAATGAGGATTTGTCGGGATGTACGATTTACGATTTACGATGTACGAAGTCAAATTTAGGCGCGGCTATGCCGCGCAAGGAAAAGGGACAAAGAACGCAGAGCGTTTGGATACGTAAAACCTTGATAGACGCTTTGCGTCCTTCTTCCTTTTAGCCGGCGAGCGTAGCGAGCGGAACTCAAACTTCGTACATCGTACCTCGTACATCGTACATTCATCCCGACAAATCCCCATTTATCCGCATCTCGCTTCCGCGCAACTCACTCAATCAGATAGAAAAAGACACAATAAAGGCTTGCGCTAAGGTCGAACGGATTGCTATAATGCACCCACGCGGACATCCCCGCGTGAACATCCGATTATGAACAAGACTCAGCTTATCGATGCCATCCGTGCCGAGCTCGGCGAAGGTGCCACCACCAAGTGCGCCGCCGCTGCTCTCAACGCCACCCTTACCGCCATCACCAAGGCTGTCGCCACCGAGAAGGTGCAGCTCGTCGGTTTCGGCACCTTCGAAACCAAGAAGCGCCCCGCCCGCATGGGCCGCAATCCCCGCACGGGCGAAGCCGTCCAAATCCCCGCTTCCACCGCGGTGACCTTCAAGGCCTCTTCCTCCCTCAAGGGCTAACAACAAGGACAAACTCCGAAACAAAAAACGATCTGACGCAAACGTCAGATCGTTTTTTTGTCTTCCCGCCGGGCGAACCGAGAGGGAAGATTCCAATATCCGGGCGTCTTACTTCGCCACGGTCAGACTCTCAGCCTGTTCCTGCGTGAGTTCGATGCACTCCCAGGGCAGCCCATACTTGTTGAGGGCGTCCATGAAGGGATCGGGGTCGTTCTGTTCCATGTTGAACACGCCCTTGCCGCTCCATGTGCCGGAGAGAATCATGCTGCCGCCGATGGCCGCAGGCACGCCCGTGGTGTAGGAGATGGCCTGAGAGCCGACTTCCGCAAAGCAGGCCTCGTGGTCGCAGATGTTGTAGATGTAGACGGCCTTGTACTTGCCGTCCTTCTTGCCCTGAATCACGCAGCCGATGCAGGTGCGGCCGTGCGTGGTCTTGCCGAGGTCGCCGGGGTTGGGCAGCACGGCCTTGAGGAACTGCAGGGGCACAATCTCCACGCCGTTGTACATCACGGGGTCGATGCGGGTCATGCCCACATTCTTGAGCACTGTGAGGTGGTTGATGTAGTTCGGGGAGAAGGACATCCAGAACTGGGCGCGCTTGATGGTGGGGATGTGCTTCACGAGGGATTCCATCTCCTCGTGGTACATGCGGTAAATCTCGTAGGTGCCCACGCCGTTCGGGCAGGTGAAGGGCTGATGCAGGCTCATGGCGCCCGTCTCTTGGAAATCGCCGTGCTCCCAATGGCGGCAGGGGGCGGACACCTCGCGGATGTTGATTTCCGGGTTGAAGTTGGTGGCGAAGGCCTGCCCGTGGTCGCCGCCGTTCACATCGATGATGTCGAGGTATTCAATCTCGTCGAAGTGGTGCTTGAGCGCCCAGGCGGTGTACACGTTGGTCACACCGGGGTCGAAGCCGGAGCCGAGCAGAGCGAAGAGGCCCGCCTTCTCGAAACGCTCCTGGTACGCCCACTGCCAGCTGTACTCGAACTTAGCGACATCGCGGGGCTCGTAGTTGGCGGTGTCCATATAGTGCACGCCCGCCTCCAGACAGGCGTCCATGAGGGGGAGGTCCTGATAAGGCAGCGCGACGTTGAGCACAAGGTCGGGCTTAATCTCTTTCAGCAGGGCGACGGTCGCCGCCACATCATCGGCATCCACGGCATGCGTCGTGATGGACACACCTTCGCGGGCAAGCACATCCGCCGCAATCGCGTCGCACTTGCTCTTGGTGCGCGAGGCCAGATGAATCTCCTTGTAGACATCCGCCATCTGCGCACACTTGTGAGCCACCACGTG
>CALBJX010000072.1 GCA_937893015.1 uncultured Verrucomicrobiales bacterium | reverse complement strand
GATGCCTACAGCATTTCAAATGCTGTATACTCACCCCCGCAAGAGTGCGCGAAAGCCCTATCACGTGAAAGGAAACCGCGCAGCTCTGCGTCACGATTAACAACTGATACGATATTCGACTGATGAAAAAGACATTTATCACAGCCCTCGCTTTGAGCAGTGTTGCAATGGCTGCAATCGATCCGATGGAGAATGTCACCTATACCTGGGGTGATTTTTCCTCTGATCCTCTCGGCGGCACGTGGAAGGAAAATGCAACGCCGATGACGCCTGTGACGACATCCGTCTCGATTAATGGTCAAGCTGCAACTGCGCTTACCAGCTATTTGGAAAGCCGTGGGGGCAACAACTTCTTCAAAGAGGCTATTATCGCCGCTGCCGAGAATGACGGCAGAACATTCAGCATCTCTTTTGATTACCTGTACAAGGCCGGACATACGAGCTGGGGACAGGCTATTTTCCACATCGATGCCAAGAACAATGGTATTACCATCGCCTCCAGCGGCACAGGTCGTCTCTCTGTTTTCACGGGCAATGCCGCCAATGATGCCGACTATGTGACGAAAGCCGAAGCCGTCGGCGTGGAGGCTTCCGAGGCCATGACCCTGAATAGCTGGAACAAGGTTCAGGTTACGTTCGGCACCGACTACAATGTAGAAATCAGCCTCAACGATACCATTATCGGCACCACCACCCTGAGCGATATTTCTTGGACGACGGAATCCGCTAACTACTGCTTCGGCGAGATTGCGCCCGGCTGGCAATCAGACGGCCAGAAGCCTTTCAACGACTCCGGTGCAATGATTGCCAATGTCAAGGTGGCGTACACCCCCGAGCCCGCCACGGCCACGCTTTCCCTGCTGGCTCTCGCGGGGCTGGCTGCCCGCCGTCGTCGCCACTAATGCGGCCCGCATACGATAGGCAAAAGCCCATCCGCAGATGTGCGGATGGGCTTTTTCTCCATTCCCGCGGTGAGACCGCGCATGCTTGCCCATTTTGTTGACAGGGTGTCGAAGTCGGCTCGCTACCATATTTGCCTGCGGCCGTGCGATAGCCGATGGCTCGCGCTCGTCTCCGGATGACGATAAAACTCCCGCCGCAGAAACACCGCGGCGGGAGAAAAAAAACGGGGAAAAGCAGAAAAATTACTTCTTCTTGCTCACCTTCTTGGCGGGGGCCTTCTTCGCCGCGGGCTTCTTGGCTGCGGCTTTCTTGGGGGCAGCCTTGGCGGCCAGCGTGCGGGGCTTGCGGTCCCAGGACCAGTCCCAGCGGGTCAGGTTGGTGAAGAGCAGAGCAAGGAGGTCTTCGGAGGCCTGCACATCCGTCTTGTGCGCCATTTCAATGTGCTGGTGCACGTTGCGCACGGGGATGGAGAGGGCACCGCAGACGGAGCCGCCCGCCGTGAACTTCTGGAGGGCGCCGGCATCCGTGCCGCCCGCCGCCAGCAGCTCCAGCTGGTAGGGAATCTTGGCTTCATCGGCCAGAGCGCGCATGTAGTCCACCATGCGGCGGTCGGTGATGAGGGTGCCGTCGTACACCTTGATGGCCGTGCCCTTGCCGAGCACCGTGCACTTGTCGTGCGCACCGCTGCCGGGGGTGTCGAAGGCAATCGTGGTGTCCAGCGCGAAGGCGAAGGTGGGGTTGATGGCGAGCGTGGCGGCGTGGGCACCGCGCAGGCCGACTTCCTCCTGCACCGTGAAGACGGCGTAGAGGTCGTAATCGGGGCGGGCACCGGCGTTCACAATGGCCTTGCAGGCCTGCACCAGCATGTAGCAGCCGCCGCGGTTGTCGATGCTCTTCACGTTGAGGCAGTCGCCCATCTCCACAAGGTCGCTCACGCGGGTGATGGGGTCGCCGATGGTGACATACTTCTCGACCTCCTCCTTGGGCATGCCGAGGTCCACGACGTAGTCCGTCACGGCGGGCATCTTGGTGCGCTCGTCGGGGGTCATCACGTGGATGGGTTTCACACCCATGCAGCCGGGCAGGTCCTTCTTGCCGTGCACCATCACGCGCTGGGCCGTGAGGGTCTTGGCATCGAAGCCGCCGAGGGGCAGAATGCGGATGAAGCCGTTGTCATCAATGTGGCGCACGATGAAGCCGATTTCATCCATGTGCGCGGCGCACATGATGCTCTTCTCCGAGCTCTTGCCCTTGATGAGAGCCACCACGTTGCCGATGTTATCCACCTTGATTTCGTCCGCCAGCGGGGTCATTTCCTTGAGAATGAGCTCGCGGACACCGTATTCAAAACCGGGAGCACCGATTGCCTCACAGAGGTCTTTGAACAACTTAACGTCCATAACAAGGATACTCTACACCTAAGCGCGGGCCCGCGCAAGCCCAAACACCGCAGAGAGTATCGGATTTTTGCGCCCCATGTCGGGATAGGGCAGGGCGCATCTTGCCGCGCCTGTTCTTTTTGTTCGCCTCTGCGTGGTGGATGTGATATCCTGTGGGCATGGCAACGGAGGAAGAACGACGCATTACACGGGAGGGGAACCCCGCCAATCCCCGGGGAGAAGCCGGTGCGCAGATGCTCGCCCGCATGAATGACAGCCACGCCGCCGTGACGGAGTGGGGCCTGTCCTATCTTGACATAGCGCCCGAGGCCGTCGTGCTGGACATCGGTTGCGGCGGCGGGGCCACCCTGCGCCGCCTTGCAGCCCGCGCCCCGCAGGGGCATGTCACGGGGCTGGACTATTCCCCTGTCTCCGTCGCCTGTTCCGCCGCCTACAATGCCGACGCCGTCGCCGCGGGGCGCATGGAAGTCGTGCAAGGCTCCGTGGAACAACTGCCCTTCTCGGAGGAGAGTTTTGACCTCATCACCACTGTGGAGAGTTTTTACTTTTGGCCGCAGCCGCAGGAAAATCTCAAGGAAGTGCACCGCGTGCTGAAAAATGGCGGCGTCTTTCTGCTGATTGCCGATATTCATGAGGACGGCGCCCTCTCCGCTGAGACGCGCGATAACATCGAGCGCTATCACCTCTTCAACCCCACGCGAACGGAGTTTGCGGACATGTTCCGCGCTGCCGGGTTCCGCGATGTCATGGTGCACACACAAGCGGGTGAACATTGGATTGCCGTCATCGGGAAACAATGACGGCACGAAACAAGAATGGAGGCTTTTTAGGAAATGGAAATCACGGTCATCGCCGAAAAGCAAATCGACAAAGAGGGATTTGTCGGGATGTACGATGTACGATGTACGATGTACGAAGTCAAATTGAGGCGCGGCTGCGCCGCGCGGAATTTCAAAAACCTGTCTGACACAAGTGTCAGACAGGTTTCGTCATCCGGCGAGCGTAGCGAGCGGAACTCAAACTTCGTACATCGTACATCGTACTTCGTACATTCAGTTCGACAAACTGCTCATTTATCGTGCTGCTCTATGGGATGACAATGTTCAAAAATCTCAAATCCCGCATCACCTCGCTCCATGCCTCACTTCCGGCTTGTCGTTTGCGCGTAAAGCGTGTACAATGGCTGCATGCTCAGCTTCAACTATTATAACAAGACCCGCTACGTCTTCGGCGAAGGCGAACACAAGAACATCGGTGCGCTGCTCAAGCCCCACACGAACCGCGTGTTGCTGCACTACGGCAGCGGCAGCGTGAAGCGCACGGGCGTGTTTGATGCCGTGACCAAATCGCTGACGGATGCGGGCATCTCCTATGTGGAGCTGGGCGGTGTGAAGGCCAACCCCTCCGTAGAACTGGTGCGCAAGGGTATTGAGCTCTGCCGCGAGCAGGGCATCGGCTTCATCCTCGCCGTGGGTGGCGGCAGCGTCATCGACTCCGCCAAGGGCATCGCGCTGGGCGTGACGCATGCGGGCGACGTGTGGAAGCTCTACACCCACGAGGAAAAGCCCTACGCCGAGCCCTTGCCCGTCGCCACCATCCTGACGCTGCCCGCCGCGGGCAGCGAGAACAGCCCGAATACCGTGCTCACCAACGAAGCCACCGGCCGCAAGCTCGGCTACGGCGCGGAGGCCCTGCGCCCCGTCGTCTCTGTGGTGGATCCCACCCTCTTCCTCTCCCTGCCGCCCATCCAGATGTCCTACGGCGCATGCGACATGCTGTGCCACATCTTTGAGCGCTACTTCACCAACACGCCGAATACGGACCTCTCCGACGAGCTCTGCGAGGCCACCATGCGCACCATCCTGAAACAAGCCAGCATTCTGCGCCGCAACCCGAACGATGTGACAGCCTGGGGGCAGCTCGCCCTTGCCGGCACGGTGGCGCACAACAACCTGCTGGGTGTCGGCCGTGCGCAGAGCTGGGCCTGCCACGCGCTGGAGCATGAGCTGAGCGCCGTGTACGACGTGCCGCACGGCGGCGGTCTGGCGGTCATCGTGCCCGCCTACTTCGAGGCCGTCTGCCCGCACAACCCCGGCATCTTCTACCAGTGGGCCACCAACGTGATGGGCGTCACCCCCAACCGCGACACGGACGGCGTTATCCGCGAGGGCATCCGCCGCCTGCGCTACTGGTACAAGGAGCTGGGGCTGCCGCAGACCATGGAAGAGCTCGGTATCCCGCACGATGCGGATTTCGAGTCCATGGCGAACGCCGCCGTCTGCGTGCACGGCGGCACCACACTCGGCGGTGTCCACCCCATCGACGCTGAAGCCGCACTGGCCATCTACAACGCCTGCAACCCGCTCTGAGGTCAAGTCTGACGTCCGAAGGCTGAAGGACGAATTTTATTCTGCTATGAACAAGTTGTTTTCCTGTATCCTCCTGACACTTTCCGCGGCGGGATCGGTGGCTCTCGCTGCCTCGGCAGAGGCGGAATCCGCCCGCGCTGCCGCACGTGAATACGGCTCTGCCGTGCGCAACTGCGACATGGCCTGGGCGCTGGATTCCATGTACCCGCCCATCCGCCGCACCTACGCGGACCAGCTCGGTGCCCGCCGCGGCGGGGAGGCGCAGGCCGCCCGACTCTTCACGGGAGCCGACCCCGAGACCGCCGCCAAGAACAAAGCGCGCCGCGCCGCCAACGAAAAGGCCCTGCGCGAGCAATATACCAAGATGGGCGAATCCATGAAGGCACAGGGCGTGCGCATCGAGAGCTACACCGTCGGTGCCGCCACGGGCGAATACATCGTCACCCCGCCCATGAGCATCGTCGAGAATGTGCGCAAAGATGTCTACGCCCGCCGCAAGGCCGAGGAAATCACCGCTGCCAACCGCGACTCCTCCCGCATCGTCATCCTGCCCACCACGCTGGTCATCAGCATGCCGCAGGCGGACGGCACCCGCACCCGCATCGAACGCCGCAGCTACATCTACGCCGTGCGCGATGAAAACATCACCGACACGGGCCGCGTGCGCAGCACCGCGCTGAAAAAATGGTACTTTGTGGACGGCAAGACGGATGTCAACACCATGCGCACCTTCTTCCCCGACCTGCCCGTGCGCCTCGCCCTGCCTCCCTGCGGCGACCGACAGCTGTAAGGAAAGCCCTCCGCCCGCTACCCGATGGGAGAGCTGATTGACCAGACGCTGCTGGACTTCTCCGAGACAGGTCTCCTGTCCCGCGCCAAGGGCTTTGAGTTCCGCCCGCAGCAGCAGGAGATGGCCGCCGCCGTGGCGAACGCGCTGGAGACAAACAGTGCCCTGCTCGTGGAAGCGGGCACGGGCGTCGGCAAATCGCTCGCCTACCTCATCCCCGCCATCCGCTACGCCTTGCAACACGGGCGCAAGGCCGTCATCTCCACGCACACCATCAACCTGCAGGAGCAGCTCTTCCACAAAGATATCCCCACGGTCGCCAAGGCCCTGGGCTGCGGGTTCGAGGCCGCCCTGCTCAAAGGCCGCGCCAACTATCTTTGCAAAACCCGCCTGCGCCGCGCCCTGGAGCAGAGCGGCGATCTCTTCAACCAGCAGGAAGTCCGCCAGCTGCATGAGCTGCTGGAGTGGTCCCGCCATTGCGGGGAGGGGACGCTCTCCGAGCTGCCGCCCGAGCTTGCCATCGGCCCCAAGGTCTGGGCGCAGGTGTGCAGCGAGAACCATGTCTGCACCCCGCGCAACTGCGGGCCGGACTGCCCCTATCAGGCCGCCCGCCGCCGCGTGGAGGAGGCGCAGGTCGTCGTCCTCAACCACACCCTCTTTTTCGGCCTGCTCTCCCTCGCGGATGTCATGGCGGAGGAAGGTAGCGAGCGCGTGGACGGCTTCATCTTCCCCGGCGACTTCGTGGTGCTGGATGAGGCGCACACCATCGAAACCGTCGCCGCCAACCAGCTGGGGCTCTCGCTGGGCGAGGCGGAGCTCACCTACGACCTGTTGCGCCTCTACAACCCGCACACCCACAAGGGCACGATGCGCCACCACGCTACGCCGCGCCTCCTCCAACTCATCGAGGAAGCGCAGGCCGCCGCGGGCGTCTTCTTCACCAACGCGCGGCAGGACTGCCAACTCGATGCCCACCACGGCACCGTGCGCCTGCGCCAAGGCGGCTGGACGGAGGATATCCTCTCTCCTGCGCTGAAAAGTCTCTATGCGGAGGTGCGCGAAATGGCGAGCACGGAGGAGAATGAGCTCACGCGTGCCGAGCTGCTGGACACCGCCGCCCGCGTCATCGCCTACGCCGAGACGGCGCATGAGCTCGTCGCCCTCTCCGAGCCCGAAAAATCCGTCTACTGGGCGGAGACAACGGGCGCAGAAGGCCGCTACACCGTGCTGCGCAGTGCGCTCATCGATGTCTCCCCCGTGCTGCGCGAAAAGCTGTTCGAGGCGGGGCGCACCTGCATCTGCACCAGCGCCACCCTCTCCACGGGCGAGCGCGGGCTGGGCTATTTCAGCGGGCGTGTGGGCGCGGAGAATGCGGCAGAACTCAAAATCGGCAGCCCCTTCAACTTCGCGGAGCAGATGCGCATCATCGTGGCGCGCAGCATGCCGCCGCCCCCGCCCGCCACGGAGGAGGAGGAGTACCGCACCACGCTTGCGGACTGGCTCATGCGCATGATAGACGAGACCAAGGGCAGCGCCTTCGTGCTCTTCACCAGCTATACCCTCATGCGAGACCAAGCCGCCCGCCTGCGCCCGTGGTGTCAGGAGCGCAACTACCCGCTCTTCGTGCAGGGGGATGACCTGACGCGCTCGCAGATGCTGCGGCATTTCAAGGACTCGGTGGGCAGCGTGCTCTTCGGTACGGACAGTTTCTGGACGGGGGTCGATGTGCCCGGCGAAGCCCTGTCGAATGTCATCATCACGCGCATTCCCTTTGAATCCCCCGGCAACCCGCTCACGGAAGCCCGCAGCGAGGATATTCTCGACAAAGGCGGCAACCCCTTCCGCGACTACTCCCTGCCCGAAGCCGTGCTCAAATTCCGCCAGGGCGTGGGCCGCCTCATCCGCTCCAAGACGGACAAGGGCATCATCTGCCTGCTGGATTCCCGCATCACGGGCAAATACTACGGGCAGCGGTTTATGTACGCCCTGCCGGCGGATGCGAAGCGCGAATTCATCTGATATATCGCCCAAAAAGTGCTTTTCACGGGTTGTTGTTTGCGCTAAAATGGCACCATGGCGACACCCAAGCGCAAGCGTCCTTTGAACTCCTCGTACCCCGCTCCTGCCAAGACCTCTTCCGGCGGCGGCCTGCTGATTGCCCTGCTCGCTCTGGCCGTGCTGTGCGGTGGCGGCGGGTACTATTGGTACACCGAGCAACAGGCCGAACAGGCACGGCTGGCGCAGCAGAAGGCGGAGGCGGAGGAAGCCGCCCGCCGCAAGGCTGAGGCAGAAGCCGCCGAGCGCAAACGCCTCGCCGCCGAGGCCGCGGAGCGAGAGCGCCTTGCCGCCGAAGAAGCGGAGCGTGCGCGGCTTGCCGCAGAAGAAGAAGCACGCCGCCGCGCGGAGGAGGAAGCGCGCCGCAGGCAGCAGCAGGATGACACCACCGTGGCCGATACCACGCCCGAACCGCCCAAGCCTGACGAACCGAAGAAGGAGGAAGAGCCCGCAGACACCGCCTTCTACGACCAAGAGCTGGCACTGGCGGGCACGCCCGGTCTCGACCGCGCGAATGTCGAGCTCTACGACAAGATGATTGACCACCTGCTCGACGCCAAGGATTTCAACGCCTTCCGCCAAGCCTTCACCGAGAAAATCAAGGAGGAGCTCCCCGTCGTCATCAAGGGGGAAAAGCTCAACTACAACACCTACAAGAGCAGCAAAAACATGGTGCAGGCGGTGGATATCTGCCTGCTCACGGAGCTCTGCGGGCAGGAGAAGCTCGCTGCACTCTGCAACGGGGAGGAAGGCAAGGCGTATTTCAACTGGCTGTTGCGCGACAAGGCCCGCCCGCTGCACATGCTCATGCAGAGCGTGGTGCTGGAGCAGGCACAGAGCCGCAACATTGCCTATTCGCTGGAAACCCTGCGCGATATTTGGCAGGTCTGCCCGCCCAAGGAGCGCGATAAGTACCTGAACCTCGCCCTTGCCTGTGCGCTGGTGCGCCCGGAGCACGCCCGCTCGAACGGGCAGATGCGCAACCCCGAGCAGCCCACGCTCACCATGACGCAGGTCTTCACCTACTTCCGCGAACAGGATGCCAAGCGCAGGCTGCTCACGGACATCAGGAAGATGAGCGTGGAGCGTCTGCTGCATGTGGTGGACCTGCGCCTCACGCAGTCGGAAATCGACTGGGCCAACAAGAACCTCTCCTACTCCCGCGACAAGTGGGGCGAGGCCTACGGCTCCATCCGCTACCGCATGGACCGCGCCGCCAATGGTGCCGACCCTTACGAGCACTACACCTTTGCCGAGCTCCGCAAGGAAGGCGGCGTTTGCCGAGACCAAGCCTATTTCTGCGGCAACACGGCCAAGTGCCGCGGCATCCCCGCCATCTACGCCGTGGGTGACGGCGACCGCGGCGGCCACGCCTGGGTCGTGCTCTCCGTGGCGGACAACAAGTGGGAGCAAATCAACAACTACGGCTACACCACGGGGCGCATCACCAATCCCTGCAGCGGCCGCGTGCACCATGAATCCGTCTTCCTGCACCAGACCAAGGTGGAGCGTGCGGACAAGCTGACGCCCGCCGCGGACGGCATCCTGCTCTCCCGCCTGCTCTCCGGGGCCGATGCCCCCGAGGAAGCCCGCGGCGCTGCCCGCTATGTGACGGCGGCCTTCCCCACCCTCACTGTCGCGTGGGACAACCTCATCGCCGCGCTGGAGGACGAGCGTGCGGAGGCCGCCGCCATCAACGAATGGCGCAAGGCCTACAACGAGCTCTCCCGCAACGGCGCCAAGAACGGCGAGCTGGTGGACCTCGCTGCGCAGGTGCAGGACCGCCACCTCATCAACGGCCTTTCCGCCGGTGCGCAGAAGAACCGGATTGACAGCACCGTCCGCAAGATGAAGCGCAGCATGGGCGACGAGCGCGCCGACCTTGTGCTGGAAACCATCGAACGCCAGGCCAAGCTGCTGGCGGACAACAAGGACTTCCGCGGGCTGGACACCCTGTACACCAAGCAGTTCAAGGACTACACCGACCGCGGCGACATCTTTGCCCAGCTTCTCGGCAGCTACACCGTCCACCTCACGGACATGGAAGCCCCGCCCTTGGAGTGGAAGCGCATGGTGAAGAAGGTCGACAAACTTTTCTTCAAGAAGGTGAAGACGGGCGGCGACTACTTCAAGCTCCAGAAGGCGCTCGGCATTCAGCGCATGATTGCCGACTGCTACGAGCGCGCGGGCGACACCAAAAAAGCGCAAAAGCTGCGCGACGAGGCCGACCTCGAGGATGAACAGGCCCGCGCACAGTACAAGACGGAGAGCTGAGCCTCCCGATACCTTGTCTGTTGCGGCGAAGGCTGCCATTCGGCACAAAGACGTGTCCGCTGCACGGATTCCGGAATTTTGCGTTGCGCCTTCCTCCGCTTTCCCCTTTAGGCTTGCACGGAGCAGGGGCGTGCGCTACAATGAGCCTGTTATGATGCTCCACTTCTACAAGATGACGGGCGCGGGTAACGACTTCGTGATGGTTGACAACCGCGACCTCTCCCTGAGTTCCGTGCTCACGCATGACAATATCGCTGATATCTGCGACCGCCGCTTCGGCGTGGGTGCGGATGGTCTCATCGCCGTGGAACCCGCGCAGGGCAAGGGTGATGTGCGCATGCGCTACTACAACAGCGACGGCGGCGAAGCCGAGATGTGCGGCAACGGCGCACGCTGCTTCACCGCCTTTGTGGACTTCCTCTCCGAGAAGGGGATGAAGACCGTGCGTTTCGAGACCATGGCCGGCATTGTCAAGGGCGTGGTGAACGACGACGATTCCGTCACTGTGCAGCTCACGACACCCAAAGATTTGAAGCTCAATGCTCTCCCTGCAACGGATGTCGTCCCCGCTCCCGTGCATTTCCTCAACACGGGCGTGCCGCACGCCGTGGCGTATTTGCCCTCCGTGGATGAGCTGGATATCAAGAAGGTGGGCGCCTTCCTGCGCTACCACGAGGCCTTTGCCCCCGCGGGCACCAACGCCAACTTTGCCACCATTCTTTCCCCGCAGCATCTCAAGCTCCGCACCTACGAACGAGGTGTGGAGGACGAGACATTGGCCTGCGGCACAGGCATGACCGCCACCGCGCTGCTGCACGCCGCGCTCACGGGCGCTCCTTCCCCCATTTCTCTGGATGTGGCCGGCGGCGACACCCTCAAGGTTGCCTTCACGCGCACGGCGGACAATCAGTTCTCCGACGTGACTCTGACGGGCCCCGCGCTCATCACCTTCCGCGGCGAAGTGCTGCTGATGGAGGAGTAAAATTGCCCGCCCCGGCGTAGCGTCTGCGAAACCGGGGCATTTGTCGTTCTTCCAATGGTTCCCACGCATCCCCTCGACACGAAAGGTCGTCCCATCATCCTCATCGGGTTGATGGGATGCGGGAAGAGCACCATCGGCAAGGCCCTGAGCATGCGTACGGGGATGCCGTTGCTCGATACGGATGCCGTCATCGAGGAACAAATCGGCAAGAGCATCCCCGATATTTTTCGCGAGGAAGGGGAGGCTCACTTCCGCAATCTCGAAACGGCGCTGTTGCGCTATATTGAGGAAAAACACTCCGCGGCGCAGCCGCCCATCATTTCGACGGGCGGCGGCATTGTGGGCCGCGCGGAGAATCGTGCCATCCTGCACCGCATGGGCATGGTGGTGTGGCTCAATGTGAATGTGGGTACCTTGCTCACCCGCACGGCTCACGCCGCCAACCGCCCGCTGCTGCAGACCGACGACCGCCGCGAAACGCTTTCTCGTTTGCTGGCGGAGCGTCGCCCTCTCTACCAGGAGACAGCGCATCTCCAAATTGATTCCGCGCGTATGGATGTCAACACTGTCGCCCACCACATCTGTCTTGTGGCCGAGCGCTTTTTCCGCAATATCCGAGGATGAAGAGAAAGGCGCGGCTCGATAAATGAGCGATTTGTCGAACTGAATGTACGACGTACGAAGTGTAAGTCCCGCCCGCCTACGCCTTCCGGCTACGGCGCACCAGCAAACACGGCATGCCACGCTGAAGCCCGCAGGGCGGAAGTGGGCGTCCTGTTCGCGGAAGAAAGCGGCGGTGGCGCACGGGAAGTCAATTTTTATTTTTTGTAACAATTTTCGGCAACGGCGGAAAATCAAGCGGAAAAACGATGTCAAATTTGCTTGCGTGGCGTCGCCGCTTTGTGTTAGTATCGTTGCACTCAAAACAGTTTTACACCATGATTGACCACACCATCCGCGGAAAGAAGGTATTTGAAGATGAAATCGCAGCCGTGAAGGCTATCGGGGACCGCCTCGATGCTTCCTTCAACGCCGCTGTGGAAGCCATGCGCACCTCCATTGAGAGCGGCCACAAGATTATCGTGGTCGGCGTGGGTAAGAGCGAGCTCATCGGTAGCAAGATTGCCGCTACGCTCACCAGCACGGGCGCCCCCTCCGTGGTGCTCAACACCATGAACGCCATGCACGGCGACCTCGGCATCGTGCAGGACGGGGACTGCTGCATCTCCATGTCCTACTCCGGCGAGACGAGCGAGCTGCTCACGCTCATGCCCTTCCTGAAGCGTTTCGATATGCCCATCATCTCCATGACGGGTAAGAGTTCCTCGACCTTGGCCGAACTCTCCGATGTGGTGTTGGAGACCTCTTGCGAGCGCGAGGCCGATCCGCTGAACCTCGCCCCCACCTCCTCCTCCACCGCCATGCTGGTGATGGGTGATGCTCTTGCCGTTGCCCTGCTGGAGGCCCGCCATTTCACCCGCGAGGACTTCGGCCGCAGCCACCCCGGCGGCTCGCTGGGCAAGTCCCTGCTGCTGCGCATCTCCGATATCATGCGCAAGGAGTTTGCCACGCTGCCGGAGACCTCCACCGTCATGGACTGCATCATCGCCATGACCGCCGCCCGCGCCGGTGCCTGCGTGCTCACGCATGAGGACGGCACCATGGCCGGCGTCTTCACGCACGGCGACTTCGCCCGCGCCTACCAGAACGACCCGACCTGCGGTAACGCCCCCGTCAGCGGCCTGATGACCAAGTCCCCCGTGTTCGTGGAGGCCGATAAGCTCGCCGTCTCCGCCGTGAAGACTCTGCGCGACCGCCGCATCGACGACCTCGTGGTGCTGGATGCCGACCGCAAGCCCGTGGGCCTCATCGATACGCAGGATCTGGTGCGCCTTAAGCTCATCTGACCCTGCTTTCGGGTGTCGCATGACAAGTTTTTTGCGCGGATGCACACTTTAGTCTTGCATTCCGTTTCAAAATAGTGCATCATTCGGCACCCGCTTTGCGAAAGCAACGATATTTTTACACAAACACAGTTATGAGAAAGTACGAAGCACTGATCGTCCTGAACATGAAGGGTTCCGCGACCCTTGAGGAGCTTACCGCCGCCATGAAGCAGCAGCTGGAGACCGCCGGCGCCAAGGTGACTGATGTCACGAACGTGGGTCGCCGCGAGTTCGCCTACGAGTCCAACCACCTCAAGGCCGGTCAGTACATGCTCTTCGCTTTTGAGGCTGAGCCCTCCGTGATTCGCACGGCTCGTGAAGCCCTCGCCATCGACGAGCGCGTTCACTACCAGTACTACCGCGCCAAGTAAGCCCCACGCGGGTTTGCAGACGCAAAGTCAATTTTCGACAAGCCGATTCCCCCCTGTGGGAATCGGCTTGGTTGGCGTTATGGGAGCGCGACAAATGAGGATTTGTCGAACTGAATGTACGAAGTACGATGTACGATGTACG
>CALBJX010000071.1 GCA_937893015.1 uncultured Verrucomicrobiales bacterium | reverse complement strand
GTACATCGTACATCGTACTTCGTACATTCAGTTCGACAAACTGCTCATTTGTCGCCTTCCCTCATCAATATCCCGATGTTATATCGTTTAAACAGAGAGAGTTGACTTGCATTCTCAGGAAAAGATGCTACAATCGAGGTAATCGGAATATTTTTTGCCTGAAGCGTTTACTGATTAATCGTCCATGAAACCGCATCTTCCCCTGACTCTGCTTAGCGCTCTTCTTACCGCATTTTCGGCTTCTGCCGTCTCGACGACCTATCTGGCGGACGGCGTGGATGAGTCGGATTTGGCTCATTCCGAGCGTTTTTACGATGTCGGCAAGGGGTACTATTGGTCATGGGCAAGTGAAAATCCCTACAAGGGTGCAACATCTTTGTACCAGGAGTGCCGCGATTTCTCCTTCCTCGGGGATTTGGCTCCCCGCATGTCGGGCACGCTTCTCAGCGTCAACGCGTTCAATAATCTGAAGAATGACGGGCAGACCTGCGGCTATCAGGTGCCGGCCAACATGATTCAGTATTGGTTGAGCTACTACGGCCCCTTCTACACGGGCAGTGAGCCTTTGGCCTACGGCTACACCTACTCCCGCGACTATCTGGACAAGCTCGGCGGCACACAATCGTTGGACGTGGGCATGCTCTTCTACGATTCGTGGCAGGATATGGGCAACAGCCTGGGTTTCGTCGGTAAGTGGTATTTCTGCGGTGTGGCGGAGCCGGGAATGATGAAGCCGGGGGCTTCCGCCGGCGGTTTCTTTGCGGATTATTTTTCGACGGATGACATTGTATACCTCACCTTCGATGCGGAGGATACGAAATACACCAATTATCGCCCGCTGGGGGGCAAATCTTTCTCGCACGAGCTCGTGAAGGGCTTCGGCATGGAGGAGGAGGCTGATGGCTCCTATGCCGTGACTCGCCCCGGGCAGCTTGTCTACCTGAGCCTGTTGGCCGGGGATAAGAACGAAGGCCATGCCATCACGTGCTATGGTTTTGAGACGAATGCGGATGGCATGGTAACCTCGCTGAAGGTGACGAACTCCGATGATCGCCTGTACAGCCTCTTCACGCTCTACGTCAAAGAAAATGCCAAGGGTTACATGGCGCTTTACACGGATGCCGCTTGCACGCAGCTTTGGGAGTACGCTAACACCACGTGGCAAATCAACGGGCTGGAATACATCAACACCCCGGAGCATCTGGTGGATTTGTACAAGCTCTATGCCGCCGACGATACCGAGCTTGTCTGGACGGGGCTTGCGAGCGGGTGGTCCGCGGATTTCATGCCCGCGACCACGGATGCTCTGCCGGGCAAGGAGACCGGCTGGGCCGTGCAGATTGCAGGCAACAGCTATCACAGCTACTATTCGGAAGACCGCCCGGTTTGTTTTGATGACCATGCCGCCTCCGGCGAGGTGCACATCACCACGCCTGTTTCCCGCAGCACACTGGTGCCCAAGGAAATGCACCTGCACAACGCCGCCCTGGATTACGTCTTCATCGGCGAGTCGGGCGACCGCCTGATGCCGGAAAAGCTGGTGATTGACGGCACGGGCTCCGCCACCTTCCGCAACCTCCTGTTCTCCACGAATAGGATTTTCTATGAAACCTACACACTGAATGTGGGGCAGGGGGCGCGTCTGTCAGCTAATGACATCTCTGTCAACCTGCACGGCACGCTGGAGCTTTCGGGCGGCAGTGTCAGCGCACAGAACGGGCTGAGCTTCGGCAAGAACGCCACGCTGCGCGTTTCGGAAATTTCCACCCTCTCGGGGGCCATCACCATGCAGGGCGGCAGCGTGTTCGACTGCGTGCTCAGCTCGGACAACACGGCGACGGCTCTGCTCTCCGTCACGGGCAGCCTGACCCTCGGCGGCACCGTGAAGCTGGAGATTGAGGGGGACGGGCTGACGGCGGGGAACCGCTACCGCGTCTGCACCGTGAGTTCCGGCACCATCACGACGAGCAACTTCTTCACCGAACACGGCAGCCTTTCTTTCTCCGACAACACGCTGTGGCTGACCTACCGAGAAGTCCCGAGCTATGCGTGGAGCGGCGGCAGCGGGCAGTGGAGCTCGACAAAACTCGGCAACGCCGCGCACGACACCGTGCATGCCGACATCGAATTCAACGGCGGCAGCGGCACCATCACCCTCATCGGGCAGGTGGCTCCGCACCATCTGAGCCTGCACGGCGGCACCTATACCTTTGCCGGCACCGGGGCTTCCATCAATTGCGAAGGCTATGTGAACCTCGACGGCTCCGCCGACCTGACGCTCGATGTCCCCATCACCTCGCAGGGCATTATCCTGGAGGATAATGCGACCCTGACGCTGGAGACAGGCAGGAACAGCACCCTGAGCTATCTCTCCGCTACGGAGCACACGCACCTGAACTTCCGCGGTGCCGTGACCTATGATTTGGAGGACGCCGGCGTGCTGGCCGGTGCCATTTCCGTCGGCGCAGGAACGACGGTGGATTTCCGTCTCGCCCATGACGAGTATCTGGAGGGTGCCGTCACCGCCGTGTCGTCCGCCTCGTCCATTCGTTTTGAAAATGCCTCCACCTCGCGCGATATCATCATCTACGAGGTGGGCGACAACATGGAGCACTTCCAAGGCACGGTCTTTGTGGGCCGCGACGGCGCCGCCCGCCACACCACTCTCTCGCTGGATTCCGCGCCGGGCGTGGGCACCTACAACGTGGCGGGGGGCAGTGCGCTGCTCATCAATGACAGCTGCACGGTCAATACTGCCGTCATCGGGGCCGGCACACTCGTCCTCGGCAGGGGTGCGGAATTCGCCGTGAGGGTTACCGACGGCCACACCTCCTTTGCGAACACTCTCGCGCTGGATGTGCAGGGAACGGCGGAAATCGGCACGGACGGCGACCGCCTGACGAGAAGTTTGACGCCGGACCTGAGCGTGAGCGGTCACCTGAGCCTGCATGTGGCCGGCGGCACCACCTTGGCGTACGACCGCGTAACCTTGGACGGCGGCTCCTACACCTACCACACGACGCTGGACCTCGGCGATGTGACGCAGACCATCGAGCAGCTGCACATCGGCAAGGGCGGCGGCAGTTTCCTGCGCCACAACGAGGCCACCAGTGCCTACTACAATTATGCCGGCATTACGCGCATCGGCAGCCTCACCGGTTCCGGCAAGCTGACCCTCAGCGGTGACCACTTCGTGCAGATGACGTACTACTCCGTCAACGGCGTGGGGGAGGAGGGCTTTTCCGGCGATATCCACGTAGACAACGTCGGCTCCTACGGCGGCGATTCCTACCACCTGACCGTGCTGGAACTCGGCGCGGGGGTGTACGGAGGCTCCGCCATGCTGGCGAACAACGAGGATGACAGGCATTCCCGCACGGCCCTCGGCATCACGGGTGATGTCACCCTGCGCGGTCTCGAATCCGAGGAGTGGGGGGAGGCGTATCTCTACAGCGGTTACCTGAAATCCACGAAGCTGGACACGAAGACACCGTCTCCCGAGGGCATGATTACCGCGCAGCAGCACACGCTCACCTTAGATACCGCCTCCGACTACCACTTCGCGGGCGAGGTGCTGGGTTCCGTCAATCTCGTGAAGAAGGGCAACGGCACGCAGTCCTTCCGCGGCGACATGAGTGGGTTCAAAGGTTCCGTCTCCGTCAGCGGCGGTGTGTTGGCTTTCTCGCATGATGTCTCCTTGGCCTCTGCTCTGGTGGAGAACACGGCTCGTTTGAGGGGGGACGAAAGCCTCAATATCGAAGGGGCGTTGGTGATGAATAGCGGCGAGTTGGTTGCCAAGGCTCTCACCACGACGACTGCCTCCTTCTCGGGACAGTCTGCGGTGCAGGCGGACAGCATCCGCGCCACAGGGGCATGGACGCTCAACCTCGGCATGGATAACCTCCATGTAGCCACGGCTGAAATCACGAGCCTCAACGGCGCGGGGACCCTCACACTCCGCGGCGGGCTCCATATCAGCTACAACCCGAATGCGGTTGCCTCCGCCACCTACAAGCTCCTCACCCTGAGCAGCGACTACAGCTCGCAGCTTTCGGGGCTCACCATCCTCCGCAACGGCACGCTCATCAGCCTCGGTGCGGCGGGCAGCTCACCGCTTTACCTGCAGCAAGCGTCTTCGGGGGCCTACGACCTCATTCTGGAAATTACGGACGGCACGGCCCCCCTGCCGCGTGAAGAGTATACGACCCTGTACTGGCAGACAGCCTCGGGTATATGGTCGGTCGGCTCGGGCGAGTTGAGCGGCGACTGGGCGGGCGAACATGATAACGCCAACTTCCACAACGCCGACGAGGTGGTTTTCGCCCGTCCTGCCACCATTTCTGTTCAGGGGGCGGTTTCGCCTTCTGCCATCAGCGTCACCCATGGTTCCGGTGAGGTGGTGCTCCGTGCGGGCAATGCGCAGGCAACGATTACCGGCAGCACCGCGCTCTCGAAAATCGGCGCGGGCGACCTGACCATTAACACCGCCAACAGCTACACGGGCGGCACCTCCGTGAAGAACGGCACGCTCACCATCGGGAACGTCTCGGCATTGGGTACGGGGGAGGTCTCGCTCTCGGGCGGCACGCTCAACACGGGTGCTTATGCCGTGAAGAACGCCGTCACCGCAACGGGTGGCACCTTCTGCGGCAAAAACTATGCGGGCGCCCTCACCATCAGGGGCGATGTGACGCTCGGCTCCGCGCTCTCGGCGGGCTCGCTCAATCTCAACAGCGGCACGCTGCACGGGGATGTCAACACGAGCAAGGTCACCACGCTCAATGCCCGAGGCGGTAAGCTGGACGGCTCACTGACCTTGGACGGCGGCACGCTCAACCTCAGCAGACAGCCCTTGGAAGTGAGCGGTGCACTCACCCTGAGCGGCATCACCCGCCTCAGCCTGACGTCATACACATCCGTCGGTACCTACACGCTCATTTCCGCGGGTTCCGTCATCGGCAGCACGGAAATGCTCGCCTACGCCACCGAGAGCAACCGCCGCGGCTATGATATCAGCATCCGCGATAACGCTCTGATGCTGACCGTCACTCAACTGGCGAATAACCTGACATGGACAGCCGCCACCGGGACATGGGCCGTGGGCTCCGTCATCGGCGGGGAAACCTATGTCAACGGCGACACTGTCACCTTCGCCAACACGGCGGCGGCCACAGTCACTCTCTCGGGCATGCTGAGCCCCGGCGGCATCACCGTGCAGGGGGCGAAGGATGTCACCTTCAAGGCCGACGTGAAGAACCCCGGCGTCATCGCCGGCTCGGGCGATATCGTGAAGAACGGCAACGGCGTACTCTCCCTGAATAACGGCAACAGCTACACGGGTGTCACCATTCTCAATGCCGGCACGCTGAAAGCCACGGGCAACACCTCCTTCGGCGGCAGCTCGGTGATTGTCAACGGCGGCACGCTGGACATGGGGATGAATGCCGTTGACAACGCCGTCACAGTGAACGGAACAGCTGTGGTGAAGGGCAGCAAGTATGCGGGGCACCTCACCATAAACGGCAATTTGCAGAAGACTTCCGCCCTCACGCTGGTGCAGGATGCGGACCTTTTGGGCGGCACCATCAGCGGCGTGCTGAGCGGCACGGCGGGTGTCACCATCAACGG
>CALBJX010000070.1 GCA_937893015.1 uncultured Verrucomicrobiales bacterium | reverse complement strand
CAGGGGTGTGCGAAAACGCCATATCACGTGCATGGATTTCCCGCCACTCTGCATTCATACAGAACAATATATACAGAAATTAGCAACAATGAAAAAGACATTAATCACGCTCGTGGCGCTGAGTGCTTCCGCTTTCGCTGCCTATACGGAACCGTGGACAGTCTCGACGGACAAAGAGGTGAATGGTCAGGATGTCGCGAATGGTTTCATCATGAAACTTTCGGATAGTTTCCTGACTTCGACGGCACCGGATACAGTTGAAACGCTGGGGTTGCAGGCTGTAACGTTGCAGAGCTCGAACAACGGCGGCAGCTTCGACAACAAAGTCAAGATGGTCATCTTCCGACGCCCCGGTGCAGATAAAGTGGGTACCTTCGTTGGCCTCTCCGATAATGTCGTGACCTTTGGTACCGGCATTGACCTGAAGTTTGAATTCACCGATGTGTCGCTGGACAAGGATACCCAGTACCAGTTCTTCTTTGTGACAAGCAATACCACGGCAGACGCTTTCTCCACCACGGAAAATAATATTGCGGCCTATTACGGCGCAAAAGCCTCGTTCCGCTTTGACCGCGCGACCTGCGGTGTTCCGGGTGCCTATCTGCCCGAAGGCGATGGTATCACCTGGACTCCTGCGTCGGATGGTACAAGCGGCTATAGCGGCTGGAGCGGCCAGAATAATGCCTATGTGACCTTCACCGTGACGCCCGAGCCCGCCACGGCAACGCTGAGTCTGCTGGCTCTCGCCGGTCTGGCTTCCCGCCGCCGTCGTCACTAAATCCCGACGACAGCATCATTCTTCAGCCTCCGCTCTTCATGGAGCGGGGGCTTTTTCGTATCCGGCACCGAGGCGCATCCGCAGCGCGTTTCCCTTTACTTGCGCTTGGAGAAGCGGCGGAAGGTTTTGTCGTTGTTGCCGCCGTCCTCGCCGCGGTCGCGCTTGCGGTCGAACTTGGCGGGGCCGAAGGAGGAGAAGCGCTGCTTGGTGAAGCCGCCTCGTTCGGAGCGTTCGGGGCGTTCGTAACGCTCGCCGCGGTCGAAGCGGAAGGGGCGCTCGTGGCCGTCGCGGGTATCGCGGGGGCGGCGGGGGCGATAATCCGTGTCGCGCTGCGGGCGGAAACCACGGCGTTCACGGCGTTCAAAGCCGCGGTGCTCGCGGGGTTCGCTGTCGTCGCCGGGGAAGCCGCGGTCCTCGCGGATATTGACTTCGTAGCCGCAGATGTGGCAGGTAGCCAGCGTTTCACAGACCTGCGGGGCAACCTCGGGAGACACTTCGATGAGCGAGTGCTTGGGGAAGAGGCGGATGTCACCGATAGCGCTCTTGGGCACGCCGCCCTCATTGCAGAGAAGGCCGACGATGTCCTTCGGGCGGATGTGCAGGCACTTGCCGCCGTTCATGAAGAGCGTGACGCTTTGTTCGAGCTTGCTCCAGTCGTTGCCCTTCTCGGGGGCGGCGTCTTCCGTGCGCGGCTCTCGGGGTTCGCGCTCGGAAAGTTTGCGGGCGGCGAACTTGGAGGGGCGATCCTCGGGGATAGGCTGAATCTCGCGGTGCTGCTTGTCCGCGAGCAGGTGGAACATGGCGCAGCAAAGTTTTTCGAGGTCCACATCGAGGTCGCGCAGCTCCTCGGGCAGCTCGTGCGCCATGGCGGCCTTTTCGATGATTTCATCCACCAGAGCCTCGCGGCGGGCGGTCTCCACCATCGCCCCCGTCATGACCTTCTCGCGTTGGAGCTTCACGCCCACGAATCGCTCGATGCGGGCGAGCAGCGAGAAATCGCGGCGGCCGATGAAGGTGACGGCCTTGCCCTTGCGGCCCGCGCGGGCGGTGCGGCCGATGCGGTGGACGTAGTCCTCGGGGTCGCGGGGCAGCTCAAAGTTCACCACGATGTCCACATCGTCGATATCCAGCCCGCGGGCGGCGATATCCGTGGCAACGAGCACATGCAGGTTGCCACTGCGGAAGGACCCCATGACGCGCTCACGCAGGGTCTGCGGCATGTCGCCGTGCAGGCGGTCCACGGCGTAGCCGCGGGCGAGCATGCCGTCCACGATGTCATCCACCACGCGCTTGGTGTTGGCGAAGACGAGGCCGCGCTTCATGCGCCCCATCTCGATGAGGCGGCAGAGCACCTCGATGCGGGAGGAGAAGATGACATCGTACACCACCTGCTCGCAGGTCGGCACGGTGAGCACGGGGCGCTCGATGGAAATCTCCTGCGGTTCCGTGGCAAGGCTGTCGATGAGGGCGCGGATGGGCGCGCTCATGGTGGCGGAGAAAAAGAGCGTTTGGCGTTCCTCGGGAATCTGCGCCACCACGCGCTCGATGTCCTCTTGGAAGCCCATGTCGAGCATTTCATCCGCTTCATCGAGGATGAGCATGGAGATGTGCGAGGTGTCGAATTCCCCCTGCTCCATCAGGTCAATCACGCGCCCGGGCGTGCCGACGACAAACTGCACGCCGCGCTTGAGCGCCGCGAGCTGGGGACCGAAGGAAGCCCCGCCGTAAATCGGCACGGCGGACACGTTGTCCATGAAGAGGGCGAGCTTGTCCACCTCGCGGCAGATTTGCACGGCGAGCTCACGGGTGGGGGCAAGGCAGAGCACCTGCACGGCGCGCAGCTCGGGGTCGATGTGCTCCAGCGCGGGGATAGAGAAGGCCAGCGTCTTGCCCGAGCCCGTATGGGAGAGCCCCACGATATCCGCGCCCGCCAGCGCAGCGGGGATGGCGCGTTCCTGAATGGGAGAGGGGGTATCGAAGCCCAAGACTTCGATGGCTTCAAGGATTTCGGGGCAAATGCCGAGCTCGGAAAAAGTCATACGGCGGGGAGAATGCACGAAAACGGCGAGAATGTAAAGATAAAAGTGAAGTCGGAAGACTTGTCAATACGGCGCTTGCTGGCAGCAGCGGTAGTTAAGAAAAGCGAGCACCACCATGAGCGCGGTGATGAGCCAGAGCCCCAGCACAATGCTGCCCGCCGTGAGCAGACAGGCAAAGACAAGGCTGAGAAAGTGCATGCGGCGCGGGGAATCCATGAGCCCGTGCATGATTTGACCGCCATCCAGCGGGAACACGGGGAGCATATTGAACACCGACCACCAGAAACTCACCTGAATGAGACGGATGCAGAAGAGAATAACGTAGGGTGAGCCGAGCTGCCATGTCTCATCCTTGATAACGCCCGCAAGGGAATGCAGAGCGATATAGCAGGCAGCGGGGTAGCTGTCGATGTACACGCCCAGCGCCGCCGCGGCAAAGAGGCCGGGCAACACGGAAGCCGCAGGCCCCGCCATGGTCATGAGCACACCGCCCGTGCGCGTCAGACGAGCCTCGGGATTGGTGCAGGCGCCGCCCAACCACGCCAAACAAACCTCGGGAGCACCGCCGCCGAGCCGTTTGCTCACCATAGCGTGCCCCATCTCATGCACCAGCAGGCAGAGCAAGCCGGCCAAGGCGAAAATCGCAATACCCATCACATCCGCCCGCCCCGCGGCACCGAACACGACACCAAGAGCCGCCAGCATGAGCCAGAGGGTAGGTTGTATCGTCACGCGGACACCGAAGAGGGAGAAGCGAATCATCCCATCCATATTGCGGGAGTCTCACCGATTCTGCAAGCACGCATTGCAGCATGCCGCCGAGGATGACGCGAAAAATGGAAAAACGCAGCTAAAACGGCAGGAGGAGAACAACTGTTTGTCGGGATGAGAGAACGATGGCCCCGCTCCTCCCCCGCCCATCATCCTTTCCATCAAAATACCGAAGCGCTGCGTCTCCTTCTCCGTCTCTGTCAAAAAGATTGAACAAAGCGGCGATTTGTGCTATCTAACGCTGTACATATGAACAGAATCGTCCGCTACACCACTCTCCTTGCGTTAGCAGCCGCCACCCCCTCGCTGTTCGCAGAGATTTCCGTCCCCGCCGTCCCCGCCGCTGCAGCTCGCTCCGGCAACTGCGATTTGCTCGCCTCCAACACCGTGCGCGCCACCTTCGTCGGCATGCATGATTTGGCCGTGCAGACCATCAACGACGACGCCCCCACCACAGCAAAAGTGGCCGTCTTTGAGGTCATCGATCTTCTGGGCTACAAGAAGTACAACCGCTTAGGCGACGGCCAGCTGACGCCCGGCACCAAGTTCACGATCTCCATGAGCCGAGAGCTGCCCGGCCAGCCCGCCGGCATCGCAGACACCATCGCGCAGATGCAACCCGGGGAAGAAGCCGTGCTCCGCGTGGACCACCTCTATCTCATGAATGGGCAACAGGGTGAGCCCCTGCGCGTGTGCTCCCGCATGGCTCGCCGCGCCGCGCAGCCCGCCGTCACCACGGAGCAGCCCTCCGCGCCCGCCGACGGCAGTGCCCCTGCGGAAGCCCCCTCCGTCTCCAACAACCTGCCCCTGCCTACCGTGGGTGCCCCCGCGCCGACAGCCGCAAGCGGCAGCAGCTTCAGCGCCGCCTCTACCTCCGTCTCCATCACGCGCGACGCGAACGGCAACATGACGCAGACCCGCACGGAGAGCGTCTACGACCCCGCCACGGGGCAGATGAAGACGCGCATGTACATCAACGGCACAGAGGTGGACCCGCAGACCAAGCAGCCCCTGCTGCAGTCCGCGACACCCGCCCCTGCCGCTCAGCCCGCTCCTGCGGCGCAGCCCTCCTCTCCCGCAGAGCCCGCGCCGACGCCCGCCAAGGACAACGGCGGTGATGACACCATCGTGGAGCACGGCGACGCCCCCGCCGCTCCCGCCCCTGAGGCTCCCGCCGCGACGGACACCCCCGCGCCGGCTCCTGCGGCCCCTGCCCCCGCACCCGCAGAGGAAGAAGGCTTCTAAAACTTTCTTTTCCAAACCAAACGCCCCGATGTTCTGCATCGGGGCGTTTTGCATTCGGCAATTCTCGGGATTCATCAACTCGGCTGATAGGCCCAACCTTCGTCGCCGTGGTAAATCATGCGGCGGGTCATGCCGCCGTCCACGCAGAGATTCTCGCCCGTAATGAAGCCCGCCTTGGGGGAGGCGAGGAAGAGGACGGCCTCGGCAATATCCTCGGGTGTACCGACACGGCCGACAGGCTGTTGCAGGGCATCCGCACCACTCCACGTGTTCCCGCGCGTCTCAATCCAGCCGGGGGAAACCGAGTTCACGCGGGCGCACCCCGCCAAAGACATAGCGAGAGCGTGCGTCAGAGCGGCGATACCGCCCTTGGCCGCCGTGTAACTCTCCGTCTGCGCTTGGCTCATGCGGTCGCGGGAGGAAGAGATGTTCACCACCGCCGCCCCCTCCGCAAAGTGCGGGGCGAGCAGCTTGGTAAGATAGAACGGCGCCGTCACCCCCACGGCGAGGGCATAGGCAAACTCTTCATAGGAACAGGAGTCTATGCCCTTCATGAGCGGCAAGGCGTTGTTCACCAACACATCGACGCGGCCCTCCGCCGTCACCTGTGAGGCAAAGGATTCCAACGTTTCCTTCACGGCGATATCCCCGAGCACGGGGGTGACGGCGGCATTCTCAAATGCGGTCGGCTGCTTGTCGAGCACCCACACGTGCGCACCCTCCGCCGCAAAACGCTCCGCGAGGCAGCGCCCGATGCCCTGTGCCCCGCCCGTGATGACAACTCTCTTGTTCCTGAACATAGATTAAAGCTTCTGCAGTACCATCACGGTGCGCGGCAGGAGGTAGAGCTTCATCTTGCCGTCCTCATCCGTGAAGTGGTTCACGCTGTGGTCCTGCCGCGCATAGCCGCCGAATTCCGCAGCATCGGAATCCAGCACCACGCGCCACTCGCCCGCTTCCGGCGCGGGCAGCTCGTAGTCGGGGATGGCGCGCTCGCCGTTCCAGTTGAAGACAAAGAGAAGCCCCGCGCGCTCAAAGGCCATCACTTGGTTCGCCTCATCCATGTTGAGCGGCTGCGCGGGCGCGGCAGCGGGGATATCCGCGCGCTTGGCGAGGGCGACCATGGCGGCATCAAAAGCGTTCAGGAAGCGGTAGCGCAGCAGGCCGTTATCGACGAGGCTCCACTGGCGGCGGCAGTATTGATAGGAGTTGCCGTTGCCCTCGCGGGGGAAGTCAATCCACTCGGGGTGGCCGAACTCGTTGCCCATGAAATTGAGCCAGCCCTCGCCGCCCGCCGCCAGCGTGGCGAGGCGAATCATCTTGTGCAGGGCCATGCCGCGGTCAATGACGAGGCTCGGCCTGTCGCAGCTCATGTGCGTGTACATCTCCGCATCCATCAGGCGGAAAGCGATAGTCTTGTCGCCCACCAAGGCTTGGTCGTGGCTCTCGGCATAGGCGATGTTGGACTCGCCGTAGCGGCGGTTGATGAGGGTGTACCACATGTCGCCCACACTCCATTCCTCATCCTTCTTCTCCTTGAGCAGCTTAATCCAGTAATCCGGCAGGCCCATGGCAAGGCGGTGCGTGAAACCGAAACCGCCCTCCTCCACCGGGCGGCAGAGGCCGGGCATGCCGCTCATGTCCTCCGCAATGGCGAAGGCACCGGGGCGCACCTCCTGCACCAAGGTCGCCGCCAGTTGCAGGTAGGTCACGGCATCCACATTCACCATGGTGTTGAAGTAGCAGCTCAAATCCGTGAAAGGTTCGTGCCCGTGGTGGACGTAGAGCATGCTTGTCACGCCGTCGAAGCGGAAGCCGTCGAAGTGATACTCCTCCAGCCACCAGCGGAGGTTGGAGAGCAGGAACTCCAGCACCTCATCGCGGCCGTAGTCGAAGAGGCAGCTGTCCCAGTCGGGGTGGCGGCTGTCGCGCTCGCCTGCCTTGAAATACTGGCCGCCGCTGCCGTCAAAATCGTTCAGCCCTTCGGCGACATTCTTCACGGCGTGGGAATGCACCACATCCAGCAGCACGGCAATGCCGAGTCCGTGCGCGGTGTCCACCAGATATTTCAAATCCTCGGGCGTGCCGAAGCGGTTGCAGGGCGCGAAAAAGGAGGAAACGTGATAGCCGAAGGAGCCGTAGTACGGATGCTCCTGCACGGCCATGAGCTGCACCACATTGTAGCCCAGCGCCGCCACGCGCGGCAGCACCTTGTCCGCAAACTCGCGGTAGGAGTGGATGCGCCCCTCCTCCCCCGCCATGCCGACGTGGGCTTCATAGATGAAGGGCGTGCCGATGGTGGCGGGGTTCCAGCGCGTGTTGCACCACTGGTAGGGCTCTTCAGGAGCCCACAGAATGCCGCAGTAGTCGTAGGTCTGCGCATCCTGCTCCGTGTAGCGAATCCAAGCGGGCACGCGGTCGCGCCCCTCGCTGTTCGCGCCGATGACATGCACTTTCACGCGCTGCCCGTGTGCCATGGCCTCCGCAGGCAGGCGGATTTCCCACACGCCCGTGTCCGTGGGCTGCAGGGGGTGGCTCTCGCGGTTCCAGCCGTTAAAATCGCCGATGAGCCGCAGTCCGCGCGCACCCGGAGCCCACTCGCGGTACACCCACTCGCCCGTGGCGGCATCGCGATTGAAGCCGAGCCGTTCATAGCCCGCGGCGAAGGCCCTCAGTGAGCCCCACTTCCGCACAATCGCCTCGCGCTTGGCATCAAAAAGGCGGAGGCGGCCTTTGATTTCCTGTTCAAAGGGGGCCAACCAGCTGTCCGCGAGAATCAGACCGAGTAGAGAGGGGCGTCGCATGGTGTCATCATACACCTAAGTGCCCGCAAGAGGCAAGAACTATGTACGATTTACCTTCTGGCCGCCAAATCGCGGCGGAAGAGCAGCGCGGTCGTCTGGTACAATTCCACGCGGGAAACGAGGCCGAGGATACGGCCTTCCTGCACCACGGGGAGCCAGTCGCTCTGCGGGGATTGTTCGAAGAAACGCAAGGCTTCTGCGGGTGTAGCGTCAGGAGAGAGAACAGGCGGGGTGGCGGGTTCCTCTGCAAAGGGGACTTGCAGGGCGAGGTATTTTCCCGCTTCATCCACCAGCGGAATGGGGAGATTGGGGTGATGCAGGGCGACACGGCGCAGGCGGCCGATGTCCGCATCGGCATGCAGCTGCGCGGGATGGTGCAGCATGATATCACGGACACGAAGGTCGGCTCGCCCTCCTAGGCGGGCACTGTCGTAAAGCGTCTTGCCCGGCAGATAGCGGGAGACGGCATAGGACACGGCCACCGCCGCCATGACAGGAAAAATGAGCGCCGCGTTCATCGAAAGCTCGACCACCAGCAGCAGGGCCGTCACAGGAGAACGCGCCGCAGAGGCGAAGAAGGCAGCCATGCCGACCAGCGCACAGACCTCGGGAGATTCTGCGCCGGCAGCAACGCCGAAACACCAGCCGCCGAAACAGCCGAGCATGAGCGTGGGCGTCAGCACACCGCCCATGGTGCCCACGCCGAAGACGATGGCGACAACCAGAGCTTTGAGCCCCAGCAACACGGCCGCCTCCGAAAAAGAGAACGCAGAAGCAAGCACGCCGGCAATCGCCTCCTGCCCGTTGCCGACGATGGCGGGTTGGTACACAGAGACAGCACCGACAAGCAGCCCCGCCGCCGCCATGCGCACAAGCAACCACGAGAGCCGCCCCGAGAAGAGGCGGCGGGCGAGATTCAGCCACGCCACCCAGAGCTTACCGAGCGGGGCGAGCAGAAGTGCGGCAGCCAGACAGAGCAGCAGCTGCGTGCTGTCCGTCACCTCCGCGGCACAGGGGAAGAGAGCCCCGCCCATCGACGTACACCACACAAGAGCATAAGCCGCACAGGAGGCGAGCAACAGCGGCGCAAGATAGCCGATGCTCAGGGAACCGACCACAACCTCCGACACGAACAGGCAGGCGGCCAGCGGCGTGTGGAAGGCGGCGGTCATGCCCGCCGCGGCACCGCAGCCCACCATAAGGCGCAGGCGGTGCGGGGAAACATGCAGCCAACGCCCGGCGGCAGAGGCGGCCACGGCGGCCATCTGCATGAGGGCCCCTTCCTTGCCGATGCAGGCCCCGGTGCCGAGACTGATGACGGCGGAGAGACTGCGCAACACCCCTTGGCGGCGCGGCAAGCGCCCGTCCCCGAGCGAAAAAGCCTCCATGTAATCGGGGATGCGGCGCGAGTCAATGCGGTGGGCAACGAGCAACACCAGAGCCGCCGCCACCGCGCCCAGACAAGGCAGCGCCACGCGCCACAGCGCCGGCAATTCGGAGAAGCAGGCCACGCGCGTGCCCCACAGCCCTGTGAGGCCCCCCTGCACCGCCGTGCAGGCCGCTTCAAAAAGCAGCACGGCAGCGGCCCCCGCCAAGCCCATCAGCACAGCCTGAACGAAAGCCGCCTGTTGCTCCCCGATGCGCAGCAGGCGCATGAGCTCCAGCTGGCGGGTCAACAGGCGGTAATCGGCGCGGTGTTTCACCTCCGCAAACAGGTTAAAAGAGATCAGGAATCCGCCACCACGCCGTCGCGAATGATGAGGGTGCGGTCGCCGCGAGCGGCGATATGGCTGTCGTGGGTGACGGTGACGAGGGTTTTGCCGCCCTCCTCCGCCAAGGAGAAGAGGAGGTCGAGAATCTGCCCGCCGTTGCGGGAATCGAGGTTGCCCGTGGGCTCATCCGCAAAGATGATGGCGGGGTCGTGCGCCAGTGCGCGGGCAATGGCGACACGCTGCTGCTCGCCGCCCGAGAGCTCGTTGGGCAGGTGGTCCATGCGGTCGGCAAGGCCGACTTTCTCCAGCAGGAATTTCACGCGCTCCGTCGCTTCCTTCCCCGCCACGGCGGTGGCGAGGGAGGCGTTCTCCAACGCGGTGAGCTCCGGCATCAGCATGTAGTTCTGGAAGATGAAGCCCATCATGCGGTTGCGGAAGAGGGCGCGCTTGCGCAGGGAGAGCGCATACACATCCTCGCCGTCGATGACGACCTTGCCCTGCTGCGGAGCTTCCAGCCCCGCCAGCGTGTACATGAGCGTGGTCTTGCCCGCGCCGCTGGGGCCGCAGAGGAACACTTTCTCCCCACGCTTGATGTGCAGGTTAAGCCCGTGCAGCACCTCGACCTGTTTCTTGCCGATGGTGTAGAAGCGGTGCAGATTGTCGGCGGTAATCATCAGCGTTGCAGTTCGATGTTGTCGATGAGGCGTACCTCGCCGAAGTATACGGCCACGGCCATCAGCAGCATGCGCTTGAGGTCGGTCGGCTCGTGCAGCGTCTCAGCATCCACGATTTCCACGTAGTCGACATTGGCGCCGGGGATGGCGGCGAGCTGCGTCTCCGCCATGCGGCAGACATCGGCAGGGGCGGTGCCGCTCTCAAAATCAACCTTGGCCAAGGAAAGCACACGGCGGATGCGGGGGGCCTCCGCACGCTGCTCGGGGGTGAGGCGGGTGTTGCGGCTGGAGAGGGCAAGGCCGTCCTCCTCGCGCACGATTTCCGCGCCGTGCAGCGTGACGGGGATATCCAAGTCGCGCACCATGCGGCGCAGGATGGCGAGCTGTTGATAGTCTTTCTTACCGAAGACGGCATCCGTGGGCTGCACGAGGTTGAAGAGCTTGTTCACCACGAGGCACACACCCGCAAAGTGCCCGGGGCGGCGGGCACCGCAGAGCACGGTCGAGAGGTGCGTCTCCTCCAGCGAAATGGAGCGATCGGGGCAGTACATCACCTCGGGCGTGGGCATAAAGACCACATCCACTCCGCAAGCGGCGCAGAGATCGAGGTCGGCCTGCGGAGTCTGCGGATAGGTTGCCAAATCCCCCGCGTTGTCAAACTGCACGGGGTTCAGGAACACGCTTGCCACCACCGTTCCCTTGGGCCCTGCCAGCTCACGCGCCTGACGCATCAGGGTGGCATGCCCCTCGTGCAGCGCGCCCATGGTGGGCACCAAGACCATGCGACCGCCGCGCAGCGGAGCCAACACGGAACGCAACTCTTCTTTCGTTCGAGCCGTTTGCATGGCGGCATCCTACCATAAATCCCCCGCAGGAGCAAGCCCGAAGTCGGGCCGAGGCGTTACAACCCAAGCTTAGCAGACAGGATTTCCGTGACGAGTTTGGGGTTGGGCTTGGGGTTGCTGTTCTTCATCACCTGCCCGGTGAGGGCGTTGATGAGCTTGGTGTTGCCCGCCTTCACGAGAGCCACCTTGTCGGGGTTCTCGGCGATGACTTTTTCCACAAGGGCTTCCAGTGCGCCGCTGTCGGCCTTCTTGAAGCCGAGCTTGGCGGCGGCATCCGCTGCCTTCACCTCAGGCTTGTCCCAGAGCTCTGCCAGCACTTCCTTGGCCTGGTTGTTGGAGACGATGCCTTCCTCGATGATGTCCACAAGTCCCGCGAGGGCGGCGGGGGTCACGGGGCGGTCGGCAATCGTCTGCTCATGCTCCGTGAGGGCGGCCTGCAAGCCGTTGATGACCCAGTTGGCCACCTTGCGGGGAGCTTTGGAAAGCGCGGCGGCTTCCTCAAAGTAGGAGCAGAGGGCGACATCGGCCACGAGGGTGGCGGCATCCGCCGCGGGCACGCCGTATTGCTCCTGCAGGCGGGCGTAGCGGGCATCGGGCAGCTCGGGCATGAGGGGCTCCACCTTCTCCACGATGGGCGCGGTGTGTACGGGGATGAGGTCCGGGCAGGTGTGGTAGCGATAGTCGTGGGCGTTCTCCTTGGTGCGCATCACAATGCTCTCGCCCAGATCATCATCCCAGCGGCGGGTGCTCTGCACCTGCGCGATACCCATGTCCAGCTCCTCCGCCTGGCGGTGAATCTCATAAATGAGTGCGCGGCGGGCGGCGGACATGGAGTTGATGTTCTTCATCTCAATCTTGGCGCCCAGCTCCTTCTGACCCTTGGGTCGGAGGGAGACGTTCACGTCGCAGCGCATCTGCCCCTTCTCCATGTCGGCATCGGAGATGCCGCCGCAGACGAGAATCTGCTGGAGACTCTTGAGGTAGGCGTAGGTCTCATCGGGGCTGGTGAGGTCGGGCGCGGAGACAATCTCCATGAGGGGCGTGCCGCCGCGGTTGTAGTCCACCAGCGAGTAGCCGTGGTAGTGAGTGAGCTTGGCGGCGTCCTCCTCCAGATGGATATGGTCGAGCTTCACCTTGCGGACGACGGCCCCCTCCGCCGCGGGCACCTTGGCATCCGCAGGGAAGGCCCAGGTGTACAGCGGCACCTCGCCGCCGATGCAGAGCGGCAGGTCGAGCTGGCTCGTCTGGTAGTTCTTGGGCATGTCCGCATAGAAATAGTTCTTGCGGTCCCACTTGGAGACGGGCGGGGTGGAGCAGCCGAGCATCATGCCCGTGAGCACCGTGCGCTCGATGGCAAACTCATTCAGCACGGGCAGCGCACCGGGCATGCCGAGGCAGGTGGGGCACACGTTCGTATTGGGTTCGTAACCGAAACCGGCCTTGCAGGAGCAGAACATCTTAGTCTTGGTCTTAATCTGGCAATGGACTTCCAGACCGATGGTCACGAGATAATCAGAAACAGGCATGAGCGTTGTATAGAGGTAAGAGCTGTGTTAATCGGAAGGGGAGGCGTTTTCTTGGAGAGCTTCATCCAAGTCGGAACGGAAAGAGGCATCGAAGACATCATCAAACCATTCGCTATGCGTCGCACCGATGTTTTCGAAGACATTGTTGAGTGCGTCGGAGAAAGTATCGTAGGATTCCGTGTCGTAGCCGGGGAGAGCTGCAATGCGCACCAACTCCGTGCGGATGCCCCACAGCAGGGGGGAAATCGGCTCGTATGCGGCGCGAGCGCGGGCGCGGGCAGCTTCGGAGAAGGAGCGGTTGTCCAGCACCTTCTCGGGGACAAGCAGACGCAGACTACCAGCCAACTGCGTGAGGGTGGCAACAGCGCCCTGCGCACTGGCGACATCCTTCACCTGTTGCAGCACACTCAGCACGGCGCGATCGGGGGCCTCCAGATTTCGACGACGGGCGAGCTCGCGCTCCGTCTCGGCATCCGACAGGGAAGTTCCGAACCCTTGCAAAATCCGGAAAGAATCCTCCGAGAACATGCCCGTTTCCGATGCATCCGAGAAGGCCTTGGCAAGCTTGGCCGAGCCGTAGCATTGCACGCGGCAAATGCTCAGGAATTCCGCGTTAACGTCATCAAAGGATTCCAAAATGCGCAGCTGCAAGGCATCCAACATCTCGGCTCTCTCGGCAGCGGCGGCGTCCTCATGGACCTCGGCCTCCACCTCCACGGGAAGACCGGAATCGGTGGAAGAAGCGCTTAACTGCTCATCCAACAAACAAATGCGGTGAACCAGCTCCGTGAAAGGTGCAGCCTGAGCATCGGCCTCCGTGCGGTTGCCGATACCCGAAAGCAGGAACCACAAATCCGACACGGATTGCAGAAAATCGCGACATATCACCTCCTGCGGCGACATAGCCGATGACGTCGCCGTTGCGGCAGGCTCAACGGGATGCGCCGCCACAGGACACCCGAAAAGGCATCCTGCCGCCATGCAACCGAAGATGATAAAAGGATTCCGCATTCTCGCACGGCGATTATACCGACTCCTCCGCAAAAAGCAAGTCACGAATCAGACATCTCGGCTATTTGGTTTTGTTGCGGCTCGTTTTTATTTCGCTTCATGGGGCACCGGAAAGGATCCGTCAGGCCATGATGCAACAGCATTCATTCCTTCCCGCCCTGCTCCTTCTGCCAGCGTTCGTAGGCTTCGAGATAGGGAACGCCGTCCACGAAGAGCTGCACGGGGATGATGCCGTTGCGGTCGCGAAGGACACATTCCATCGTCACGCGAACCTTCTTCTCGGCGGGGGCGTCCCACGCGAGGCTCGGGAGATTGCCCTTCTTCTCGGGCACATAGTACCGCAGAGAGTGGCACAGCGACACGGAGCACACGGGAAGCGCGGCAACATCTGCCGCATCTGCCGAGAGCCGTGCGCGGGAGGAGGTGATATGAGCACGCATCTGCGCGGGAAGACGGCGTTCGCCCTCGCGGCAGACATCCTCGCTGCTGCCCCGTGCCTCGATGCGGCTCAGGTGCCACACGCCCTCCGCATCGGGGCGAACAAAACCAACAACGAAAGAGGCATCATTGCTGTACCACCCGTAGCGAAGGCGCGTCGCCCCCTCCGTCTGTTTCTCTCGGGCGGGATAGGGGATTCCGTTTGGCCCCGTAGCACTGTAGTTAGGGACAGAGCCTGCGTCCCAATACAGGCTCTTGCCGAGACGGGGCTCATCAGGGGTCAGCGGAATCTCCTCCTCCACATCGAGGCTCAGATAATCGCCGCGGAAGAGGTCGCGGGGGTCGTATTGGCGCACCTCCAGCAGAATGTGGGGGGATTCCGCGATTTCCTGCACGCGGGCGTGGTAGCTGCAGCCCAGCCACGCGAGCTGGCCGAGCACCACGGCGGAGAGGAGAGAAAGAGCGATTTTATTCATGGTCGGAAGCGATTTGGGGTTGAGTTGTTGCCATGCCCGCCACCAAACGGCGGCGGGATTTTTCCAGCACCCATGCCGCAAGCAGCAGGAACACGCCGCCCGCGATGAGCACAAGCCCGCTCTCCGTGTAGGAGCCGAGCACATCCGCGAAGAGACGAATGGCCGCCACGGCGATGAGCAGACTGCCGACATTCACCCACAGCACGCGCGCCGCCAGCGAACCGCAAAGCATCATCAGCACACCGAAGCCGAAGGTGAGGCAGACGGAAAGCAGAGTCGGGATAGGGTAGCAAGCCAGCAGCGGCACCGATGCCACCATCGCCGCCACCAGCAAGTGCGCGATGCGGGAGGAATACTTGGGGCGCAGAAGCAGCTGGGCGAGCACCGCCAGCCCTGCCCCCGCACAACCGGCCGTCAGGCTCAGGTGGCAGCAAAAATCTGTCTCTTCAATGCTGCACACAGCTAAAAGACCACCCATGAACAGCGTCGCGGGCAGCGCCAGCCACCCGTAGGCGCGGAAGAAGGCCGCCCCGCGCGTGGCGCACAGCTCCGCGAAAAGGAACCAGAACAGCGTCAGCGCCCACGCCGTCAGCATTTCACATTCCGGCCTCGCCAGATACACCGGCACCAAGGGCAAGGCATTGTAGAAAGCCTCAAAACTCAGCCAAGAGTCGAGGGGAGACGTATCAAAGGTGCCGATAAGCAGCACATAGCTCGTCACCACCACCACGGCAATCAGCAAGCGTTGACGCACGAGGAAGGGAATCGCCGCCACGCCGCAGAAGAAGAGCGACACGCCCTCCACAAAAGGATTCTGGAGCTGGAAAATCTGCCCGTAGAGCGAGATATCCGCCAGCCACATCCCCGCGCCGAGAAAGCCGCAGACCTCCGCCACGATAGGGCGGGAATTCCGCAAGGAAGCCCATGCCGCCCAGAACGCCACCAGCAGCGCCATGCCCGTTCCCATCTTCACGAGGTCGGGAATCCGCTCCCAGTTCGCGCTGATGAGCATGATGATGCCCGCCAAAATGAGAGCCCCGGCCAGCCCGCAGAGCGACAGCAACAGCCAGCGGCGGTGCCGTCCCTCCGAGAGGTGGAAATACTCGATAATCGCCGCCTGCTGCTCGGGCGTAATCAGCCCCGCCGCGGCAATACGTTCAATATCGGATTGTTTCATAAGCAATCAGGTCAGATGAAAGATACTACTCAGGGACGTGAGACACAGCCTCCGCCTTTTCCGTTCAAACATTTAACACTTAAAACGAAAACGCCCCCTACCCCGCCATCATACCCCGCCCCCGCAGCCCCGTCAAGCGCGGAATTTTTGACATCATTCCGCCCTTTTTTCAAACTTTTCTTAAATTTGTCTTGCAATCCCCGCAAAATCCTGTATATTCACCTCCGCAACGACTCCGTTGAAGATGGTGACCATAGTTCAGCGGTAGAGCCCCGGATTGTGGTTCCGGTTGTCGTGGG
>CALBJX010000069.1 GCA_937893015.1 uncultured Verrucomicrobiales bacterium | reverse complement strand
GGCCTGGGAGATGATGGTGTCGATGGCGATGGCGGTCTTGCCCGTGGAGCGGTCGCCGATGATGAGCTCGCGCTGGCCGCGGCCGATGGGAATCATGGCATCGATGGGCAGGATACCCGTCTGCACGGGCTGGCTCACACCCTGACGGGAAATGATGCCCGATGCAATCTTTTCGACGGGGTAGTGCGCGGCGGCCTCGATGGGGCCCTTGCCGTCCAGCGGGTTGCCGAGGGTGTCCACCACGCGGCCGAGCAGACCGGGGCCGACGGGCACCTGCAGCAGGCGGCCCGTGGTCTTGCAGGTATCGCCCTCGCGGAGGTGGGAGCCGTTGCCGATGAGCACGGCGCCGACTTCGTTCTCTTCAAGGTTCATGGCGAGACCCATGACGCCGCCGGGGAACTCAATCATTTCATTGAGCATGGCGTTGCTCAGGCCTTCGATGCGGGCAACACCATCGCCGATGGCTTTGATGGTGCCGACGTTTTCGGTGACGGTGGCGGCAGTCGCTTGGCGAATCTGCGCTTCGAGTTCTTGTACGATATTGCTCATACGCTTGGTGTGATTTTAATAAGGGGTTCGATGAAAGGTTGATATCAGGCGAGGCGGGAGAGGCGGTCGATGCGGGAGCGGACAGAGGCATCCGTCACTTCATCGCCCACGCGGATGGTAAGCCCGGCGATGAGGGCGGGGTCGGTCTGCCATTCAAAGATAAGCCCCGCATGCGTGGCGGAAAGTTTTTCGGTGATGGCGGTCTTCTCCGCATCCGTCAGCGGCACGGCGGAGGTGACGGTAGCGGTGCGGCGCTTCTGCTCGGCGCGCACCATCTCGGTGAAGGCGGTGAGCAGGGCGATGCCGTTGCGGGGCTTGCGCTCCGCAATCGCCGCGGCGCACTCACGCACGCGGTCTTCCAGCAGCAGCCCGTCCGCCCCTGTGCAGAGGCGCATCAGGCGGCGTGCCTGTGCTTGGACATCCTTGGTAATCTTCATAGCGGCCTTTCTTCGTTCAGCCCGCGCGGCGAACGCCGCGCCGAATTTTCAATTTGTAATTTGTAAATTGTAATTTGTCATTCAGAGGGCCTTAATCGCCTCATCATTAATCTTGCGGTGGTCCTCCTCGCTGAGCACCTTCCCCGTCACCTGCGAGGTGGCGAGGGCGACAAGGCGGGCGAACTCACCCTTCAGGGCATCCTTTTCGCGCTGGGTGTCCATGGCAGCCTGCTTCTTGGCGTTCTCGATGACGGTCTGAGCCTCCGTGGTAGCCTTGGCGACGAGCTCTTCCTGCACACGGGCGGCGGTCTGCTTGGCGTGCTCCACTTCCTGCTTGGAGGCGGCGTGGGCTTCTTCCATGATCTTGGCGCCCGCTTCCTTCACTTCGGCGAGCTCCTTTTGGCTCTGCGCATGCATGGCTTCGCCCTCCTCGATGCGCTTGCGGCGCTCCTCCAGCTGGGCCATGATGGGCTTGATGCCGAA
>CALBJX010000068.1 GCA_937893015.1 uncultured Verrucomicrobiales bacterium | reverse complement strand
CGATGTGTTTCGGACACCGATGCGGTTTCATTCCACAAAAATAGACGAAGAGCCAAACCTTTGATGCCAATTACACCAAGAAAAGCACTTGCGTGCGTAAGCTGATGCAGGCAATGGAAGAGCATACCAAATAAACCGGCATCGGCATCATTTTTATCAAAAGATTGCTTGTCCTTTTCGCCTATCCTCTCTTTTTTCGCCGTTTTCCAAAACTCCGGCATGAGAGAGGAGTGATATGTTTACCCCCCTTGACAATCGGGGGCAGGCAGCGGTACAATGCCGCCATGTGTCGTATTCTGAGTTTGTTGCTGCTTGCTGTTGTCTCGCTGCTGTTGTTTACCTCCTGCGCCTCGACGGATTACAACAGACTGCCGAAGACGGGTTTTATCACCCGTTATGAGAAGAACACGGACGAGCGTGTGCCCTTTGTGTCCTACTGGGATAAGATTTCGGTGCAGGACTGGGATGCCTATGTGAAAAAACAGCGTGTTATCTATCTGGCTCCCGTAACGATTGACTTTATCGACAAAGCGCCGGAGGATGCCGCACAGATGGAGCACCTGATGGATTTGCGCGATTATTTTGACGCGCAGTTGGACAAGGTCTTCAAGGCCAAGGCGGATGCGGACCCGAACCTGACTGTCGTCCGCAATCCCGTCCCCGATGCCGTGCGTGTGGAGGTGGCGATTCTCAGCGCACAACCCATCAACCGCAAGATGCTGCTCACCGAGGACGGCGCGAATCTGCTGGTGAACGGCGCGGGCTGGCTCATCCGCAAGTGCTTCAGCAGCGAGGACGACATGGGCCACATCGCCATGGGCGCACGCATGTTTGAGGTGAACGGCGAGCTGCTGGCCGAGATGGCGGATTTTGAATACGGCATGACCTCCGTGGCGGGTGCTCTGCTGCTCGACACCAAGGATTTCCGCCCCTATGCCTACCAGAAGCAGACCATCGACCACTGGGCAGAGGAGTTTGCCTCACTGGCGACGACGCCCTACGAGAAAAAGGTGCACCGACCGGAGTTCTCCCTCAGCCCCTTCTGAAAAACGCGGGCCCCGCCCTGCGCTTCCTCCTTGTCTTCCCGAAAATCTTTGGTAGAATAGGGAGGATGATGCGCCGTGTCCCCCGCCTGTTTCTTTCCGCGCTGCTGATGCTGTCGGCAGCGGAGGGGGCGTTGGACCGCGATGCCCTGCTGCGCACGATTGCTGCACACAACCGCTCCGCCAAGATAGAGCGCGAGCTCAAAGAGTGGAAGGACATGGGCAATGACCCCTATGCGCAGGCGCAGAAAAAGGAGCTCACCAAGCAGCTGCATGCCGTACGACGCGATGACGAGGTGCGCAAACGCCTTGTCATGGCCTGTCTGGACAAGGTGCGGCAGACGGGCGACATCAACGCCCGCAACAAGGAGGGGTTGACCCTGCTCATGGCGGTGGCCAACACGGGGGTGGATGATGCCATCGTGACAGTGCTGCGCGAAAACCCCGACCTGACCTACGGCGATGCGAACGGGCACACCGCCCTGTGGTATGAGATGCGCGGCATGGGCCATGTGCTCAACGCAGAGCTGCTGCACCAATGGCACACAGCCATGGCAGCGGGGGATGCCGGGAAAGTGCGCCACGTGCTGGATTGCGGCCTCTCCCCCGCCACCCCCACCGAAAGCGGCAATCCGCCGCTGGGTGAGGCCATCGACCGCGGGCTGCAGGACATCATCTCCGAGCTCATCCGGCATGATACCGACATCTCCTATACCATGGCGGACGGGCGCTCCCTGCTGGAGGTGGCGGTGGAAAAGGGGAATGCCCAGGCCATTTCGTATCTGCTCACCTTCGGCGGGGATGAGGACGAGCGCATGCGCTCCGGCGAGCTCCCCCTGCGCTACCTGCTGCGCTGCGGCTCCCCCGAGGCCGTGCTGGCCTTTGTGAAGGGGGCGGACCTCGGCAATCGCGCGGAGGCTGACACACGCGTCTGCTGCCTCGCCGCCCGCCTGGCTCCCGCCGAAACGCTGCAAGCACTGCTCGCCGCCGTGGAGAAACCGCATGAAGAAGATGCCCACGGCAACACGCCCCTGCTGGAGGCCGCCCGCCGCGGCGACCCCGCCGTGTATGATGCCGTGCTGGCCGCCAACCCGCCCAAGTGGACGAACGGGCGCGGAGAAACCCCGCTCATGCACGCCGCACTGAGCGGCAACGAGGCTATGCTGCGCCGCGTGCTGGAAACCATGCCCGCCGAGCTCCGCGACAAGGCGGATGCCGCCGGCCGCCGCGCGGCGGATTACGCCGCTCTCACCCCGAACCCCGAAGCCCTGCGGGCGCTGCTCGAAGAACCCGCACCCCCCGCTGCATAAGATGGCCATCCATATCCGACATCGGCGGGAAGCGCTTCTGCGCATGCGTCGGCGACTCATCAATCTGTCGCTGCTGCTCACGCTGTTCTGTGTGGTCACGGTTGCCGTGGCTCTTTTCTGCGTGCGCGAGCTGCACATGAAACCCGACACCTCCTTCGTGGCCGTGGAGTACATCGCCGAACCGGGCACGGAGCAGGAACCCACGCGTTCTTCTTCCTCGTCCTCCTCCCGCGCGACGGCGGCAGCCGCTACAGACGCCTCCCCCGACATCATCGTCGCCACCACCCCCTCCGCCGTCAGCTTGGACGAGCTCTCCCTCTTCGACGGCGAATCGGGCGATGAAAGCGGCGGCGAGAGCGGGCTCTCCTTCGACCTCGGCTCGGGCAGCGGCAAAGGCAGCGGCACGGGCTCCGGCGACGGCACAGGGCGCGGCAATGGTAACAGGCACGGGCTCGGGCTCAACAACGATATTCAGATTGTGCTCGCGCTGGATGCCTCCGGCAGCATGGATTTCCTCTTCAAGGAGGTATCGGCCTCCATGGAACGCATGGTGGCGACCCTCTGCCGCAGCCGTGTGGGAGGTCGCCCCGCCTCGGTCAACGTCGGCATTCTGGCCTATGGTGCCGCACGCAGCAATGGGGCGCCGTGGAAGCTCACGGATTTCACCACGCGCACGGATGTCCTGCGCCGCGAGCTGAGCAAGGTTGCCTGCGACGGCTCAAACGAGTGCTGCGGTGCCGCCATTGCCTACGCTGTCAACGAGTTCAAATGGAACAGACGCCCGGACACCCGCGCCTTAAAAGTGCTCATCATCGCGGGCAACGAGGATTTTTACCAAGGGGGTATCGATGCCCGCTCCGCCATTGCGGAGATGCGGGATTCGGGCATCATCCTCAACGTCATCCACTGTGGTGCCCCCACCTCGGAATGCGAGCAATGGAGGGAGGCCGCACGCCTCGGCGGCGGTGTGTACATGGAGCTCAATGACGAGGACAGCGCCGTGCGCGTGCAGCGCGACACACGGCTGGCGGACTACGGCATGCTGCTGCGGCAGATGACCATGCTCCCCGCTCTGCCCCTCGGCTCCCCCGCCGAACAGGAAAAACGCCTCGCCCAATGGGAGAAGGTGAAGAAATCCCTGCCGAACAAAAACAGCGAGGTGCCGGAATGGGTGGAGAAGAACGCCCCGTGGCTCGCCCTGCCCGCGTGGGATGCGGCGGAGCAGTTCCGCTGCCTCGGGGAGGGCGCTAACCTCGCCGCCCTCGGCGGACGCGGCAACCTGCCCGCCGAACTCCGCAAACTGCCCGAAGCGCAAGTTCTTGCCCGCCTCGCTGAGCTCGCCGCACAGCGGCAGGAGCTGCTCAACAAGCTCAAAGCCCGTGAACAGGCCAACCAAGACCTTGGTCTGCAAATCCTGCGCGCCGTCCGCGAGCAGGGACGCTCGCGCGGCATCATCATGAAACTCTGAGACCGAACGATGATTAAACTTCTCCTCACCGACCCCTTGGGCAACGGCTCCAAATACGCGCTGGCGGATGCGGAGGGTGCACAGTTTGTGCTCGGCCGCGCAGAGGACTGCGACATGGTGGTGAGCAACGACGACAGCCTCTCGCGCTATCACGCCCTTGTGCGCTTCGAGCAAGGGCACTGGCTCATCCGAGACAACAACTCCGTCAACGGCATCCGCCTCGGCAAGGTGCCCGTGCTCTTCACCACGCTCAAGCTCGGCACCCTTGTCACCATCGGCGGCGGCACCACGCTGGAGGTCATCGCCGCGGACAACGACAAGCCGACCATACAAGAGACTGCACCCGCCCCGGCACCGCACAAACGATACGCCACCCGCGGCATGAAACGCGCAGGCGGCAAAACGACGGGCACACCCCGCCGCCTCACCGCCCCGAAGGAGGTGGAGCAACCTGTCGGACAATCGGCGGAATTCCTCGGTCTGCCGCACGACTTCCCCCTGCAATTCTTCCTCGCAGAGCCGCGCCACGCCATCACGGCAGGTTCCGTGCTGCGCTTCGGATTCATGGCGGAGGAGGACTGCTGCGTCTACCTCGTGCAGCATGATTCCATGGGCGGCATCGCCCTCATTCTCCCCACACAGGAGGACGAGGAAGCCGCCCTCCACGCCCGTCGCGCCACCGCCCTGCCCCCGAAAAGCTTTTTGGTATCCAACGAGCTGGTGGCAGGACCGCCCCTCGGCACGGATACCATCATCGCCATTGCCTGTGAAAAGCCCTGTCCCTTCGCCGCCCACCTGAACGCCCTGCTCCGCGGGAACCCGCCGACCGAACCCGGTGCCGTTGAACGCATGGTATTGGAACGCCTTGATACCGAGCTACCCGAAGGCGCAACGCCGCCCCGCCGCAGCTCCGCCGTCCTCCGCATCGAAACGAAAGGCTGACTCCCAGGGGGGAACAGAAGATGACGGAAATTTGAAATCGCGCATTGACTTGTTCAAATCGTACATCAGCATTGACTTTGCATCGGCTTAGGCGTATACTCCCGCGCGTATGAGCACCAACGCTAAAAGCTACAAAGACACCATCTTCCTGCCGGATACCACGTTCCCCATGCGTGGTGACCTGACCACCAAGGAGCCGGCGCGTTTGGAAAAATGGGAGAATGAAAAGCTTTATGAGCGAATTACGGCGCGCCGTAAGGCGCAGAATGCTCCCAAGTTCGTGCTGCACGACGGTCCTCCCTTCGCCAACGGCGACGTGCACATGGGTACGGCTCTGAACAAGACGCTGAAGGACCTCATCATCAAGTCCAAGACCATGGCGGGCTACTATGCGCCCTTCGTGCCCGGTTGGGACTGCCACGGTCTGCCCATCGAGGCCAAGGTGGTGAAGGAGTTCCAAGGTCTGGAGCCCGCGGAAATCCGCCGCCGCTGCATGGAGTTCGCCCTCGGCTACATCGACCAGCAGCGCGTCTCCTTCCGCCGCCTCGGCATCTTCGGTGACTGGTTCCACCCCTACATCACCATGATGCCGGAGTATGAGTGCCACATCCTGCGCGTGTTCGCCAAGCTCGTGGAGAGCGGCGCGGTGTACCAGAGCCTCAAGCCCGTGCAGTGGAGCTACGCGCACCACACCGCCCTCGCGGAAGCCGAAGTGGAATACATGGAGGACACCTCCACCGCCATTTATGTGGCTTTCAAGATGACTGAGCCCGTGCAGGGCATCGACGACTGCGAGATGGTCATTTGGACGACGACGCCGTGGACGCTGCCGAGCAACCTTGCCATCGCCCTGCATCCCGATTTCACCTACATCATCGGCCGCTACGCCAAGGACGGCGCGACCCGCAACTTCATCGTGGTCAAGGAGCTGATTGAGACCTTCACCGCCAAGACGGGCTGGACGCTTGAGGCGGAACTCGGCTCCTTCAAGGGCAGCGAGTTGGAGAAGAAGAATGCACGCCACCCCTTCCTCGACCGCGACTCCCTCATCATCAACGCCGAGTATGTGACCACCGACACGGGTACGGGTGCCGTGCACATCGCCCCCGGTCACGGTATGGACGACTACATCGCCGGCATGCAGTACGGGCTGCCCGTGCTCTCCCCCGTGGATGATGACGGCAACTACACCGCCGAATGCGGCGTGCCCGAGCTGGTCGGCCACCATGTCTTCAAGAGCAACGAGGCCGTCATCGAGATGCTGGTCGCGGGCGACCGCCTGCTGGGCCGCGAGGAGTTCACCCACCAGTACCCGCACTGCTGGCGCTCCAAGACCCCGATTATCTTCCGCGCGGTGAAGCAGTTCTTCATCAGCATGGAGAAGCTGCGCCCCCTCGCCCTCTCGGAAATCGACAAGACCAAGTGGGTGCCCGCCTGGGGCCGCAACCGCATCTACAGCACCGTGGAAGCCCGCCCCGACTGGTGCATCAGCCGCCAGCGCACCTGGGGTGTGCCGCTGCCCGTCTTCTTCGATGAAAACGACAAGCCCGTGCTCGATGCCGACATCATCCGCAAGGTGGCCGACCTCGTGGAAGAGAAGGGCACGAACATCTGGTTTGAGCTGAGCGACGAAGAGCTCTGCGCGAAGCTCGGTCTGCCCGCGGGGCTGCGCAAGGGCAAGGACACGCTCGATGTGTGGATTGACTCCGGCTGCTCCCATGTGGCCGTGCTGGAGAACCACCCCGAGCTGCAGGCCCCCTGCGACGTGTATCTGGAGGCCACCGACCAACACCGCGGCTGGTTCCAAAGCTCGCTGATGCTCTCCTGCGCGTGGCGCGGCACCGCCCCCTACAAGCAGGTGCTTACGCACGCCTTCGTGGTGAATCAGGACCGCTCCAAGCTCTCCAAGAGCGCACAGGGCACCTACCAGAAGCCCACGAACGCCAAATACTTCTATGAGAAGTACGGCGCGGACATCGTGCGTCTCTGGGTGTCCTCCGTGGACTGGCAGAATGAGGTGCCCTTCGGCGAAGATCTCTTCAAGCAGATTACCGACCCCTACCGCCGTCTGCGCAACACCCTGCGCATTCTGCTTGCCAACCTCAAGGGCTACGAAGGGCAGAAACCCGCGACCGTCTCCCCGCTCGATGCGTGGATTCTGGAGCGCAGCAACAGCCTCATCCGCGAAGTGCGCGCCGCCTACGAGAGCTTTGAATTCCGCAAGGTCTTCATGGCCATCAACCAGTTCTGCACGAACGACCTCTCCGCCCTCTACATCGACATCACCAAGGACAGCCTCTACTGCGACGCCGCGGATTCCGACCGCCGCATCAGCAAGCAGTACGCGATTGCCCGCGTGTTCGATGTGCTGGTGAAGCTGCTCGCCCCCATCCTCGCCTACACCTGTGAGGAAGCGTGGGAGCACGCCGGCCACACGGACTCCGTGCACGAGCAGGATTTCCCGACCGCCGATGCCGCCTTTGACGCAGGGCTCGAAAAAACCTTCGAGCGTCTCCTGCAAATCAAGAGCACCATCTACGTCGCCATTCAGGCGCAGATTCAGGCCAAGGCCTTCAACAAGAACAACGAGGCCGCCGTCGCCCTCACCATCCCTGCGGACGAGGATCCCGCCGTCGTCGCCCTGTTGGAGGATGCCGACTTCGCCAAGGAATTTTTCATTATCTCCTCTCTCGAGGTGACAAAGGGCGATTCCTTGACCGCCACCGCCGCCAAGACGGAGTACGCCATGTGCCCCCGCTGCCGCCGCTACGAGCCCGCCGTCAACGCCGACGGACTCTGCGCCCGCTGCGCCGCGGTGTTGGTCTAAGTTCCCGTGATACACGACACAAAAAACGGTCTGACGCTTACGTCAGGCCGTTTTTGCGTTGGTGTACAGGCATTTATTCTTAGGCTGCGGGAGGAACGGGGGGCATGGGCGCGCCGTACTTGGGGGAGACGCCCCACTTGTTCGCTTCTTTCTGCGAGTCCTTGCAAAGGAATACCAGAAACGTAATAGAGGCAACGATGCCGAGGAGCGGAATGATGCCCCCCACGGTCAGCAGGGGATACCACCACCCGCTGCGCCCGATGTCATGCAAACGGCGCACAGCCGAGCCGACGCCGGGGATAAAGCCGATGAGCAAGATGACAGCATAGATACCCCAGCTCAGGGGAGTATACATGGCGAAAATGCTGCGGCAGCCAAGCAGGCTCCAATCCAAGCTCCATAAGAAGGCACAGCTCAACGGGAGCATGCAGATAGTCCAGCCCAAACCGCCGAGCCAGTACTCGCGGCGCGTGGCGCGGGATGTCCAGTTGGTCCACCCCGAAAGGTAGAGGTGCTTGGCAAGGGTAAACATCCCCGCCGTGTTAGGATTATAATCCGTTTCCATGCTTCTTTTCTATCACATACGGAAGAGAAACGCAAACCCTTAATGGACATAGGTGCATCCGCACTCATTCAGCAGGCTACTCTCCCAGCCAGTCGGTGGGGAGGAAGCCGCCCGTGAGCATCCAGTAGCGCAGGGAAAGCCCCGCGACGAAGGCGGCCACAAGAACGGCAATCACATAGAAGGGGGTGATGAGGGTGACGAGGGGATTTTCCGTCGCGCTGCCCTCCAGAGAGGCGGCGGCAAGGGCGGCTGCGGCACTACGGCTGCGGCGGCGCACCACCTTGCGGCGGACCGGTTTGTCGCCCTCCTCGGCGGGCTCTTCGATTTCCTCCGCCTCGCTCAACGCCTCGGGGGAGAAGGAGAGGTGCAGCGAACCGAGCGCGTAATCCACGCCCGGCACCAGCAGCATCGGTTCCGTGATAGCTGCGCCGTTCACTAGCACCTCGCCCTCGGCAGGCGCAATGGAGAACTGCCCCGCTGCGGGGGTGATGGTGGCATGATGCGCCGCCACGCCCTCGCTCTCATAGCGCAGCGTAACATCCTCCGCCGCACCGAGCGCGATGATGACACCCTCCTCGGCAGGTAATTCATAGCGCAGGCGATTTCCTGCGGCATCGTTGGAATCGAGATAAGCCATGACCACTGCCAGTATGACGGAAGAAGAGCGGAAAGGCAAGCGAAAACTTGGATTTGTCGGGATGTACGATTTACGATGTACGATGTACGAAGTCAAATTGAGGCGCGGCTGCGCCGCGCGGAATTTCAAAAACCTGTCTGACACAAGTGTCAGACAGGTTTCGTCATCCGGCGAGCGTAGCGAGCGGAACTCAAACTTCGTACATCGTACATCGTACTTCGTACATTCAGTTCGACAAACTGCTCATTTGTCCGGCCGATATAACTTGACAGAACGGGGGCGCGGCATGTACGATGATTCCATGACGATGACCTACCGCCGATGCGGGCGCAGCGGGGTGCTGCTGCCGGAAATTTCTCTCGGGTTGTGGCACAATTTCGGTGCCGCAAATCCGCGGGAAGACAACCGCGCGTTGGTGGCACGTGCCATGGATTTGGGTATTTGCCACTTTGACCTCGCCAACAACTACGGGCCGCCTCCCGGCAGCGCGGAGGAACGCTTCGGCGACCTCTTGCAGCACGAGTTCGCCGCCCACCGCGACGAGATGTTCATCTCCACCAAGGCGGGGCACCTGATGTGGGAGGGACCCTACGGCGACTGGGGCTCTAAAAAACACCTCATCTCCTCCCTCAACGCCAGCCTGCGCCGCCTGAAGCTGGATTACGTCGACCTCTTCTACCACCACCGTCCCGACCCCGACACCCCCATCGAGGAAACGGTCGGCGCACTGGTGGACATCGTCCGCAGCGGCAAGGCGCTCTACATCGGTCTCTCCAAGTACCCGCCCACACAGTTTCTGCGCGCCTGTGAGCTGTTGGAGGAAGCGGGTGTCCGCGTGCTTGCCCACCAGTTCCGCTACAACATGCTCGACCGCACGGCGGAGGGCGGCATGCTGCCCGAAACGCGCCGCAAGCGCATCGGGGCCATTGCCTTCTCCCCGCTTGCGCAGGGTGTGCTCACCGGCAAATATCTGGGGCATAATCTGCCCGCGGACTCCCGCGCCATGCGGAGCGATTCCCCCTTCCTCGATGCAGGCCGCGCCATGGCAGAGCAGGAGCGCGTGGCGCACTACGCCGCTCTCGCCCGCGAGGCGGGCGTATCCCTCACGGAATTCTCGCTGCGCTGGCTGCTGGCGCAGGACGGCATCACGAGCGTGCTCATCGGCGCACGCAACGTCTCCCAACTCAATCAATGCGCCGCGGCCGCGGGCAAGGAGCGTCTCGACACCGACCTGCTTCGCGAGCAGCACTGAAAGGCGGGCGCCTGCTTCTCATGGCCTTTTGCTCGCCACGCTCAGCATATGAGAATGGGGCATTCTCTTTGACACATCTCTACTTGCCGAGGCAGAATGTGGAGAACACGCGATCCAGAATATCCTCCGTATCGATGCGGCCCGTGATAGAGCCCAAAGCTTCGAGCGCATCCCGCAAGGGCACGTCGGTGAGCTCCGGTGACTCGCCTCCGGAAAAACTCGCCTCGGCGCGGGCTAAGGCGGTGTCTGCCTCCTGCAAGGCATGGCGATGACGCGTGTTGACTGCTACCGGGCTGTCGCTCTCCCCCAACACGGCGAGAAATTGTTGTTCTATGGCCTGTTCCAAAGCCTCGCGCCCCTCCCCCGTGCGGCAGCAGAGGCGGATAGCATCCGTCTCCCCCGCCCAATCAGGATGCGCAGGCAGGTCGCACTTGTTGAGCAGCAGCAAATGCACCGCACCGGTGTTCGGCAGCTCGACAGGCTTGCGGGGACGAGAGATATCCGCCACCTCCAACACCAAATCCGCAGCGGCGCAGGCGCGGCGGCTGCGCTCCATGCCCGCCTGTTCCAATGCATCCGCGCTCTCGTGCAACCCCGCCGTGTCGATGAGGCGCAGACAGAGCCCACGGACGGAGAGTTTTTCCTCCACCGTGTCGCGGGTGGTGCCCGCGGTGTCGCTCACCAATGCGCGATCATAGCCGAGCAGCAAGTTCAGCAGGCTGGATTTGCCCACATTAGGGGCGCCGACAATGGCTGTACGCACGCCCTCTCTCAACACACGTCCTGCATCTGCCGTAGCCAGCAGGGATTGTAGCTGTGCGCGGATATCTGCCAACTGCGCCAACAAAGCCGCCATCGTGTGCGGCGCAATGTCCTCTTCGGGAAAATCGATGTAGGCGGCATTGTGCGCCGCCACGGAAATGAGCGCATCCGCCGCCGCCTGCACGCGAGCTCTGAGGGCCCCCTGCAACTGATCCTGCGCCGCGCGGAGAGCGAGGTCGCTGCCCGCGGCGATGACATCCATGATGGCTTCCGCCTGCGTCAGATCCATACGGCCGTTTTCAAAAGCGCGGCGGGAGAACTCACCGGGCTCCGCAGGGCGGGCGCCCAACTCCAGCAAACGTTCCGTCACGCGCTGCACCACCAGCATACCGCCGTGGCAGGAAAACTCGACGACATCCTCCCCCGTAAAACTCGCCGGTCCTGCAAAATACGTTACCACCGCCGAATCCAAAATGCACCCGCGCGCATCACGCACGCGAACGAGAGTCGCGCGGCGGGCTTCCAAGCCTCTGCGCCCGGTCGCCGTCGCCGCGATGGCATGCGCCTCGGAACCGCTGAGACGCAGCACCGCCAATGCCCCCGTGCCGACGGGGGTAGCTAAAGCAAGGATGGTATCGGCATGCAGCATGGCACTATGGTCGCACAGCGCGGCGGAAATTTCAATATTTTTCCCGAAGAAGCGGCATTTCAACGCTTGGCGAAAGCTTTTCAGTACAAAATTTAGTTAAAAAATGAAAATTTTAAGACTTTCTGTCGTATAAGTCACATTTTAGGCTTGCAATCTGCGGCATTTGCGCTAGACTTCTGTCAACCCCTCAATCTACTCTTGGTTGATGGGGTGCTTCAAACATCAAAACTAGTAAGATAACAATGAAGACCATCGCTATCCTCGCTCTTACCGCCGCTGCCCTCGTTTCCTGCCAGCAGCAGCAGCAGCAGCCCACCGAGACCCCCGTGGCTCCCGTTCCTCAGGTGACCAAGGGCAAGTAAGTGTTAAAGGAAAGGTAAACTTTCCCATCAACGCTTTTAAACGCGCTCAACTCCGGTTGAGCGCGTTTTTTTCTTTGTCGGCGAAGTAATCTTGTTTGCCACCCCTGATTGATGTTGAGATCATGAGCGTCCTGCTCCGTCTGCTTTGTCCCCTCTGTGTCTTCTTCCTCTGCGCCGACGCCTGCGCTGCCGCCCCTGCGCCGCGTGCCCCCAAGAAGACGGCGCTCTCTGTCCTCTTTCTCGGCAACAGCTACACCTACGCCAACGACCTGCCCGGCGTGGTGGCGGCCATGGCGAAAACGGGCAGGCCGAAGCTGAACACGCAGTCCTACACCGCGGGCGCTACGGCGCTCATCCAATTCTGGGAGGATGCGGAGCATGACAAGGCCCGCGAGCTGGTGAAGCAGGGTGGCTTTGACTACGTGGTTCTGCAGGACCAAAGTATGATGCCCTGCACCGCGCCCCACCACACGTTGAAGTTCGGCGGCAAATGGGCCCATCTGGTGCGCTACGGCAAGAGCACGCCCGTCTTCTTCCTGACGTGGGCCCACCGCACCCCCGACGGCAGCGCCTTTGATGCCGCCATGCAGGACGAGCTCACCGCCGTTTACCGCCGCGCGGCGCAGGAGAATAAGGCGCTTCTCGCCCCCGTTGGGGAGGCGTGGCGCCGCTGGTACCAACTCCACCCGTCCGAATCCCTGCACACGGAGGACGGCTCCCACCCCAACGCCCTCGGCACCTATCTGGCAGGCTGTGTCTTCTACGCCGTTCTGACGCACAAATCCGCTGTCGGCCTTCCCTGCCGCCTCCGCATTGCTCCCCGCCACACCCTCTCCGTTCCCGCCGATAAGGCCAAGGAATGCCAGCAGATTGCGGATGAGGCTGTGAAGGCGGAAGGTGCCCTGACTTCCCGATGAGTCGTTTCCGGCCCATCTTCATATGTCGGGCAGCGTCCTTTTTCGGGCTTGCACAGTTCCTTTAACTTCGGTAGAATACGTCCATGAGCGACCTGCAATGGAACAGCGTCATCGTGGAGAAAGAGGACGCCCCCCGCGTGACCCTCGAAGACCTGCGTGAGATGGCGGCGGACCTCGATCCTGATGATTTCGACGAACCCGTCCAAAACTTTTTGGAAGAGCTCGAGCGCTGCGGCAACAGCGAAGAGCTGAAACAGGCCGCCACCCTGCTGCTCCAGGATGAGGTGGACCTCTCCCCCGACCTCGCCGCCATGGGCGTGGAGCCGGATGAAAAACTCATTGCTCTGCTCATCGCCACGGGGGCAGATGTGAACGCCCGCAACGCCTACGGCCAACCCCCGCTGCACCTCGCCGCGCACTACGGGTACGAGAACATCGTCGAGATGCTCCTCTCCGCCGGGGCCGAGCTCCGCGTGAAGAATGCACAGGGGCGCTTCGCCGCCGAGGTGGCCGCCACCCATGCGCTGCACGACCGCCTTGCGCCGCCCTATCACCCTGATGATGATGCCCCGCTGCCCGCCCACATCGAGGACGCGGACATCGAAGCCCCCGAGGAAGCCGAAGACAGCGAGTGCACCTGCGGCCACCACCATCACGAAGGTGAGTGTTCCTGCGGGCACCATCATTAACTTTTCCCATCGTCCCGATACAGCGAACCGCCCTGCTTCCCGAAAGGAAGCAGGGCGGTTCGTCCATCAAGAAAAATCCGGCAGCTCAGGGTACGAGGGCGCGGGTGATTTCGCAGATGTAGAGGTCGTGCAGGGGATTGTCCTCCGCGTACCACTTGGGGGAGACTTCTCCCCAGTCAAGGAAGTCGGCTTCCTGCAGGCGAGTCTTGAACATCTTGCGGCACTCCAACACCAGCTCGGCGGCCTCGTAGGTGATGAGCCCGGTTTCCGTGATGACGGGTTTCAGGGAGGTGTTCGCCATTTTATCGACATCGCGCCCGCTGTTGCGGCCGCAGAAGAGCACGTCCGCGCGGTGGGATTCGGGCATGAAGCTGAGCGTCAGCGAGGGCTGCTCGTTGATGAAACTGACGGTGTGGCGGTTCGGGCGCACAAAGATGTAGGCCACGGGCTTGCCCCACAGCACACCGAGCCCGCCCCAGCTGGCGGTCATGCAGTTGAACGTCTCGGGCGTGCCCGCCGTGATGAGCATCCACTGCTTGCCGATGAGCTTCGTGGTGCTGACATTGAGATCATCAAGGGAAATAATGTTCATACGGAGGTTGTACCATATCGCTTGCCGTCGCGTCAATCACGGAAAATGCTCAATACCCCGCCATGCGCGACAAATCTTCATTTGTTCTCCTTCTCACATCCACTTGGCCGTGAGCTTGCAGACGGCGGGCATGACGAGGAGGTTGAGCAGGGTGGCGGAGACAAGGCCGCCGAACTGCACCACGGCCAGCGGGGCGAGGAGCTCGCCGCCGGGCTGATCCTTCGCCCAGATGAGGGGCAGCAGGCCGAGGATGGTCGTGAGCGAGGTCATCATGATGGGGATGACGCGCTCGCGCGAGCCGTTGCGGATGGCGGAGAGCGTATCCTGCCCCTCGGCTTCCAGCGCGCGGTAGCGGTTGAGCAGGATGAGGCCGGAGCGGATGGCAAAGCCGATGACCGTCACAAAGCCCACCACGGAGGAGAGCGAGATGATGGGGTGGATGTACACCCCCTCCGCCAGCCCCGCCATGGTATCGCCCGAGGCGAGGAAGATGGCGACGATGCCGCCCACGAGGCAGAGCGGGATGTTCACCAGCGTGATGAGCGCACGACGCACGCCGCCCAGCGAGTGCGAGAGCAGCAGCACAATCAGCCCGCAGGCGATGATGCAGAGCCACGTGAGGCGTTTGCCCGCGGCCTCGCGGCTCTTGATGGTGCCGGCGTAGTCCACGGAGCAGCCCATGGCGTTCATGGCGGGGTCGAGGTGCTCGCGGCAGGCCTTCGCCAAGTCGCCGAGGTTGGAATCCGCCGCGGGGTTGCAGGGAATCATGGCCTTCAGGCGCAGGTTGTCGCGCAGGATGAGGTTCGTCGCTTCCGCTCGGCTGACATCGGCGGCATCCGCGAGGCGCAGGGTGCGCCCGCCGGGGGCAATGAGCGGCAGGTTGCGCACGTCGTCCTCGCTCATGCGACGCTCGGGGGAGAGGCGCAGCATGATGTCCCACTTATCGGGGCCGCTGATGATTTCGCCCGCCTTGTAGCCGTTGAGCGCGGCGGAGACCTGCCCGGCGGCATCCCCCACGCTCAGGTTGAAGGCGGCCAGCACCTCGCGGTTGTACTCCACGCGGATGGTCTCGACGAGCACCTCGCGGTTGGCGCGGGCATCGGCCACTTCGGGCAGGGTGTTCAGGATTTCCGCCGCCTTCTGCGAGGCTTGGCGGAGCTGCGCGGCATCCGTGCCGTAGATGTTCACCGCCACCTGCGAGTTGGCGCCCGAGAGCACGGCGGAGATGCGGTGCGCGATGGGGAAGCCCACCATGGTCGAGGTGCCGGGGATGTGCTTGAGTACCTTGTCGAACGCTTTGCGCAACTCGCGGCGGTCGGTGCTCATGTCCACGCGCACCAGCAGCTCGGAGGCACTCACAGGCTCGGCGTGCGCATCATTTTCCGCGCGCCCCGTGCGCTGTGTCACGCTCTTCACCCCGGGGATTTTCGCCATGTCAATCATGGCTTGGCGGGCGATGCGCTCCGTCTCCTCCAGCGAGGTGCCGGGGGTGGTATTGATGGAGATGTTGTAACAATCCTCGTTGAAAGGCGGCAGGAAGCTCGTGCCGTAGGTGGAGGCGAGCACCAGCGCGGCAACCGTGGCAAGCCCCAGCGTGCCGACGACAACGCCCGCGCGGCGCAGGCAGAACTCCAGCAGCGGCGCATACGCGCGCTTGATGAGTCGGGCGGTCGCGGAGTCGCCGTCCTGCCGCGTCTTGCTCGCCTTGAAGCCCACATAGCAGAGCACGGGAACGATGGTCACCGCCACCAGCAGGGAAGCGGCGAGCGCGAGCATGTAGGAGATGCCGAGCGGGCGGTAGAACTGCCCCTCCATGCCTGTGAGGAAGAGGATGGGCGCAAACACCAGCAGGATAATGAGCGAAGAGCTCGTGATGCTCGAAAAGATTTCGTCCTTGGCCTCCAGCAGCACGGCGATGCGGTCGCGGCGTTGCTCCTCGGGCAGCGCGGCGTTCATCTGCAGGCGGCGCCACGCGATTTCCACGAAGATGATGGCGTTGTCCACCACATCACCGATGGCCACGGCAAGCCCGCCCAGCGTCATGATGTTCACCGTGAGCCCCACGAGCGGGAAACAGGCCATGCCCAGCAGCACGGAGAGCGGCATGGAGAGCAGGGTGATGAGCGCCGTTCGGATGTTGAGCAGCGTGAGGATGATGACGAGCATCACCACGATGGCGGTGATGATGAGCGTGTTCTTGCCGTTCTCCAGCGAGAGGGTGATGAAGTCCGCCTGGCGGTAGGCATCGGCATGCAGGTGCATGTCCTTGGGCAGGCGGGAAGCAACGAATTCCTGCACGGCGGCATCCACCTCCTCGGTGAGCTTGAGGGTGTTGGTGCCGGGCACTTTCTGGACGGAGAGCACAACGGCATCCTGCCCCGCGTAGCCCGCGTTGCCGCGGCGGGGTGCCCCCGAGATGCACACGTCCGCGACATCCTCCACGCGCAGCACGCCGCTCGGGTGCGTGGCGACAGGGGCGCGGCGGATATGCTCCGTCTCCGTGGCGCGGGAAAGCTGCTGCACGGGCAGCTCCTGCCCCGCGACTTCCTCCAGATAGCCCGCGGATACATTGCTCTGTGCGCTTTCCACAGCGGTTTTCAGCTCATCGAGCGTCACGCCCGCCTGGCGCATCTTGTCGGGGTCGTAGAGCACCTGGTACTCGGGCAAACGCCCGCCGAGCACCGTCACCTGCCCCACGCCGGGGATGGAGAGCAGGCGGTTGCGGAGCTCGAACTGGGCCATGCGGCGCAGCTCCATGGGGTCGGTGCCCTCCTCCCCCGTCACGGCGATGAGCATGATTTCACCCGTCACGGAAACGATGGGGGAGAGCTCGTACTCCACATTCTGCGGCAAGTTCTCGCGGATGGCGGCCAGGCGTTCGGAGACGATTTGACGCGCCTTGTAGATGTCGGTGCCCCAATCAAAATCCACCCACACAAAGGAAAGCCCGCCCGCGGAGGAGGTGCTGACATTCGTCACCCCCGTGGCCCCCGAAAGCGCCGAGCTGATGGGCAGTGACACGTACTGCTCCACCTCTTCGGCGGTGAGCCCGCCCGCTTCGCTTTGAATCGTCACGCGCGGCACCTCCAGCTCGGGGAACACATCCACGGGCAAGGTGCTGATGCACCACACACTGCAACAGGCCAAAACGACCGTCAAACACAGGACGGAAAGCCTGTTGCGAAGACAGAAAGTTAAAAATGCAGACATAGCTGAATAAGTGATTCGGAATGTACGAAGTACGATGTACGATGTACGAAGTTTAAGTTAGGCGCGGCGGAGCCGCGCAAGGCAAAGGGATAAAGGACGCAAAGCGTGTGTAGCCGTTTAACGTGTCATCTGCGCTTTGCGTTCCTTTTTTCTTTGCGAGCGCAGCGAGCCGAATTCTCACTTCGTACATCGTACATCGTACTTCGTACATGTTTTAGTCTTCCCCTTCATGAAACTGTCCGTCCGCGTGGAAGTGGCCGGGTTTCTTGTTGCCGTCCGCGGCGGAGGGGAGGAGGTGGCGGAGCTCCTGCCCGCCCTTGATAACGATGCGGTGGCCCTGCGGCAGCCCCTTCACGGGGGTCATGCCGCGGCGGGACTGCCCCGCGCGCACCTTGACGGCGGCGTAGGCCCCCTCGCCTACCTCGGTGAACACGATGTCATCCATCCCCACGCGCACCACGGCGGAATCGGGCACGGACACGCTCGCTTCCTCGCCCGGCTGCCCCTCGTCGTAGAGGTCGAGCCGGCAGAGCTGCCCCACATGCGCACCCTCGGGCAGCGCGGCGGGGGTGAAGAAGAGGCTGCGCGTCTGCTTCTCAGGGTCGGCCTGTTCCGCGAGTCGCCATGTGCCCTCCACCTCGCGGTTCTCGCGGCCCATGGTCATCGTCGCACGCACGGCGGTGAAGGTGGGGATGTTGCCGCTGTAGAGCTCGCCGCGGATTTCCATGGCGGCGGGGTTGCTCATCATGATGACGGGCGCACCCTGCTCTCCCCAGCTGCCCTGTGTGATACCCACGTTGCGGACAGTGCCCGCGCTGCGGGCATGTACGGCGATGGCGGGTAAGCCCTCCTCCGTCGTCGTGAGCTCGCCGCCGAGCAGCAGCATGCGGAGACGGGTCTCCGCCGTCTCGCGCTCCTGCGTGAGCTGGCGCAGCTCAGCCTCTTTAAAGCGCAGCTGGGATTCCAGCTCGCTGTTGGTGACGCCGATGGCGCTCAGATTCGCCGCGCGCTTGAGCAGGGTGTCGTGCTCCGCCTTGGCGCGCTCCTCGGCGGCCTCCGCCTTGCGGAGCTCCAGCTGACGGTCGTTCAGCTCGGGGGAGAGGAGCAGGTAGAGCACATCGCCCTTCTGCACGATCTGCGCGGATTTCACCTTCAGCGAGAGAAAACCGCCGCAGGGCAGAGCATAGGTTTCCGTGGCGTGCTCGGGCATGGTCAGCGTGCCGTACATGCTGTGCGTGAGCGTGGCGGAGGTCTCGGGAATGTTTTCGAGCTGCAGGGCGAGCACGTGGCGGGAGTGCTCATCCACCTTCACCACCGCCGTGCCGCCGTCACCATGGGAATGGTCGTGGCCCTCGTGACCATGGTCGTGGGTGCAGCCTTCGTGGGAGTGCTCATGTTCCCCGTGCTCGTGGTCGTGAGAACAGCCCTCGTGCTCATGTTCGTGCTCCTCGTGGTCCGCATGCTCGTGCGTGCAACCCTCGTGGTGGTGTTCGTGTTCCTCGTGAGCCTCCTCGTCATCATCGTCCTCATCCGCATCGTGGTGATGCTCGTGTTCCGCCTCTTCGGCGTGGGTGTGCTCGTGCTCGGCGTGGTTGTGCCCGCAGCCCTCATGCGCACTGAGAGGCAAACTCACCAAAGCGATAAAAAAAGAAAAAAGGGTGATTTTCATGTTGAATCAAAAAATTAGTGTAAATAACGAATGGCGATTTGCACGCCGAGTAATTCTTGCATATTTTCTAAGAAATTGAGTCGGCGGACGTAAGCCTCGTGGCGGGCTTCCGCGACGGCGGGCAAGCTCGTTTCGCCCAGCCCGAAAAGTTGTTCGCGCTGTTCGGCGGCACCGCGCAGGGCGGCGACACGCTCTTCCTCCGCGCGGCAATGCTCCGCCGCCAGCTCTTGACGGGCACGTAAGTTGTCAGCCTCGCGCAGGAGGTTGTGCCAAGTCGTCACCACCTCGTGAGCCTTGAGGGTGCGCTCGCCGCCCGCTTCGGCAATACCTTTTCGGTTGCGGTTCCAGAGCGGCAGAGAGAGCTCCGCGCCCAGCGTCACCTTGTGCTCGCCGTCCTCGCGCAGGTAGCCGGGGGCGATTTTCAGGTCGGGGAACTGCTTGCGGATTTCGGCGCATAGCTCGGTTTCCGTGGCCTTGTAGCCCTCCAACTGCGCCAGCACGGAGGGCGCATAGAGCAGCTCCTCCGCGCTCGGCATCGCCAGCGGGGCGGGGGCGTGTGTCGGCAGCTCGTCCGTGATTTCGGCATGCGCCAGCGAGGGGTGCAGGCCCATCATGGCAATCAGCTCCTGGTGGAGTTTCAGGTGCGCGGTTTCCTGCGCCTGCAGCTCTTGGTGCATGTCGCCCTCGCGGCGGCGGATGATGTGATAGTCCGTCAAATCCATCTCGCCCGCTTTGAGCAGGCGTTCGGCCTGTTCGCTTTCCACAGCAAGCACTTTTTGTCGTTCCTGCATCATCTCCAACCGCGCGTGCGCCACTTGCACCTCGAGGATTTTTTCCTCCAGGCTGCGGCGGTAGGCCAGCTCATCCGCGCAGAGTTGCAGGAAGTCCGCGGCGGCATACTGCTCCTCGGCCTTCTTCGCCAGCGCGGGCAGACCCGTGAGCGGCAGGGTGAGCGAAGGAGCCAGCGAGCGGGCACTCACGGGGCCGCCCGCAATGCGCTCCACATCCGCGCTGATGCTCGGGTCCTCCCAAAGCCCCGCATATTGCGCCGCCGATACCTTTTTCATGAGCGACAGGCGGGCTTTATTCAGCTCGGGGTTCAGCAACAGCCCGATGTGGACGGCCTGCTCCGTGCTCATCCGCCCCCGCTGACACAGCGAGTGGGAGAGGGAGGACCATTGTGCGGTTGTTTGAGGTAAATCGAGAGGCATGGGCCTGTACTGCGTACAGGATGTACAATGTACAAAGTACAAAGTACAAATCAAAAATAATGGTGCGCTGCGTGCGCGGGTGAGGAGGGGACGCATAGCGTGGAGAAAAGGTTAGGCGAGTTTCTCAACGGGTTGCTTGTCATCCGTCTGCTTATCGTCTTTCAGCGTGTTGGGCAGGCGGGTTTTGGCGCCGCCCGCTTTGTTGGCGAGGGCGGTATCGAACGTGGGAGTAAACGCGCCGCCGAGGAGGACGAGCGAGAGAAAGGAGAGGAAAATTTTATTCATGCAGTGTGCTGTTGTATGTGTGTTGTGTTTCTGCCCGGGGCAATCCGTCAGCGTTTTTCGGAACGCGGGAGGGGCAGAGTGAAAAAAACGCGACACGCGGGGAACACGCCCTTGCGGGGTGCCGCGTCGCAACGAAGAAAAAATGCCCCGATTCAACAACGGAGGGGGGAGACGCGCCCGATATCGGGGCCACGTGCCGCCACGGGGGCATGCAGCAGGTAGAGAAGCCCGAACGACGCACACTCGGGCAGGAGGACAAGGGGAGTCGGCAGGGAAAGGATTGTCAGCGCACCTTCGGGGCGCACGCGCGATTCCGCGCCGTAAAACGCCAGCCACTCGTCGACATGGTGTTCGCGGCACTCGCTGCCGTGGTCGTGCCCGCAGATATCCTCGGCGGGCAGGTACATCGCCCCCGCGGCTTCCTCATGACAGGAGTGGCAGCATTCGCACAGCGGCAGCGCACCCCCACAGAGAAAACCCATGCACAGCACCGGCAACAGCAACAGCAGCGTCACCAGCTTGACGGGGAAAGACATGTTCACGACAGAGGTAGTATAACGCATGCAGAGAAAGGTGTCAAAAGTATTCCTCGCTCATTTTCGACTCAGTTTCGACTCTGCTCATTTTCGCCGCCGAACAGGACCGCCTTGACTTTCATGAAACACACAGGTAGAATGGCAGCATGAAGCTGTTCATGATTGCCGGTGAGAAGAGCGGGGACAAACAGGGGGCCCTGCTCATCCGTGAGCTCCTGCAACGCCGCCCCGATATCGAGATTGTGGGCTTGGGCGGCAGCGAGATGCACAAGCTCGCCCCGGGTGTGGAGGACTGGGCGGAGCAGGCGGGTGTAGTCGGCATCGTGGATGTGCTGCGCCACATCGGCTACTTTGCCCGCCACCTGAAGGACATGACGGCGCGCATCGTCGCCGAGCAGCCCGAGGGCCTCGTGCTCATCGATTACCCCGGCTTCAACCAGCGCTTGGCGGAGCGTGTGCACAAACTCTGCCCCAAGACAAAGATTGCCTATTTTATCGCGCCCATGGTGTGGGCCTGGCACAAGGACCGCATCCCCAAGCTGGCGGCGATTCTCGACCTCATGCTCTGCACCTTCCCCTTCGAAAAGCCGCTCTTTGAGGCGGCGGGGCTGCGCACGGAGTTCGTGGGCCACCCGCTGGTGGACGACATCCTCGCCAAGAAGCGCGAGGGCGTGCGCGAGAAGAACCTCATCGGCCTCTTCCCCGGCAGCCGCCGCCGCGAAGTGGAGCGGCACTTCCCCATCTTCCTTGACATCGTGAAAGCCTGCCGCACCCGCCACCCGGAGTGGCGCTTCCGCACCAGCGGCAGCAACCCGCGCCTCGTGGAAACCATGCGCAAGCAGGCCGCCGCTGCGGGCGTGCGCGAGGACGAAGTGAACATCACCCCCGGCCTGTACCACGACCTCATGGATGAGGCGGAGGCCGCCCTTGTCACCAGCGGCACCGCCACGTTGGAGAGTGCCCTGCACGAGATGCCCTTCGGCCTCGTGTACCGCGTGAACCCCTTCACCTACATGGTGGGCCGCCTGCTGGTGAACATCAAGTGGCTCGGCATGGTCAACATCCTCATCAACCGCACCATCACCACGGAGCTCATTCAGGGTGATTTCACCGTCGATCAATGCATTGCCGAGCTGGAACGCCTGACCACCCCCGAACCCCGTGCACGCGTGCTTGCGGACATGAAGGAATCCATGGCCACCCTCGGCCACGGCGGCGCCGCCGCCAAAGCGGCAGAAGCCATTTTGAGCCTGTTCTGAGGCGCGACAAAGGGGGATTTGTAGGGATGTACGATTTACGATGTACGATGTACGAAGTCAAATTTAGGC
>CALBJX010000067.1 GCA_937893015.1 uncultured Verrucomicrobiales bacterium | reverse complement strand
CCTCAATTTGACTTCGTACATCGTACATCGTACTTCGTACATCCCGACAAATCCCCCTTTGCCGAGCGGCATCTTGCCTGACAAAAAAATCCGCCCCGCGTCAAACACGGGGCGGACGAAAGTGATGACGGCCGGCAGCCCTGTCAGGCCTGCGGCTGCTGCACCTGCACGAGGCGGAGGGGCGTGCGGGAAATCAGCTCACCATCGAGGGTGATGTCCACGCTGTAGTTGCCGCTCTTCTCGAAGCGAAGACCCTGGAAGTTCATGATGAGGTTGCGGGTCAGGAAGGTTGCGCCGTCGGGGAGGGCCACCTTGAGGTCGCCGACGATGGGCATGCGCTCCTTGTCGAGGGGCTCGCCGTCCTCGTCCACGAGGGCGATGCCGAGCTTGTGGTCACCGGCGTCCTCGGGGGTCATGCAGAGGCGCAGCGCCAGAGCGCAGGCGGGGTGGATGACGGGGAACTGGCGGGTGAAGAGAGTGTCGAAAGCACCCTGCACGCAGAGCTTACCCTGATAGTCGGCAGCGTAGTCGCAAAGGACGGCAACTTGAATATCCATGATGGTGTATGTGGTATGAGTTAAAGATGATGTCCCCGAATCGCGGGGGATAACGCTTTATTACTAGCACAAAGATGCAGGGATGCAAGAGAAAAATGAAGCATCATGTCAGGACTGACATGATTTGCGGGTGCAAGGGGCGCAAAGTCCGTTGGTGCGGTTCACACCGCAGGGGTAAAGAAGGGCCCGCACCCCTTTCTCTGTTGTGATGCACGGAAAATCAATGTGATGCGGCGGCGTTGCATGGATGAGGCATCATCTTCCGCATGGGTATCGGTTTGCCGAATCGGCGGAGAATGGGCTGCCGCCGCTGCCGAAGGGACCGGAAGACGCATCTTTCAATTTCTCTCCCGGTGTTCATTCTGCTTTACATTCCTCCGATATCTGGTATACTCGAACGCGCATGAACACGGACATTCTTCTCAAAGCGGCCAATGAGGCTCGTGGTTTGGCAATCGATGCGATTTTCGACAAGGCATCCGGGCACATGGGTCTGCCGCTGGGTTGCGCGGAAATCGGTGCGGCGCTCTACGGCGAGCTGCTGCGCGTGAACCCCTCCGAACCCCGCTGGCTCAACCGCGATCGTTTCGTGCTCTCCGGCGGCCACGGCTCCATGTTCCTGTATGCGTGGCTGCACCTCAGCGGTTTTGCCGTCAGCATGGATGACGTCAAGGCCTTCCGCTCCAAGGGTTCCATCACCCCCGGCCACCCCGAGTTCAAGAGCTGCCCCGGTGTGGAATGCACCACGGGCCCGCTCGGTCAGGGCATTGCGAACGCCGTCGGTTTCGCCATCTCCGCGAAGCACGCCGCCGCCCGCTTCAACACGCCCGAGCATGAAATCTTCTCCCAGAATGTCTACTGCCTCGCCGGTGACGGCTGCATTGAGGAGGGTATCTCCCGCGAAGCCGCCGCGATCGCCGGCACGCTGAAGCTCGACAACCTCGTGCTCATCTACGACGCCAACGGCATCACGCTGGATGCCCCCATCGAGGTTTCTCAGATTGACGACGTGGCCGCCGCCTTCACCGCGCAGGGTTGGGATGCCTTCACCATCGACGGCAACGACATTGAGCAGGTGCGCGAGACGCTCCGCGTCGCCCGCCTCGAAAAGAACGGCCGCCCGAAGCTCATCGTCGCCAAGACCGTGATCGCCAAGGGTGTGCCCGGCATCGAAGGCACCACCAAGGGCCACGGCGAGGGTGGTGCCAAGCTCTGGAGCGAGGCCCACGCCAACTGGGGCCTGCCCACCGACAAGCAGTATTTCGTCTCCGATGAAGTCCGCGCCTACATGGCGGGTCTGAAGGCCGAGCGCGAGGCCGCCTGCGCCGAATGGCACGCCGTCTACGACGCCTGGCGCACCGCCAACCCCGACAAGGCCGCCGAGCTGGATGCCTGCTGCGAGCTCTCCGTCCACTCTCAGGAAGCCCCCGTCAGCAGCGCGGAAATCCCCGTGTTCCCCGCGGGCACCAGGGCCGCCACCCGCGTCTCCGGCGCCGATGCTGAGAACGCTCTCGCGCAGCACTGCCCCGGCCTGCTCTCCTTCAGCGCGGACCTCTTCTCCTCCAACAAGAACTATCTCAAGGGGATGGGCGATTTCTCCGCCAAGGACTACACGGGCCGCAACTTCTGGTGCGGTATCCGCGAGCACGCCATGGCCGCTATCGCCAACGGCGTGGCCTACGACGGCATCTTCCGCGTCTCCTGCGGCACTTTCTGCGTGTTCGTGGACTACATGCGCGCCGCCATCCGCGTGGCCGCTCTCTCCCACCTTCCCGTCACCTACGTCCTGACGCACGATTCCGTGGCCGTGGGCGAGGACGGCCCCACCCACCAGCCGGTCGAAACCATCAGCGGTCTGCGCATCATCCCCAATCTGGATGTCATCCGCCCCGCCGATGAGGAAGAAGCCGCGGGCGCGTGGATTTGCGCCCTGCGCCGCCGTCAGGGGCCGACCGCCCTCATCCTCACCCGCCAGAACGTGCCCAGCCTGACCGCCAGCTGCCCCGAGCTCTCCGCCGAGACGCGCCGCCAAGGCACGCGCAAGGGTGCCTACATCGCTCTCAAGGAGAAGACGGCACAGCCCCGCCTCATCATCATCGCCACGGGCAGCGAGGTCTACCTCGCCCTCGAAGCCGCCAAGCAACTGGGCGACGATGTGCGCGTGGTCTCCATGCCCTCCATGTTCCGTTTCAACCTGCAAGACGCCGCCTACAAGGAGGAGATTCTCCCCGCCGCCTGCAAGCGCCGCATCGCCATCGAGGCCGGTAAGTCCGACCTCTGGTACCGCTACGTCGGTGAGGAAGGCGCCATCATCGGCATCGATGACTTCGGCTTCTCCGCCCCCGGCCCGCAGGTGCTCTCCGAGCTCGGCATGAATGTGGAGAACATCATCTCGGTAGCCAAGGCACTCTGAGATTGACCCGTTTCAAATTGAAAATTCACTATGTATAACCGCGACGAAAAAACTCTGATTCTCTTCAAGCCCGATTGCGTTCGCAAGAACCTTTCCGGCGTGATTCTCAACCGCCTGCTGAGCGAAGGTTTCCGCCTGCGCGGCATGAAGATGATGCAGCTCGACGACGCCATCCTGCGCGAGCACTACGGCCACATCATCGACCTCGTGATTGACGGCGAGCCCCTCTTCCCCAAGCTCTCCGCCTTCATGCAGACCAGCCCCGTGGTGGCCCTCTGCCTCTCCGGCCCCGGCGTCATCACCCGCGTGCGCACCATCCTCGGGCCCACCAACTCCCAGAAGGCCGACAAGGGCACCATCCGCGGCGATTTCGGCACCAACAGCATGCTCAACATCTGCCACGCCTCCGACTCCCCCGAAAGTGCCGAAGCGGAAATCAAGCGCTTCTTCAAGCCCGAAGAAATTTTCGATAACATCGACTGAAGCGAGCAGCAACAGCCCACGATATTAAACCGCCTGAGTATTCTCACTCAGGCGGTTTTTGTGTTCCGGTCTGCGGCACGATAAATCCTCATATGTCAGGCTGCCATGGGGTGGCAATGGTTCGTCTATGTCCTTACGGCTTTTTTGCACATTTTTCTTGCCTACAGCATTCTAAATGCTGTAGCAAGACAAATATGCAGAAAATGTTGAGAAAAAGCGGAGTGGAGCATGGAGCGGAAGTATCATGCACATCGAGCATATGCAATGCGCGAATGAGATACAAGAGCCGCCGAACCACACGTTCAATATCTTACGTATTTCATGGATGCCTACAGCATTTAGAATGCTGTATACTTCGCCCCGCAGGGGTGGGCGAAAACGCCATATCACGTGCATGGATTTCCCGCCGCGTCTGCACATTATCAACCATATACGCATAAAGTAAACTATGAAAAAAACTCTGTTTGCTCTGCTTCTTCTGGGCTGCGTAGCTCAGGCAGAAGAGATTAACACAATGCTGACCACAGGCATCTCTGTCACGAAAGCCGGAGTCACTACCACGATGTCTGCCATTTTGGATGACTATTCCGATATGATCACACAGGGAACGGCTAATGAGGCCAATGTCGGCTGGAATCGCAGTTATCTTCCTGCCGGTAATACCGGTAAGAAATTTGACGATGGCTCCATCAGCTTCACTGTAACCCTCAACGGGCTTTACAACGCTGACACGATTCACCCCAAAGCTTCCATTACTCTTAATTCGCTCTCCTATCTGGTCAACTCAAACGGCTGGTGTCAGGATGGCCAGCGTTCGATGACGGTTACAGTGAATGGCACGGGGCAGTCGGTGAGCGGTAATTTGGAAACTCATCGCAGTGGCGCATGGATGACGCTTAGTACGTCCGACCTTGTTGTGAGCATGAACGATACGCTGACAGTGACGATTTCTACCACTAGCTCGGATGAAGGTCTGTCCCTTGCTACGGCTGATATTTGGGGCCTCAGTGGCGCTTCTGTCGAGTGGATGGGTGTTTCTTCGGAAAAGTCCGATGCCGACTTTAACTTTAATACAAACTGGAGCAACGAAGCTCCCTTGGTGAAGCTCAGCATTACGGCCACCCCCGAGCCTGCCACGGCTACGCTGAGTCTGCTGGCCCTCGTCGGTCTGGCTGCGCGTCGTCGCCGCCACTAAAAGCAAACAAATCACTTTGAAGCAAAAGCCCATCCGCGGAAGCGCGGGTGGGCTTTTTAATATGGCGTAGAGACGTCCTCAGCGGAAGACGATGCGGCCGTCCTCGGCCTCGGTGCGGATGGTGCTGCCCTCGGGGAACTTGCCCGAGAGGATGGCCATGCTGAGCGGGTCGAGAATGTCGCGCTGGATGGCGCGTTTGAGCGGGCGGGCACCGTACACGGGGTCGTAGCCGTGGGAGGCGACAAGCGCGGCGGCGGCATCCGTCAGCTCCAGCTTGAGCCCGCGGGCGGCAAGACGTTTTTCGACACGCGCGAGCTGGATGCCCACGATGTGCTTGAGGTCATCTTCGCTCAGGCGGTCGAAGAGGATGGTCTCGTCAATGCGGTTCAGGAACTCGGGGCGGAAGTGCGTGCGCAGGGCCTCCATGGTCTTGGCGTTGCGGGCGTCCTTGTCCGTCTCCGTCAGGATGTACGCGCTGCCGATGTTGCTCGTCATGATGAGCACGGTGTTGGTGAAGTCCACCGTGCGCCCTTGGCCGTCCGTGATGCGGCCGTCATCGAGCACCTGCAGGAGCACGTTGAACACATCCGGGTGGGCCTTTTCGATTTCATCGAAGAGGACGACGCTGTAGGGACGGCGGCGCACGGCTTCCGTCAGCTGGCCGCCCTCATCATAGCCCACATACCCGGGAGGCGCACCGATGAGGCGGGAGACGCTGTGCTTCTCCATGTACTCGCTCATGTCGATGCGCACCATGGCGGCTTCGTCATCGAAGAGGAACTCCGCGAGAGCCTTGGCCAGCTCCGTCTTGCCCACGCCCGTGGGGCCGAGGAAGATGAAGGAGCCCAGCGGGCGGTTCTCGTCCTGCAGCCCCGCGCGGGAGCGGCGCACGGCATCGGCCACGGCTTTCACCGCGTCCTTTTGGCCGATGAGGCGCGCGCCGATGCGCTCCTCCATGTGCAGGAGCTTTTCGCGCTCGCCCTCCGCCATGCGGGCGGCGGGGATGCCCGTCCACGTGGAGACCACCTTGGCGATATCCGCCTCCGTCACCTCCTCCTTAAGAAGCCCTTCGCCGCTGCGTTGCAGCTCCGCCAGCGCAGCACGCGCTTCCTTGGCGGCGGTTTCGGCGGCGGGAATCTCGCCGTAGAGGATGGCGGACGCGCGCCCGAGGTCGCCCTTGCGCTGCGCCTGCTCGGCCTCCGTGCGCAGGGCGTCGATGCGTTTCTGCGCGTCGCGCGCCTTGGTCACGACTTCCTTTTCGTTCTTCCAGCGGGCGATGAGCGCGTCACTCTTTTCCTTGGTATCCGCAAGTTCGCGGGAAATTTTGTCGAGACGCTGCTTGGAGTCCTCGTCCTTTTCCTTGGCGAGGGCCTGGCGTTCCATCTCCAGCTGCATGGCGGCGCGGTTCAGCTCGTCAATCTCGGCGGGCATGCTGTCCAGCTCAATCTTGAGGCGGGCGGCGGCTTCGTCCACGAGGTCCACGGCCTTGTCCGGCAGGAAGCGGTCGGAGATGTAGCGGTTGCTCAGCGTCGCGGCGGCGACCAGCGCGCCGTCCGTGATGTGGACGCCGTGGTGCACCTCGTAGCGTTCCTTCAGACCGCGCAGGATGGCAATCGTGTCCTCCACGCTCGGCTCCGCCACATACACGGGTTGGAAGCGGCGCTCCAGCGCGGCATCCTTTTCGATGTACTTGCGGTATTCATCCAAGGTCGTGGCGCCGATGGTGCGCAGCTCGCCGCGGGCCAGCGCGGGCTTCAGCAGGTTGG
>CALBJX010000066.1 GCA_937893015.1 uncultured Verrucomicrobiales bacterium | reverse complement strand
CGTACATCGTACATCGTACTTCGTACATTCAGTTCGACAAACTGCTCATTTGTCGTGCTCGTTTTTTGGCTTGCGTCCATGCGGGCAAATCGGTACAATAGCCGCACGCCATGGGGGACCTCGATATCAAAGCGCAACTGGAAGAAGCCAAACGCCGCAAGTGGGATGATCGTACCCTCACGCAACGCTCGGCGGAGCTGGCGCAGGATTTGTTAGAGGAATCCCTCCGCAAGCTGAAAGGCGATGAGCGCACGCTGTTGTCGGCCCTGGGGCGCATGGCTGCGGAGGAGAAGCACCGCGAGTTCGTGCGCGTGCTGACCGCCAATGTCTTCCATGCCGCCACACCCGCCGAACAGGCGGACAACCTCAAAAAGCTCCTCAGTGCGCACGGCGGGGTGCCGCCCATTTTCAGCACGATGGGCAAGATGCGCTTCAAGGCGGCTGCCATGGCCGCGGGCGGTATGCAGCAGACCGCCATCGCCGAGGTGCGCCGTGTCTTCCGCTCCACCTTCGGTGAGCTGACCCTGCCCACGCAGGTCGAAAAGCTTTCCAAGCGTGTCCGCGAGTTCGCCAAGGACGGCCTGACGCCCGCCATCAATCCCATGGTGCCCGAGGTCTTCGGCCCCAAGACGGCGGAGCAGTACTTCCGCAATCTGGAGGCCACCCTCACCAAGCAGGAGGGCGTCGGCGTCGTCATCCAGCCGTGGCGCCTCGTGCCGCACCTCGACCCCTATGCCCCCACGCATGGTGCGCACCTGCTGGCCGAAAAGCTCAAGGACCTGTTCCGCGTCTCTCTGAAGGGCGGCAAATCCCGCCCGCTGATGTTGGAGCTCGGCGAATCTCCCTTGCACCCCCTCACGGCGGAGGCGGTGCGCCTTGCTCTCTCCCCCGCGGAGTTCCATCGTGTCGATGTGGCTGTGGAGCTGCCCGCCTATCTCCGCAATACCCCCGCGCTGCTCCGCGAGTTCATCGAATGGGCGGGTGCGCGCGCCGCCAAGGGCGCCAAGCCGCTCAAGGTGCTGCTCGTCAAGGGCTCGCATCTGGAGGCGGAGCAGGAGCACAGTGCCGTCTACGGCAGCGCCAACGCCGTCTGCGCGAGCAAGGCGGAGACGGAGGCCGCCTACAAACAGCTGGTACACGCTGCCATCGCCGCCCCCGCAAAGGCCGTCACCCCCATCATCGGCTCCCACAACACCTTTGATCTTGCCTACGCCCTGCTCGATTGGGGGCGCAGCGGTCGCGAGGGGCTGCCGCCCTTCTGCTTCCTCTCGGGCCTCGCCAATCACATCGGCCGTCTGCTGGCCGCGGAAGGGGCGCACATCACCCTCTGCGCGGGCGTGAGCCCTGTGGGTGATGACAGCGGCTTCGAGAACCACCTCTTCCGCCTCGTCAGCGAGCTCTCCCGCCCGGACGGTTTCATCGCCTCCGGCTGTGCGCTGGACACCGCCTCCCTCGGCTGGGGGCGCATGCGCCAGCACTTCCTCGCTGCGTTCAGCCCCCGCAGCGAAACCCTCAACGAGAGCAAGAGTCGCGACGAAATCTTCCGCGCCACGCCCAACAGCGGCATCGCGGATACCGAGCGCATCGATTCCCTCTACAAGGCTGCCGAGGCCGAACATGAGCGCGAACAGGCCGAGCTGCCCCTGATACTGGACGGCAAACCCGCCGACAGCCCGCTGCATGGCATCTCCCGCTCCCTCTCTGCGCCCGAAACCGCAGACTATCGCTATACTGCGGCGGATTTCAACGCCGTGGACCGCTTCCTCGACCTCGCCACCCGCGCCACCGCCCGCGAGCCCGAGACGGCCGAGACGCGCCGCGAAACCCTGCTGAAACTTGCCCGCCTGCTCACCAAGCACACCACGGAGCTCGTCGCCCTGCTGGTGCGCGACGCCGGCTTCACCGTGGGGGAGGCGGATGAAGAAATCCTCGCCGCCGTCGATGCCTGCCGCTATTATGAATGGCTGGCCGTGCAACCCGGGTTTGAGGACGGCACGCGCCCGACCCCGCTCGGCGTCATCGCCGTTGTGCCGAGCCGTGTCCACCCCCTTGCCGAAGCCGTGGCCGATATCGCCGCCGCCTGGGTCACGGGCAACACGATTCTCTACAAACCCGCGCAGCACAGCATGCTCATCGGCCACCGCCTTGCCGCCCTCTGCGCGGAAGCGGGCATGGCCGCCCCCGCCCTCCAGATGGTGCCTTGTCTGGACAACCAGATGGCGGAGAAGCTGCTGGTCGACCCGCGCGTGGATGCCCTCTGCGCCCATGCCAATGCCGAGCACACGGCCGCTTGGGCACGCCGTGTGCCGCAGCGCCCGCTCTTCGGCGGCACCCCCGGTCAGCCCACGGTGTATCTCGCCTCCGGCTGCGATTGGCAACAGGCCATCCGCACGCTCATCCCCGCCCTCTTCCGCCGCAGCGGTCAGGATGCCGCACAGCCGCACCTCATCCTTGTGCACGCCGCGCTGTATGACAACCAGGCCTTCATGAACGCCCTGCGCGACGCGGCGACCGGCCTCACCGCCTTGCCCGGTCGTGTAGAAGGCGGCACCATCGCCACCCTTGCCCGCCGCCCCGAGCCCGAGGAACTGGAGCTGCTCCGCACCGACACGCAGGAGGGCGTCTGGCTGGTGCCTCCCCACCGCGCGGAGGAGATGGACTCCCTTCTCTTCACCCCCGGCATCCGCATCGGTCTCGGCCCGCAGAGCGTCTTCTCTCTTGCCGCTCACAATGTGCCCGCCATCGGTCTCATCCGCGTACAGGACACCGTGGACGCTATCGTGCTACAGCGCGAACGCGCCCGCGGATTCGCCGCCGTCCTCTTCTCGCAGGACAAGGACGAGATTGCCCTCTGGAGCCGCGAAATCCAAGTGGCTTGCCGCGGCATCAACACTCTGCCCGCCTTCCGCGCCGGCACACAGCCATACGGCAGCACAAAGGGGATTGCATCTTTGCCCGGCAGCTGCGATTTCCTCGCCGCCCTCTCCCGCTGGCAGGAGGTCGGCCGCCCGCAGTACCGCGCGGGGCAGCGCACGGTGGCCTTCACGCCGTGGGAAATGCTCTCCCCCAAGCCCTCGCCCGAGGAGACAACCCGCCTCAGCGCCGCGGCGGATTCCATCTCCTACTGGTGGGAGCACCACTTCTCCGTCACCCACACGCTGAGCAAGAGCCCCGCCCGCGAAACGACGATGGTCTACCGCCCCGTCTCCCTCTGCCTCCGCGCGGAGAAGGCCATGAGCGACATCGACCTGAGCATCGCCCTCATGGCCGCTCTGCAGGCGGGGTGCGAAGTCTCCGTCAGCACGCCTACCATGCGCCCGTGGATGCCCCGCACGCTGGAGCCCCTCGGCGTCACCATCACCCTCGAAAACCGCGAGGAGTACGAAAACCGCTTTGCCGCCATGGGAGCCGCGGGCATCGCCGTTCGCGATACCGCCGCCACGGATGCCACGCTGGAGCTTGCCTGCAAACACCACCTCGCCCTCTGCCGTGAGGATGTCGTCGCCAACGCACGCATCGAACTCACCCGCTGCACCCGCGCGGAAGTGACGACAAGAACCCGATAAATGAATGTTTGTACTTTGTACATCTCGACAAATCCTAAATTATCCCGATAAATCTCGCTTGGCGGCACTCCACAAAATGTTCATCATCGCCTCAACATGAGGAAATGGGCATTTATCCGCACAAGGCATTAACATAAAAAATGTTGGGCACATCACGCAGGGATTTTTTTATTCACGAAAGGTGAACAACGGCGTGAGCTTTCCCTTTTCCGCCTCCATTTTGCGCTTGTCCTCGTGCGGTGTCTGTTATAATCTGACGGCAACGGATGATTTCCACCCAATCCGTTCCACCACCATGAAATACTACGTTTTTTCTCTGCTGGCCGCCCTTGCGGTGCTCGATGCTTCCGCGGCCGATGCGACCAAGCCTCAGGATTTCCTGACACTGCACAAGGTGAACGACAACATCTACACCATGCGTGTCAAACCCGGCGATATCAAGTTCTTCGAAATCGACATGAAGAATCTGATGGGGCAGAACAACGTGAGCGGCAAGCCCGTTCGCTGGGGCTGCTCCGCCGTGACCAACGGCCGCTTCTACGGCCGCAATCTGGACTACTTCCGCTCCGCCCACCCTGTCTTTGTGGTCTGGGCGGACCGCGGCGAAGGCACGGCCGCTTACATGGGGGTCACGGCATCCCCGCAGCTCATCGTTAATATCGCGGAGCATCAGAGCATCGGTAAGCCCGATATCGCGGCGCTGGAGAAGAACACGGACCTGCTCAAGAGCATCCCCGCCTCCCTGCTGGACGGCGTGAATGAGCACGGCGTCGCCTGCAACATCAACATGATTGATGAGCAGGACTCCAACATCACGGACAAGGGCACCAAACCCGGTGCCAAGGTCACGCTGACCTCCGCCGGCGTCATCCCCTATGTCCTCGCTCACGCCACGAGCGCCCACCAGGCCGTGAAACTGCTGGAGGAAGCCAACATCGTCTTTGCCGACAACAGCCCTACGCTGCACTGGATGATTTCCGACAAGCACAGCACCTATGTCGTGGAGGTGAAGGATGACAAGATGTATGTCACCGACAAGCACAAGGTGATGACCAACTACTACCTCACCACGCCCGAGCTCACCCCTCACTCCTGCGGCATCGAGCGCGCCGACATCCTCCGCAAGCACTACAACGAAGGCAACTCCGTGGAGGGGATGCGGCAGCTCATGCGCCGCGTCGCCTACTCTCAGACCTACTCCCGGGATACCGAGCCCTTCTGGTACTCCGAGTTCTACGATAATCCCGTGAAGGGGATGCACTTCTCCGTCAACACGCCGCACGATGACAAGGACTTCCTTGCCTACATCAACGAGAGCATCCGCGAGTTCAACAACAGCTCCCCCACCCACAACCCCTACCTCGTCTGGGAGACCGGCTATAACAGCGTGTACGACATGGAGGAAAAGACCCTGCGCCTGACCCCCTGTGAAAAGTGGGATGAATACGTGGACTTCAAGCTCTGATATCCGTTTCTCCCCCCCCCATCCGACTGAACCGACCATGAAAAAGGCTCTCTCTCTCGCTGTTCTGGGCGCGTTGTCCGCCACCGCCGCCTGTGCGGATGACAATCTCATCAATCCCTGTTTCGGGCCCGAAGCCCATGAGTTGTATGTCGAAGCCCTCGGCGTCCGCGCCCAGGGCAAGACCAACCAAACGCGCTACAACTTCATCGGCACCTCCCAGACCATCTACTACGGCATCGAGGATTGGTTGACCCTCACCCTCGGCGGCTACGAAGCTTGGGATAAAGCGCGTGTGCATATCCCCGACTACGGCGATGCCCGCACACACTACAAGGAGTGGGAATATGAAGCTTCCCTCATGTTCAACGGCGCGTTCACGGAGAAGGACTTCGCCAGCATTGAGGTCCACTTCGCCAACAACCGCAACTCCCTGAAGGAGATGGAGAACCAACTGGAGCTCACGGGCTACTATATGCACAAAGGGGAACGCCTGACACCCTTCTTCGACTTCGGGATGCAGCAATCCGTTGACAAAGGCCGCAACAACGACATCGAAGGCTTCGGCGACCTGGGGCTCTACACCAAGCTGACGAACAACTCCGGCGTGACGGTTGACCTGGCGCTGGCGCATGCCTCCGCCACGGGGCAACGCCTCTCCGCCACCCTGAATGTCGAATACGGCTACCAGTTCAGCGACAAACTGGGTGTCATGGTGGGTCTGGCCACTCTGCTGCGCGACAGCGGCAAGCACTGCCACGACGACCAACCCTACGACCGCGGACGCTGGGGCACGGCCTACCACGCCGGTTTCCGCTTCAAGTTCTGATAGGGGAGGGCGTTTTGCTCATGACCATCCCATAGGGTGGTTTGGCGAGCTGAATGTACGAAGTTTGAGTTCCGCTCGCTTCGCTCGATGCGCGGTGGCATGGCTAGGAGCACATATCAAAAATCCCGTTTGCGTCTGCCTGTTTTTTGGTGTATAGTGGGGAAAACGCATTTTTCATGAACACCGCCTCGCCCGTCTCGCTGCGCATTGCCACCTACCGCTACTCCTCGCTCGTTTACCTGCGCAACAGCCGCCCCGTGCTGTGGAACCTGCGTGTCGATGCCGCCGCGGATATCGAGGGCGCTTCTCTGCGCATTGCCGTGAGCCCGGATTACTGCGCGGAGCAGCGCATCCCGCTGCCCTCCCTGCGCGCGGGGGACAGTTATGATTGGTGCGGGGAATGCCCCGCCTTTGATGATGAGCGTCTCATGGCTCTCACCGAGGAGGAGCCCGGGCACATCTGCGTGGAGGTGCTCGATCAAGACGGCGCCGTGCTGGCGCGGCAGGAGGACGATTTCAAATGGCTGGCCTACAACTCTTGGGCGGGCGGGAATGAGTACCCCGAGCTGCTGGCCGCCCTCACCCTGCCGAACGACCCCGCCGTGGACCGCATTCTGGAGGAGACGAAGGCCGCCCTGCACCGCACGACCGAGTGGCGCGGCTACAACGAGGACGCAGCGGGCACCCGCGCCTGCCTGACCGCCCTGTGGGACACGCTGGCCGCGCAGAACATCGACTACGCCCTGCCGCCCAAGAGCTGGCGCGACGAAGGTGTGGGCCAGCGCGTGCGCACCCCCTCTTTCATTCTGGAGCATCGCCAATCCACCTGCCTGGATTCCACCCTGCTGCTGGCCGCCTGCACCGCACGCATGGGCTACAACCCCTTCGTCATCCTCACCGACGGGCACGCCTTCCTCGGCGTCATGACGGAGAACCGGCCCCTCCCCTCCCCCCAGATGACGCCTGCCGCCACCGTCCGCAACCTCATGAAGCAGGGCAAGCTGCTGGTGTTGGAGACCACCGCCCTCAACCGCGACGAGCAACGCGAGCCGCTGCCCTTCGGCACCGCCACGGCCGCGGGTGAAGAAAAACTCTTCCGCCTGGAGGACGGCGACTACTTCCAAGCCCTCGACATCCGCAAGCTTTGGCAGGAATGCAGTATCCACCCCATTCTGCACGGCGATTTGGTTGATGTGGCCCCCGCCCCGCCCGCGCGGGATGAGGACGAGCTCATCACCGAGGCCCCGCGCACCCGCATGGACAACTGGCAGCTCAAATTGCTGGACCTTTCCCTGCGCAACAACCTGCTCAACACCCGCACGGACGGCAAGCGCCAGCTGCGCCTGCTGCTGCCCGATGTCGGCAAGTTGGAGGACAAGCTCGCCGCGGGTGCCTCCTTCCGCGTGAAGAGCATCCCCGAGACCTACTGGACCATCACCTCGCAGATGCAGCACGGCACCGCCACCGCCGAGATGGCGGAGCGCATCGGCGACTGCGTGCAATCCATGTTCGCCAAGAACGAGCTCGTCTCCCTGCTGCGCGAGAGCGAGCTGCAACGCGGCCTGCAAGGGCTCTACAACGCCACCAAACGCGAAATGGAGGAGAGCGGTGCCAACACGCTCTATGTGGCCTGCGGTTTCCTGAAGTGGTACCGCAAGGACGCACACGAGCGCGCCTACTACGCCCCGCTGCTGCTGCTGCCCGTGCGGCTGACACGCCCCAGCGTGCGCGCGGGCTTCACCCTGCGCGGCAGCGACGAGGAAACGCGCATCAACTCCACCCTGCTGGAGCTGCTGAAGACGGAGTTCTCCCTCCGCATCCCCGAGCTGGAGGGCGAGCTGCCCACCGATGAGTCCGGGCTGGATGTGCCGAAGATTTTCAACATCGTCCGCCGCGCCGTCACCTCGCAGCCCGGTTGGGAGGTGGCGGAAACCTGCACCCTCGGCACCTTCTCCTTCACCAAGTACCTGATGTGGAAGGACATGACCGACCGCAAGGCGCAGCTGTTGCAGAACCCCATCGTCGCGCAGATTGCGGCTGAGAAACGCTCCGTCTTCCCGGAGGAAGCGGGCTTCCCCGATGTCCGCAAGCTGGACAACGATGTGGACGCCGCCAAGGTGTTCACTCCCCTGTCGTCGGACTCCTCCCAGCTTGCCGCCGTCATTGCCGCCGGCCGCGGCAAGAGCTTTGTGCTCTTCGGGCCTCCCGGCACAGGCAAGAGCCAGACCATCACCAACATGATTGCGCACTGCCTCGCCCACGGCAAAAAGGTGCTCTTCGTGGCAGAGAAGGCCGCCGCTCTGCAGGTGGTACACAAGCGTCTCAAACGCATCGGGCTGGAGGATTTTTGTTTGGAATTACACTCTAACAAGGCCAACAAGAAAGCGGTGCTCGCGCAGTTCAAGGCCGCGGTGGAGGCCATCAGCGCGGGCGCGAAGGAGGACAACTGGAACGAAGACACCTACTCCATGGCCGACCTGCGCTCGCGCCTCAACCTCCTGCCGTGGGAGATGCACAAGCCCTACCCGGACGGCGGCACGCTCTACGAGGCTGTCACGCTGGTGAGCGAGCACCCCGAGCTGCCCGACTTCACCCCCTGCGCGGATGACCCGCTGACCCTCACCCGCGAACGCCTGCACGAGCTGCTGACGGAGGCGGGCGAGGTGGCACTGTACTACGGCACCGTGCGTTCCCTGCCCGCGGAGAAACGCGCCCTGCTGGCGCAGCGGGAGTATTCGATGGGCTGGGAGGAGGACCTTTTCGCGCACCTCACCGCCTACACCCGTCTCGCCCGCGAGAGGCACGGCTGCCTCGCCGCCCTGCGCACGCAGCTGCACCTGCCCGAGACGGCGGAGGAAGGCGTGCTCTGCGGCGTGCTGCCCGTGCTCGCGGCCTGCAACACCCCCGCAGAAAAAGAGCGCGCGCTGGCCCTGCTGCCCTCCCGCGCGGCGGAGACGCTCCGCACCTTGAAAACCCTGCTGCCGCAGGCAGAGGAATACCGACGCCAACGCGCGGAACTCAGCCTGAGCTACCCCGAGAAGACGACGGAAGACCCCGAGCTGGACACCCTGCTGCGCGAGTGCCGCATGGCGACGGTTTCGTGGTTCCTGCCGCGCTTCTTCGCGCTGCGCCGCATCGGCAAGCTGCTGCAGCTCATGGCCTCTGACAACCGCAAGCCGAACTGCCTGCGCGATTTGCAGGCCCTTGTCGCCATGCGAGAGGCAAAAAAAGCCCTCGCCGCCCTGCCTGCGGACACGCTGCCCGAGCTCCTGCGCCGCGGCACGGAGCTGACGGCGGAGGAGGTCGCCGCCGCAGAGACGACCGCCGCCGCCCTGAGCCCCGCTGCAGGCGAGACGGAAGACTCGGCCGCCGCCCTCCTGCGCGACACGACGGGCCTGCTGCGCACCGCCGCCCGCGAGCTCGCGCAGCTCAACGAGCTCAACCGCCTGCTGGCCGAGGAACAAACGCAGCTCGCCCGCCTCACCGCCACGGACACAACGGCCCACCCCGCGGATTGGGCGGAGCAGCTGCTCGGCTTCCGCGCGCAGTGGCGCGACCTCGTGCTCTGGAACGCCAAGCTCAACGATGCCGCACACCCCGATGTCCGCACCCTCGCGGCCTATGAAAGCCGCGCAGAGCTCAGCACCGGTGACCTCAAAACGGCACTGCGCACCGCGATTGCCCGCCGCCGCCTGCGCGCCGCTGCAGATGGCATCGACACCCTCAAAACATTCTCCGGCCCGCTGCACGAGGGGCACATCCGCCACTTCCGCGAGGCGGACGAAGCGGTGATGAAGGCAACCTCCGCCCACATCCGCAGCCTGCTCATCCGCGGGGCCAAGACTGCGCCCTACGGCACAGAGGTGGCCCTGCTGCAGCGCGAGCTTTCCAAGCAACGCGCGCATATGCCGCTGCGCCAGCTCATTGCATCCGTGCCGCACCTGCTCACGCAGCTCAAGCCCTGCATGCTGATGAGCCCGCTCTCCGTGGCGCAGTATCTGGCCGCGGATACGGAGCTCTTCGATATCGTGATTTTCGATGAGGCCTCGCAGATTCCCGTCTGGGATGCCGTCGGTGCCATTGCCCGCGGCCGCAACGCCGTCATCGTGGGCGATCCCAAGCAGATGCCGCCCACCAGCTTCTTCTCCCGCAGCAAGACGGAGGAGGAAGAGGACAGCACCACCGAGCAGGACCTTGAAAGTATCCTCGATGAGTGTATTGCCTGCGCCATCCCGCAGATGAACCTGACATGGCACTACCGCAGCAAGTCGGAAAACCTGATTGCTTTCTCCAACCGCAACTACTACGACCAAAAGCTCTCCACCTTCCCCGCCCCCGTGATGGCGGACAACGCGCTGCAATACCACTATATCGGCGGCGTGTACGAATCCGGCAGCACGAAGCGCATCAATCAGGCGGAGGCACGCGCCCTCGTGGCGCACGTGCTGGACACCCTGTGCGCCCCCGACTTCCGCTACACGGAGGCGACAAGCATCGGCATCGTGACCTTCAACGCCCAGCAGCAGGCCTACATCGAAGATTTGTTGGAAGATGCCCGCGAGGCGGATGATTCCCTCGAACCTTTCTTCTCGGAGAACAACCCGGAGGCCGTGTTCGTGAAAAACCTCGAAAACGTGCAGGGTGATGAACGCGGCGTCATTTACTTCTCCACCACCTACGGGCCGGATGCCAAGGGCAAATTGTCGATGAACTTCGGCCCGCTGAACCTCGCGGGCGGGGAACGCCGCCTGAACGTGGCGGTCACCCGCGCGCGCAACGCCATGCATGTCTTCACCTCGCTGAAGCCGGAGGACATCGACCTGAACCGCACGCAGGCGCACGGCGCAGCGGATCTGCGCGGCTTCCTGGACTACGCCCGCCGCGGCGCGGAATCCTACCTGCGCCTCCAATCCGCAGGCAAGGCAGACAGCACACAGGACCTCGCGGATGTCATTGCCGCCCGCCTCAACGAGAAGGGTTGGAGCTGCAAGTGCCGCGTGGGTGTCTCGGACTACCGCATCGATATCGCCGTGGAAAGCCCCGACCGCGCGGGTGAAATCATGGCAGGCATCACGCTGGATGGCAAGGCCTACGCCGCCGCCGCCACGGCACGCGACCGCGATGTGCTCCGCAGCTCGGTGCTCACGGGTCTGGGTTGGCGGCTCATCCCCGTGTGGAGCATGGAGTGGTGGCGCAACAGCGAAGCCTGTTTGGAGAAAATTGACGCCCGCCTGAACGAATTCCGCCAAGCCGGCCCCGTGAAGCCCGCAGAGCTGCCCTCCCTCGCAGAAGCCATGGAAGCGACCGAAACGGAAAGCGCACCCGCCCCCGTGGCCGCCAAGCCCGAAATCGCCGCCCCGCTCGTGGCAGATGCCTATGCCGCCTATGTCCCCGACATGGTGCTGCCCCCGCTCTTCGAGATGAGCGACGCCAGTCTGCGCCCGCACCTGCTCGCCCTCGTGCGGCAGGAGGGGCCGATGAAAGAAGAATTTTTGTTGGCCCGCCTTCGCGAGCTCGCCCCGCTGACCCCCGCGCTCACCGCGCCGCTGAAGAGGCGCATCGGGGAGCTCATCGACAAGCTGGCGGCTCAGGGAAAACTCTTCCGTGTCGCCGAGCCGCAGGGCACCATCCTGCTCTCTGCGGAAGCGGCACTCACCATGCATCCCCGCCAACACGGCCCCCGCGCGTGGGATGACATCCCCGACAGTGAGCTGCTGGCTGCCGTTGCCCTCGTGCACGCCCACCTCAAGTGCATCCGCGGCTGCGACGACCACCTCAAAGGCGTCGCCACCTTCTTCGGCATCCCCCGCCTCACCGCCCCCTTCAAAGCCCGCCTCGCGGAGCTGATACAGGCGGAAGAAGATGGGGAAAAATGAGGATTTGTCGAGCAAATCACCCATCGATAAACTCTCAGCAATCGCCCTGGGGGATATGCCTGCGAGTCCCTATCCCCCGCGGCACTCGCGCGTGTGGGCAGGAACACAGTCCCGAGATTTTTTGCTTGTGTTCGTGTTTGGAAACGAGTACGATGAGCACAACACGACAGGCGGTGCCCCCGCGGCGCCGACTCCCCTTATTTATTACGACTCACTACGATTACGCACACTATGGCTACTCTCAACAAGGTCATGCTTATCGGCAACCTGACTGCCGACCCCGATGTCCGCACCACGCCCCGCGGCAACTCCGTTACTGAACTGCGCCTCGCCGTCAGCCGCATCTCCAACGGCCCCAACGAGGGCGAACGCCGCGAGGAGGTCGTCTTCATCGACGTGACCTGCTGGGGGCGTCAGGCGGAGGTCGCCGGTCAATACCTCGCTAAGGGACGCCCCGTCTTCATCGAAGGGCGCCTGCAGATGGATACATGGGACGACAAGCAGACGGGCCAGAAGCGCAGCCGCATCCGTGTGGTGGCGGAGAACCTGCAGCTCATCGGCAGCCGCGACGGCGCCCAGCAGGGCGGCGGTAACGGCGGTTACCAGCAGAGCCGGAACAATTACGGCGGCAACGGCGGTTATCAACAGCAGGGCAGCTACCAGCAGAACCGCAACAACTACGGCAATAACGGCGGCTATCAGCAACAGGGCGGCAACGGCGGTTATCAGCAGCCTGCTCCCCGCCAGACGCCCCCTCCTGCGCCCATGGAGGAAGAGGACGACATCCCCTTCTGATACAGGCGGGATGCGAAGGCCGAGGGGCAGGTCAGACTTGCTTGCTTCGTTCGCATAGGAATAAAAAGAGGTTCGGCGGGTATGCCGGACCTCTTTTTTTATCCCGTCGGCTTGCGCCGCACGCATCAATGTCTGGCACGTCCGTCATCCCAGCCGCTGCGGCTGTTGCGCTTTTCGGCTTCCTGACGCAAGCGGGCTTCTTCCTCTGCCTTGGCGCGTTCGGCGGCTTCGCGTTCCGCCTGTTCCTGTTCCTCTTCGGTCAGCTCTTCGGCGGCATCGGGGTCGTCTGCATCAGCGCGGGCGGCCTGCTCTTCGGCGAGAGCCTCCTGCATGCTCGGTTTGATGCTCTCAAAGAAGCTCTTGACCACGGCGGCGGCCATGTGGCCGCCTGAAATGCGCTGGTGCGGCTTGCCTTCGTAAAGGGCGACGTAGGCGTAGCGCGGTTCATCCGCCGGCAGGAAACCCGCGAACCATGCGAGGCGGCAGTCGTCACTGGGCTTACCCCACTGGGCGGTGCCGGTCTTGCCGGCGTTGGAGACATAGCTCAGCGCGGCGCGGCGCCCCGTACCGCCGTTCACCACCGCCTTCATGCCTTTGCGGACGGAGACGAGCGGCCCCGCCATGTCCTTGAGCGAGCTTTCCACCGCCGGGGTGAACTGGTAGACCGCGTTGCCGTCGGAATCCAGCACTTGGCGGATGAGCTGGAGCTTGGGCAGGTAGGAGCCGTTGGCAATGCCTGAGATGGCGTGCGCCACCTGCAAAGGCGTGGCGAGGATGGCACCCTGACCGATGGCCATGTTGGCGGCATCACCCGCCATGAACCCGCGGCCGTAGTTGCGTTGCATCCAGTTTTCATCCGGCACGTTGCCCGCTTTGTCGGGCAGGGGAATGCCGGTGGTGCGGCCGTAGCCGAAGCGGCGTGCGGTCTCGCAGAGACGCTGCGCACCGAGGCGGGGCTCCAGTGTGGCAGCCACCTGGTACATGAAGGGATTGTTAGAGAGCACGAGGGCGGTCACGCAGTTGATGGAGCCGCTGAACTTGCTGTGGTTTTTGAACTCGTGCCCGCCGATGCGCACGCTGTACGGGCAGTTGATGTAACTATCCTCCGTGATGATGTGGTGGCGCAGGGCGGCGGCCACGGTGATGGTCTTGAAGGTGGAGGCAGGGGGATAGACGCCCGCAAACGCACGCGACACCAGCGGCGTGTTGGGGTCGTTGCGCAGGGCGTCGTAATCCTTCTGCGAGATGGAGGGAATGAAGGTGTTGGGGTCGAAGTTGGGTGCGGAGGCCAGCACCACGATTTCGCCTGTGTTCACGTCCACCATGACAAAGGCGCCGCGCCCCAGTGTGTTTTCGCGCAGGGCTTTTTCCGCAGCCTTCTGCCACTCAAGATTGAGCGTGGTGACGATGGTGCCGCCGGGTTTGGGCTTGGTCTGGAGCTCGTCGAGAATCTTGTTGCCGTGCTCATCGAACATGAGGCGCCAGATGCCCGCCTGCCCCGTGAGCTGTTTGTTGAACTTGAGCTCCAGCCCCGCGCGCCCCTCCTGACGCTCGAAGATGGGGTCGTTGTGGTTGATGGGGCCCGTGGGCAGCTTGGCCTGTGCGCCCGTGTAGCCGAGGATGTGAGAGGCCGTGGTCTTTGAGGTGTAGTTGCGGATGTAGAGGGGGAGCAGGTGCCCGTGCTCGATGGCTTCCGCCTTCTTGCGGATTTTGGCGAGCTCCTTTTCCCGCACCACGGGACCGATGGGCAGCGGCAGCCAACGGCGGTTGCGGTAGTGGTCGATGAGCTGGGCATCCGTCTTGGTGTTCACCTTGAATCCTGCTTTTTCATAGGCGTTGATCACGCGGCGGCCGAGGGCCACAATGGCGGCATCGCTTTCGTCCTTCAGCTGGCCGAAGTCGAGGGAGGGCTGATACGCCACCTCGGAACAGGCCATCACGAGGCCGTTGCGATCGGTGATGAGACCGCGGGGGCCGGGCACCGCCAGCGACATGGTGCGGGCGTTGCGGCGGGTGTTGGCATAGGCCACGCGGGAGGGGTCGTGCACCGTGGGGTCGGTGACGGCCTCATCGGGTTTGAGCGGTGTCAGCGTGTTATCCGGCGTGTCGCTCGCGTTGCCGACATCCACATTGGTGGGAGAGTCGGGTGCGGCGGTATGTTCGTATGTATCCGCCTGCTGCACACCCTGCTGGAGCCCCGCGGCGTTATCCTCACCGCCGAGTTTCACGGTTTCCACCGTCTCCTCCGCCTCATCCGCCGGGATGGCGATGTCATCATCGGCAAACGTTGTCTGCGGCGCTGCCGACAGGGGCAGACCGAGCAACAGAAGCGACAGGCAGGAGAAGAGGCGGGAACGGAGCATCGTGCCCGTATTCTACCGCACTTCGCGCACGGGAGCAAACGAAAAAGCAGCCCGGCATGAAAAAGACAGGCCTGCCGCAACCGCCGCCGGGTGCGGGGGATGCTCCCTGCTGCATCGCCTTCTTTTGCCCTGATTCTTTCTTCTCGGGGTAAAAAGAATCCTTCTTGACTAACGCAGGCGGAGCGGGCACAATAGGGGGGTGAAGATGACATGGATGGGAGCCGCTCTGCTGTGCTCCGTGCTACCCCTGACAGCGCAGGAAGATCTTTCTGCGATAACTCCGGCGGAGACTCCCGCGGCGGAGCCGGTTGCTCCTGCGCCCGGCCCGGATATGCCCGCCGCCGTGTCTGCGCCCGCCCCCGCGCCGGAACCTCTCGTGACGCCCGAGGAGCAGAAAGCGCTCGCCGCCGCCTACCGCGGCATCGTGAAGGTGGAGGTCGCCGTGCATATGCCCGATGAAAAGACGCCGTGGCAGCCGGGCTCCTTCGGCCGCGGCAACGGCACGGGCTTCATGGTCGCCCCCGGGCTCTTCCTCACCAACGCGCACGTCGTCGCCAATGCGGAGCGCATCCACCTCTCCCCTTACGCGGACGCGCGTAAGCTGCCCGCCCGCGTGAAGCACATCGCGCATGATGCCGACCTCGCCCTGCTGGAGGTGGAGGATGCCGAGCTCTTTGCGGACGTGCCCTGCCTGCAACTGAGCAAGGACCTCCCGCAGCTGGAGGATGCCGTGCGTGCCATCGGCTTCCCCATCGGCGGCAACCGCCTTTCCGTCACGCGCGGCATCGTGTCGCGCATCGACACCATCCAATACTCCCACCCGCGCAACGACTCCCACCTCGCGCTCCAGATTGATGCCGCCATCAACCCCGGCAACAGCGGCGGCCCCGTGCTGAAGGGGGACGAAGTGGTCGGCGTGGCCTTCCAAGGTCTCATGGAGGCCAACTCCACGGGCTATGTCATCCCCGTACCCGTCATCGCCCACTTCCTCCAAGATATCGAGGACGGGCACTACGACGGCTATGTGGAGCTGGGCGCCACCTTTGCCGAGGCGGAGAACCCCGCGCTGCGCCGCAAGGCGGGGCTGGAGAAGCCCGGCGTCGGCTGTCTGGTGGCCGATGTGGTGAAGGGCGGCTCCTGCGACGGCGTGTTGCAACCCGGCGATATCGTGCTGGCCGTCAACGGGCTCGCGGTGGACAGCTCCGCCATGATAGAGCTGGACGGCGTGCGCGTGCAGTTGGAAGAGATTGCCGAACGCTCTTTCAAGGACGATGTGCTGCATTTCGAGCTGCTGCGCAAGGGGCAGCAGCTGGAGGCGGATGTGAAGCTCGCCCCGCTGCCGGGCGGGCGCATCATGTCCCAAACCTACGGCGAGCTGCCGCGCTATGTGGAGTTCGGCGGTCTGGTGTTCCAGCCCCTCCACCGCAATGTGATTCAGGCGCACCGCCTGCCCTCCCGCAATTTCATGACGGAGCTGGACGACTTCACCCGCGGCGGCGCCTTCCGCGAGAAGGAAGACATCGTGGTGCTGACCACCGTGCTGCCCGATGAGGTGAACGCCCGCTTCGGCAACTACGGCCGCCACATCGTCACCCGCGTGAACGGCACGGAAGTGAAGGGCCTCGCCCACCTCTACGAGCTGCTCTACCCCGCCGAAGGGAAGGAGCGCCCCGCCTTCACCGTCATCGAGCTGGCGGATGCCCCGCGCCCCCTCGTGTTCGACAACGCCGTCATCGACGCAGCAAACGCCCGCATCAAGGCCGCTTACAACCTGCCCGCCGAGGCGCGTCTCAACCCCTGACCCACCTTTTCCCCTCTCATGAAACGCTTTTCCCTGTTGCTGCTGCTTCCGCTGCTCGGCGCACTGACAGCCTGTGAACCCACCGAACGCACCAACCCCGAGGCGAAGAAACACCACGCCCCGCAACCCGCGTCCCCCCCCGTTGAGGTGACAACGACGCCCCCTGCGGACCCCCCCGCGCCCCAACCCGAGACACCCCCGCAGGAGCCCGTGCCGCAACCCGCCGCAACCGCCCCCGCGGATGCCGTACTCGTCGTCAAGGCCACGGGGCAGGGCTACAATATTCTGCTGCCATGGCAGAAAGAGCGCCCCGCAAATGAGAGTGCGCTGGGCGTGTACTTGGGGAACAATCTCGTGCTCACCCTCGCCAAGCCCCTACAGGCCGCCACCTTTGTCGAGCTGGCCACGGCGGATGAATCCCGCAACGTACCCGCCCGCGTTCTCCGCCGCGACGACGACTTGAACCTCGCCCTCGTCACCCCGCTGCATGAGGAAGATGCCGCCATCTTCGAGACACGCAAACCCCTTGCCGTGGGTGCGCCGCTGGCACAGGGAGACGGCGCGGAAGTCGGCGGCTTCGTGGATGGTCTGACGCCCTTCTGCCTTTCGGGTATCGTACAGGGCAGCTCGGAGGCCGTGCCGCGCCAGAACCTGCGCCTTGCCGCCCCCTTGGCGGATGGCAATGAACACGGAGCCCCCGCCGTGCGCGACGGCAAACTGGTCGGTATCTCGGATGGCTATGAGGACGCGGGGCAGATGCTGCGCCTCATCAACGCCGAGCTGCTGGAGCGTTTCCTGTCCGAGAATCACCAAACCGGCACCCCCCTGCTCGGCGTGCAATTCACCGAGCTGGACGACCCCGCCCTGCGCCGCTATCTTGAGCTGCCGGAAGGGCAGACGGGGCTCTATGTAAGCAAGGTCATTCCCGGCGGTTCCGCGGCGGACGCGGGGCTGGCGGCGGGTGATGTCATCACTGCGCTGGAGGGCATGCCCATCGACTCCCGCGGCCGCGTCAACCACCCGCTCTACGGACCCATCGAGGCCGCCGCCGCACTGCGCATCCTCAAGCCGCTGGGCGAGAGCGTCACCTTCACCCTCTACCGCAACGGCGAGCAGGTGCAGCTGCCCGTGGAGCTGAACCGCGCACTCAACAACAGCCCCCTGCGCCGCGAGCTGAGCGAGGATGAAGCCCCGCACTATATCCTGTGGGGCGGGCTGCTCTTCCAGCCCCTGTCGGAGAGCTATTTCAGTGCGCTGCGCTCCCAAGGCGGCCGCGGTGAGCTGCCGCTTTCCTTCCTGCGCCTTACACAGCAGGAGCAGCAGCTGGCCGAGGACGGCATCCGCGAGGTCGTCGCCCTGACACTTGTCATCCCCACGCCCGCCACGCTGGGCTATGAGGAGTCCCGCTTCTCCGTCGTGACCGCCGTCAACGGCAAGCCCGTGCACGACTTCGCGGAGTTCGAGCAGCTGCTGGATGAGCCCACGGAGGACAATATCACCTCCATTTCCCTCGACCGCGCCCCTTACACCCTGCACCTCGACCGCTCCGCCGCCGAGACCGCCAACGACCTCATCCGCCGCCGCGGCATTCCCGTGCTGCGCGTCACGAAGTGAGATTGACGCTTTTTCGAATTGAAAAAAATGGTCTGACGCAACACGTCAGACCATTTTTATACATCTTTCGGGGCGGTTAGTCGCCGCTCTTGAGCACGTTGATGAAGGCCTCCTGCGGGATGTTGACCTTGCCGATGGCCTTCATGCGCTTCTTACCTTCTTTCTGCTTTTCGAGCAGTTTGCGCTTACGCGTCACGTCACCGCCGTAGCACTTGGCGGTCACGTTCTTGCGCATGGGCGTGATGCTTTCGCGGGCGATAATCTTGCCGCCGATGCAGGCCTGAATCGCCACGGTGAAGAGCTGGCGGGGAATCACCTCTTTGAGCTTGAGCGCGAGCTCGCGGCCCTGCGCCTCCGCGCGTTCGCGGTGCACAATCATGGAGAAGGCATCCACGGGCTCACCCGCAATCATCATGTCCATCTTCACCAGCTGCGCGGCCTGATAGCCGTCCAGCTCGTAGTCCATGGAGCCGTAGCCGCGGGTGGTGGATTTGAGCTTGTCGTTGAAATCGACGAGAATTTCCGCCATGGGGATGCGGCAGGTGAGCATGACGCGCGTGTCATCGATGGTCTCGGTGTGCGTCACTTCGCCGCGCTTTTCCATGACAAGGCGCATGATATCGCCGATGTAGTCGGCGGGAATCATGATGAAGATTTTCACCATGGGCTCGCGGATTTCCTTGATTTCCTGCGGCTCGGGCAGCACGCTGGGGTTGTCCACGAGCAACTCCTCGCCGTCCGTGCGGGTCACTTCGTAAATCACGGAGGGGTAGGTGGAAATGACATCCATGTTGAACTCGCGGCGCAAACGCTCCTGGATAATCTCCATGTGCAGCAGGCCGAGGAAGCCGCAGCGGAAGCCGAAGCCGAGCGCGATGGAGCTCTCGCCCATGTAGGTGAAGGCGGCATCGTTGATTTGCAGCTTGGCCATGGCGGCTTTCAGGGCTTCGTAGTCCGCGGAATCCACGGGGTAGATGCCGGAGAACACCATGGGGCGAATCTCGCGGAAGCCGGGTAGCGGCTCGGCGCAGGGCTCCAGCACGTTGGTGTAGGTATCGCCGATTTTCACATCGGCGGCGGACTTCATGTTGGCGATGATGTAGCCCACATCGCCCGTCTCCAGATGGTCCACGGCCTGCATCTTGGGGGTGAAAATGCCGACCTCCTTCACTTCGTAGGTTTCATCCGTGGCAAAGAGTTTCACCTTGTCGCCGCGGGACACCTTGCCGCTCACCAGGCGCACATAGGACACAACGCCGCGGTAGGCATCGTACACGGAGTCGAACACCAAGGCGCGAAGACGCTCGTCTTCCGCAGGGGTGGGGGCGGGGATGCGCTGCACGATGGCCTCCAGCACCTCTTCGATGCCGATGCCCGCCTTGGCGGAGCAGTGAATCGCTTCCTCGTGCGGGATGCAGACGATATCCTCCAATTGGCGGTAGACATTGGGCAGGTTCGCGCTGGGGAGGTCAATCTTGTTGATGACGGGCACGATTTCGAGATGCTGGTCGAGCGCCAAGTGCATGTTGGCGAGCGTCTGGGCCTCCACACCCTGCGCCGCATCCACGATGAGCACCGCGCCGTCACAGGCGGCCAGCGAACGCGACACCTCGTAGGAGAAGTCCACGTGGCCGGGGGTATCAAGGAGGTTCAGCTCGTAGGTGTTGCCGTCCTTGGCCGTGTACTGCATCGTCACGGGGTGGGACTTGATGGTGATGCCCTTTTCGCGTTCCAAATCCATGGCATCGAGGAGCTGCTCCTGCATCTCGCGTTGCCCGATGGTGTGGGTAAACTCCAGCAGACGGTCCGAGAGGGTCGTCTTGCCGTGGTCGATGTGGGCGATAATCGAAAAGTTGCGTTTGAAGCGGATATCCGTGGCCATGGTGCGCGGAGAAGATACGCGGAAAACGCCGAAAAGTCAAGGAGGAATGTACGGCACACATTCCTCCTTGACTCCCGCAAACAGCTGTTATATCCTTACCGCGCACTATGTTGGACGCCATTGACACCTTCCTCGACACATGCAGCGCATACCTGTGGGGCTATGTGTTGCTCTTCGGGTTGCTCGGCACGCACCTCTACCTCACCCTGCTGCTGCGCGTGCCGCAGAGGCACCTTTTCACCGCCCTGCGCTATTATTTCTCCCGCGGCAAGGGGAGCGAAGGGCACATCTCGCACTTCTCCTCGCTGATGGTGTCGCTGGCCGCCAATGTGGGCACGGGCAATATTCTGGGCGTGGCGGTGGCCATCACCGCGGGCGGGCCGGGTGCCGTGCTGTGGTGCACGCTGACAGGCCTGCTCGGCATGTCCTCCCGCTATGCGGAAAGCCTGCTGGCTATCCGCTTCCGCACGCGAGATGAAAAGGGGGAGCTGGTCGGCGGCCCCATGTACGCGCTGGAGCGCGGGCTGAAGTGCAAGCCCCTTGCCATCCTTTTCGCCGTGTTCACCGCCATTGCAGCCTTCGGCATCGGCAACATCACCCAGGCCAACGCCGTCTCGCGCGTGCTGAGTGAATGCGCCCTCCACGTCCCCGCTTGGGGCACGGGGGCCGTGATGTTCACTCTCACCACCCTGGTGCTGTTGGGCGGCTTGCAGGGCATCTCCCGCGTGTGCACCGCCTGCGTGCCCACCATGGCGATTCTCTACATCGCGGGCTGTGCGTTGGTGCTCATGGAAAACGCCTCCTCCATCCTCCCCGCCATCGAGCTCATCTGCTCCTCCGCCTTCACGCCGCATGCGGCCACGGGCGGCTTCATCGGCTCCACGCTCATGATCGCCATGCAGACGGGGGTGAAGCGCGGCCTTTTCTCCAACGAAGCGGGCATGGGCTCCTCCCCCATCATCTCCGCCCCCGTGCGCACCCCCAACAGCGTGCAGCAAGCCCTCGTTGCATCAACGGGGCCCTTCTGGGACACGGTCGTGCTCTGCACGCTGACGGGCATCACCCTCACCACCGCGCTGCTCGCCCACCCCGAAATCGCCGCGCCGGAAGGCGACGTGCTGGCCTACCACGCCTTCGGCACGGCGGGCCTCATCGGCAGTGTGTTGCTTACCATCAGCCTCACCACCTTTGTGATTTCCACGGTGCTGGGCTGGTCCTACTTCGGCGAACGCGCCCTGCAATACCTCGGCGGCGCACGCCTCATCACCCCCTATCGTGTTATCTGGGTGGTGGCTGTCTTCATCGGCTGTGTCATTCCCAAGAGCTCCATCGTGTGGAACTTCGCGGATGTCGCCAATGGTCTCATGGCCCTGCCGAACCTCATCTGCATGATCGGGCTCTCCCCCATCCTCCTCTCAGAGACGCGCCGCTACCTCTGGCAGCACCGCCTCGACGACAAGGACGACACCCTCGAAGACCGATAACAGCCCCCTTGCAGGTGCGTACGGAGCTCGATATTGAGAGATTTGTCGATTTGTGATTTAGGAATAGAGCCTTCCGTCTCCGCTAAAGCTCCGCCGAGACAAGCACTGTCGCTCGAAAGGAAAGAACCTCGTCTGACGGCACGTCAGACGAGGTTGTTAACTCTGCGGCGTCAGCCGCACGAACTTTCAAAATCAAAAATTTCAAATCACATATTTCTTATCACAAATGAGCGCGACAAATTGCTTATTTGTCCGTGATGGCAATGACTTGTCATTCCCATCAATGATGGGGCAGGGCCTTGGCCATTTTGCCGAGGATGCGCTCAATTGTTGCCTGCTCCTGTGCCGTGATGCAGTTGCGGAGCTTTTGGACGGCGGCGAGGCGACCGGCCTCCACCTTTTCGGCGTTGTGGGCGCTCTCTTCCGTCAGCTCCACCAACACGGAACGGCGGTCCGTGCGGGAGGGATGGCGGGTGATGAGCCCTTGGCGTGCCATGGCGTCGGCCATATGGGTGGCGGCCGAGGGCGTCATGTGCATCAGCTGGGCGAGGGAGGACATCGGCATGCCCTCAGGGTGCTGGCGAGTGTAGCGGCGCACGGCTCCGAAAGCGGAGCAGACACGGCGGCTGCGCTTCTGCTGGCGGTTGAGTTCTTCCGCATTCAGAGCATCGAAACCCGCTTGCTGGACGTATTCCGTCATCTCTTCAAGCATGTCAAAGATGGCGAGCAGGGGGAGAGGCGATTCGGTGTTTTTCATGTGGTGGCGCGGAAACTATCACAGAGTGACGCCCTTGTCAAGAAAAGATGCGGAATTTTTCAAAAATTGAATCTTGCAATCTTTGAGAAGGGTGGGCGCGAATTCGTTAAATTCGATATTTCAATGGATTGGAATTCCGTGAAATTCCGACAGCCGAATTCGAAACGGCCTTTTTCGCACGCGTGGAACACATGAGGAACACCTGAATGATGAAAATACTAAAAAGTTGAATTTAGCAATAATTCCCCCTTGCATTTCCTGATATTCGTGTTACAATCGCCCACGGAACGATGAAAAATATCACTCGCTATGACGGCGGGCAGGGCCCCAAAAAGGGCTTCTGCGGTTGGCGTCTTTGCCTCACTCGGAGCAAAGAAGTCTTTGTGCGCTACTTCACGGACCGCGAATACGGCAGCGACAAGGCCTCTCTGGAGGCCGCGCAGGCCATGCGCACGGAAATGCTGGAAGAGCTCACGCGCGGCGCCAAGACACCCGCGGAGATTTTTGCTGCTCACCGCAAAACGAAAGGTAAGTAACGCTGCGCCCCTGTGCGGCTGAACCGCACCGCTCCCCCGCTGCATCTTGCGGCACGGGGAGCGGTCTTTTTTTGCGGGCAGAGTGTCAGCGTTTACTTCGGCAAGCCCACGGCAGAACAGATTCAGGGGGAGCAGAGCGGTCTGCTCGGTGATATTGAAAGCAGCATCACCTCTCTCATCCCCCGCTCCTCCCGAGCGGGGGGATTTTTGCCACCCGAAAAAAGCGGTGGCATGCTACCGGAAAGTGGAGGGGGTGACATGCTACCCGGGAGAGACGGAAGGGGCGTGTTGTGATGGCAGAAAAAAAGGGTGTTTTGAGGGCGGAAAATTACTTGACAGTTGCAAGGAACGGGCGTACACTCCCCGCGCTGATAGGAAGCGTGCTTCCTATCGGGTATGCAAGCGTCTTAACATTTTTTTTCTCTCTCACCGCCATGAACGACTCTCACTCCATCGCTTACATGATGAAGATGATTGTCGACCGTGCGGACACGCTGTTTCACGAGGTGATGGGGCCCATCCCCGTGACGGCGCCGCAATGCCGCCTGCTGATGTATTTGGACAGCCGCAAGGGCGCACCTGTCTCCCAGCGCGAGTTGGAGAGATACCTGGGCGTGAGCCACACGACAGTGAAGGGGCTGCTTTCCCGCTTGGAGGAGAAGGGCTATGTGCGCACGGCTTTCGATGATGCCGCCGATGCCCGTGTGAAGCACGCCTACCTCACCGACAAATACCACCGTTCGCACGCCGATGCACGCGCCGTCATCGACCGCTTCGAGGCGGAAATCGTGCGCGGGCTCAGCGCCGAGGAGCAGGAGACGATGAAAAAACTCCTCGCTCGCCTCTATGCCAACGTGCTGCCGAACAACTGATTTTCCCGAAACGTTTATCACACACATTACACGCTTATGAAAAAAACCGCTCCGATTTTGATGCTGGCCCTCAGCGGGCTTGTCACCACCGCCGCTCTGGTGAGCTGCAAGGACGACACCAAGGCCGCCGCCGCTGCCGCGGCGCAGCAGATGCACCCCGTCCCCGTGTCCGTGACGGGCTTCACGCAGCAGGATGTGGACATCTACGCCACGTGGTTCGGTCACCTGCGCGGGGTCAACCAGTCCGACATCCGCCCCGAGGTGAGCGGCAAGCTGCTCGCGCAGAAGTATGCGGACGGCTCTTTGGTGAAGGAGGGCGACGTGCTGTTCGAGATTGACCCCTCTACCTATCAGGCCGCTGCCGATCAGGCCGCCGCTGCCGTAGCCGTGGCGAAGGCTGCCGTGTTGCAGGCCTCCGCCGCCCGCGACCGCGCCAAGCAGGACGTGGAACGCTACGCCACCCTCATCAAGACGGGCTCCGTTTCCGAGAAGTTGTATACGGATGCCACGCAGATTCTGAAGGAGACGGAAGCCGGGCTCGCCGCTGCGCAGGCGCAGGTGAAACAGGCCGAGGCCGCGCAGGAGAACGCGCAGCTCAACCTCGCCCGCTGCACCATCCGCGCGCCCTTCACGGGGCTTGCTTCCAAGGCGACTGTGTCCGTGGGCGACCTCATTGCCGTGGGCAGCCCCACGCCGCTGACGACCATGTCCTCCGTGGACCCCATCCGTGTGGACTTCACTGTGCCCGCCAAGCACCTGCTCGGCAAGAATCTCGCGGAAGAAAAGCCCTTCGACACGTTCGAACTGATTCAGGAGGACGGCTCCGTGTTTGAAAGCAAGGGCACAGTCGTGGCCGTGGACAGCGAGGTGAGCAAGAGCACGGGCACCGTGAGCTGCATCGGCCATGTGCCCAACGCCAAACTGAGCCTCCGCAGCGGCTCTGCCGTGCGCGTGCGCACCAAGATTGACACCGTGAAGAACGCCCTTCTTGTTCCCTCCCGCGCCCTCATCTCCTCCATGGCGCACCGCTACCTCTTTGTGGTGAACCCCGCGGACAACACCCCCATCTGCATCGATGTGCAGCTCGGGGAGGAAGTCACCATCCCCGTGAAGAACGGCGACGGCGCCATGGTGCCCATGCTCATGCAGGTGGTGCGCGGCACGGTGAAGCCCATCGAAGAAACGCTGCGTGAGTACGGCATCGACTCCCCCGCCGAGGCGCAAGTGGTCGTGGAAGGCGGGCAGATGGCGGACCGCTACGCCAAGGTCAACTCGATGATGAAGGCACAGGGTGCGCCCGGCGGCTTCGGCACGCTGGTGCCCAAGCCCTTCGTGTACACGGCTCCCGTGTCCACCACCTCCTCCGTCACCGCCAAGCAGAACTAAGCTCCGCCGACCATGAGTGCCTTTTTCATCAAACACCCCGTTATCGCTACGGTGATTGCCGTGGTGACGACGCTGTTGGGTTTGGTTTGCATGGCGAACCTGCCCATCTCCCAGTATCCGGAGATTACCCCCCGCACCATCCAGCTGATGACGATGTTCCCCGGCGCGGATGCCAAGGCGGTGGCCGACTCCGTGGGCACGCCGCTGGAGCGTGAAGTCTCCGGTGTGCAGGGCATGGACTACATGACCTCCGTGTCCTCCAACAATGGTGTGTACAACCTCCAGGTCGTCTTCAACCCGCAGACGGACCCCGACCTCGACCAGGTGTTCACCAACATGCGCTACGGACAGGCGCAGACACAGGTGCCCAGCGAGGTGCTGGCCGCGGGTGTGACCATCCGCCAGCAGCCCGGTCTGCCCCTGCTGCTCTACGCCCTCACCTCCCCCGACGGCTCCTACAGCTCGGTGGACCTCGCCAACTACGCGCAGGTCAAGATGGTGGATGAGCTCAAGCGTGTGGAAGGCGTGGGCGAAGTGACCGTCTATGGTGCCGGCCGCTACGCCGTCCGCATCTGGCTGGACACGGTCAAGATGTCCCACTACAACATCTCCGTGGGTGAGGTGCGCGCCGCCGTTGCCGCGCAGAACACCACCAACCCCGGCGGTAAAATCGGCGCCGACCCCGTGCCCGATGGTCAGGAAAAGACCATCGCCGTGCGCACGCAGGGGCGCCTGACCAGCCCGCAGGAGTTCGAGGACATCATCGTCCGCCAGCAGGGGGATGAGATTATCTACCTGCGCGACATCGCCACGCTGGAGCTCGGTTCCGAGAACTACTCCGCCACGGGCCGCATCAACGGCAAGACCTCCGCCACAGTCGTGATTTTCCAGACGCCGGGCTCCAACGCCATTGAGACAGTGGACCGCCTGCGCGTGACGCTCGACAAGCAGGCCTCCATCATGCCCAACGGCATCGAGGGCGAGCTCGCGCTGGACGTGACCACCGCCGTGCGCTACTCCATCGAGGAAATCAAGCACACCTTCATCGAGGCTATCGTGCTGGTGGCTCTCGTCGTGTTCCTCTTCCTGCAGAACTGGCGCGCCGCGCTCATCCCGCTCATTGCCGTGCCCGTGTCGCTGGTGTCCACCTTCTGCGTGTTCCCGCTGCTGGGCTTCTCGCTGAACACCATTTCGCTGCTCGGCATGGTGCTTGCCATCGGTCTGGTGGTGGATGACGCCATCGTGGTGGTGGAAGCCGTGCAGCACCACATCGACAAGGGGGTGCGCCCGCGCATGGCCGCCTTCGCCGCCATGCAGGAAGTGTCCGGCCCCGTGATTGCCATCGCCCTTGTGCTGGCCGCCGTGTTCCTGCCCTCCCTCATGCTGGTGGGTATCACGGGTACGCTCTTCAAGCAGTTCGCCATCACTATCGCCGTGTCGATGCTGATTTCCGCGTTCAACGCGCTCACCCTCTCCCCCGCGCTCTGCGCCCTGCTGCTCAAGCCCACGGAGAAGGACCCGAGCAAGCTCGGCCTCTTCGGCAAGCTGAACTACTACACCCTCGGCGCGTTCTTCCGCGGCTTCAACAAGGTGTATGACGGCACCGCAAGCGTGTATGTGAAGATCTGCGGCTTCCTCGCCCGCCGTCTCATCATCGCCCTGCCGCTGCTCGTCCTGCTCTGGAGCGCGATTATGCCGCTCTCCAAGATGGTGCCGAACGCCTTCCTGCCCGATGAGGACCAAGGCTTCCTGCTCGCCTGCCTTGTCGGCAAGCCCGACTCCTCCCTGCAGGTGACGATGGAGCAATCCAAGAAGCTGGAGCGCGCCATCTGGGGCGGCGACATCGGCGCGGACCCCGCCATCAAGCATGTGACCTCCGTGGTGGGTATCAACATCCTCAACATGGTGCAGACCCCCGGCTCCTGTATCGCCTTCGTGGAGCTGAAGGAGTGGAAGGACCGCCCCGAGACCGCCGCGCAGGTGCAGCAGCGCATCCAGATGCGCATGGCGCAGACCGTGCTGGACGGCACCGCCATGATTCTCATGCCGCCCGCCATTCCCGGTGTGGGTACCGCCAATGGTGTGACCACCGTGCTCTCCGACCTCGAAGGTCAGGGCGTGCCCTTCCTGTATGAGAACGTGCAGCGATTCGAACAGGCCATGCGCACCCGCCCGGAGGTGGCTGTCTGCATGGACATGATGATGGCTGACACGCCGCAGAAGTTCATCACGCTCGACAAGGAGAAGTGCAAGTTCCACAAGGTGGACATCTCCGCCGCCAACGGCATTCTCGCCGCGTACAACGGCTCCACCTTCGTGAACTTCTTCAACGCCTTCGGCCAGCAGTGGCAGGTCTACATGCAGGCGCAGGGTGCCGACCGCACGAGCCTCGATAAGATGGACGGCTACTACGTCACCAATGCGGAGGGGCAGCGCGTGCCGCTCGCCGCGCTCACGGAGGTGAAGGACGTGGCCGACACCGAGTTCGTGATGCACCACAACATCCGCAACTCCGCCAAGATTAACGTGATGCCCAAGCCCGGTGTCTCCACGGGCCAGCTCATGGACATTGTCGAGGAGGTCTATGCGAAGACCATGGACCCCGCGAAAATCGGCCTCGATTATCAGGACATGAGCTTCCAAGAGAACAAGGTGCGCCACTCCATCGGTCTGGCGACCATCTTCGCCATGTCCGCCGTGTTCGCCTTCCTCATCCTTGTGGCTCTGTACGAGAAGTGGACACTGCCGCTCTCCGTGTTCCTCACGGTGCCTATCGCCGTGCTGGGTGCGTATGCGGGTCTGTTCTGGATGCACTTGGAGATGAACCTGTACGCGCAGGTGGGGCTCGTGATGCTCGTGGGTCTGGCCGCCAAGAACGCCATTCTCATTGTGGAGTTCGCCAACCTCGAAATGGAGCGCGGCAAGAGCCTCATGGAAGCGACGCTCACCGCCGCCCGCCTGCGTCTGCGCCCCATTCTGATGACCTCCCTCGCCTTCATTCTCGGCTGTATCCCGCTGATGATTTCCAGCGGCTCGGGTGCGCTGGCGCGTAACTCCATCGGCACCGTGGTGGTGGTGGGCATGACGATTGCCACCTTCGTGGGCGTGTTCCTCATTCCCTGCTCCTACGTGTTCATCATGCGTCTCTTCCGCATTAAGTTCGCCCTGCACGAGCTCGCGGAAGACCCCGATGAAGCCGAAGCCCGCGAGTACCTCGCCGCGCATAAAAACGACGAGGAAGCTTGACATTTGACCTTATTTTACTTATAAACTGATAAACAATTCTTCTTATGAAAAAGACTTCTCTTCTCTCCCTTGCCGCGACGGGGCTGTTGCTGAGCTCCTGCGCTCTGGGGCCCGTGTGGACCGGTGCACCCGAGATGCCCGTCCCCGCCGAGTTCCGCGGCGCGGGCATCAGCGAGAGCAACATGACCGACCTCGCGTGGCAGGAGGTGCTGGATGACGCCAACCTCCAAGCCCTGCTCAACGATGTGATGGAGCAGAACGGCTCGCTGGAAGCCATGCAGCACAACGTGGAACAGGCCTACCACTATGTCACCATGGCCGCCGCGCCCATCTTCCCGTGGTTTAACTACGGCGCGAACACCTCCAAGGGCATGAATTCCAGTGGCGGTGCCGCCGTGGTGCACACGACCTCCACCACCTCCAACCCCGGCTCCATGGCGCTCAACGCCTCTTGGGAGCTGGATATCTGGGGCAAGACGCGCAAGGGCATCGAGTCCGCCGAGGCCTCTGCCGACAGCGCAAACGCCTCCTTCGGCGCCATGCGCGTCTCCATGATGCGTCAGGCGGCCTGCGGTTACCTCCAGCTCATCATGCTGGATGAGCAGCTCAATATCGCCAAGGAGTCCGTCGCCTCCTACCGCGAATCGCTCGAACTCTTCCAAGCCGAGCAGGAAGTGGGCACCGCCTCCGGCATCCAGACCGCCGCCGCACAGGCCGCTCTGGCCGCCGCGGAAGCGCAGGTGCCCGCGCTCGAAAGCCAGATTGCGGGGCTGGAGAACACGCTCTCCGCGCTGGCGGGGCGCACGCCCGGCCACATCCACCGCAGCAGCTCCCTCTCCGGCTTTGCCAAGGCCAGTAAGGTGGCCCCCGGCATCCCCGCGCAGGTGCTTGCCCGCCGTCCCGACATCCGCGCCAAGGAGTTCGCTCTCCGCGCCGCCAACGCCGAGGTGGGCGTGGCGATTGCCTCCTACTTCCCCTCCATCAGCCTGACGGGCGTGGCGGGCTATGCCTCCATGGACCTGCGCCACGCGCAGTTCGGCAAGCACAGCGGCTGGGGCATCGGTGCCAACCTTGCGGGCCCGCTCTTCCACGCGGGGCAGCTGACGGCCAACAAGCAGATGAAGAAGGACGCCTTCCTCGCCGCCAAGGCCGAGTATGAGCAGAGCGTGCTCGACGCCCTCGCCGAAGTCTCCACGACCCTCATCCAGCGAGAGAAGCTCAGCAGCATCATCTCCAAACAGGAGGAAGCCGTCGCCGCCTATCAGGAAAACCTGAAGCTTGCCCGCATCCGCTTCCGCGGCGGCGAGGCCAGCTACTACGAAATCCTCGACGCGCAGAAGGGCCTCTTCCCCGCCCAGATGCAGCTCGCCTCCTACCGCTACCAGTACGCCGCCTGCATCCCCACGCTCTACACGCAGCTCGGCGGCGGCTGGAAGTGACGGACGATTGCCTGAATCGGTGCGGCTCATGGCCGCAGGATCTCAACCCGCATCTGACGGCAGGTCAGATGCGGGTTCCTTTCTTCGTCCCAATCAAAAATCTCCCCGCTGTTTGGCGTTGAACGATACGGGGATTTGTGCTATAGTCCCCGCAACATGACAGCGACCACCTCTTACCAAGTTGCCGATATCTCCCTCAAGGACTGGGGGCGCAAGGAAATCACGATTTCAGAATACGAAATGCCCGGCCTCATGGCCTGCCGCGAGAAGTACGGCCCCGCACAGCCGCTGGCGGGGGTGCGCATCACGGGCTCGCTGCACATGACGATTCAGACCGCCATTCTCATCGAGACGCTCGTGGCGCTCGGTGCCGAGGTGCGCTGGGCCAGCTGCAACATTTTCTCCACGCAGGACCACGCCGCCGCCGCCATTGCCGCCGCGGGCGTGCCCGTGTTCGCTTGGAAGGGCGAGACGCTGGAGGAATATTGGGACTGCACGTGGAACGCCCTCTGCCACAAGGACGGCAAGGGGCCGCAGCTCATCGTGGACGACGGCGGCGACGCCACGCTGCTGCTCCACAAGGGCTATGAAATGGAGAACGGCGACACGTGGGTCGACTCCCCCTCCGAGAGCGAGGAAGAGCGCGTCATCAAGGCTCTGCTCAAGCGCATCGCGGCGGAGCGTCCCGGCGTGTTCCACGCGTGGATGCCCGAGTTGAAGGGCGTCTCTGAGGAGACGACGACGGGTGTCCACCGCCTCTACCAGATGGAGCGCGACGGGCGTCTGCTCATCCCCGCCATCAATGTGAACGACTCCGTGACCAAGAGCAAGTTCGACAACCTCTACGGCTGCCGCGAGAGCCTGACGGACGGCATCAAGCGCGCCACGGATGTGATGATTGCCGGCAAGGTGGCCGTCATCTGCGGCTACGGCGACGTGGGCAAGGGCTGCGCGCAGGCGCTGCGCGGGCTGGGCGCTCAGGTTATCGTGACGGAGGCCGACCCCATCTGCGCCCTGCAGGCCGCCATGGAGGGCTACCGCGTGCTGACGGTGGAAGACACGCTCGGCACGGGCGACATTTATGTGACCTGCACAGGCAACTGCGACATCATCACGCTGGAGCACATGGAGCGGATGAAGGACCAGGCCATCGTCTGCAACATCGGCCACTTCGACAACGAAATCCAAGTCTCGCGCCTTCAGCAGCGCGAGGGCATCGTCTGCACCAACATCAAGCCGCAGGTGGACAAGTACACCTTCCCCGACGGCCACAGCCTCTACCTGCTGGCGGAGGGCCGTCTCGTGAACCTCGGCTGCGCCACGGGCCATGCCTCCTTCGTGATGTCCAACAGCTTCACGAATCAGGTGCTCGCCCAGATGGCTCTCTGGGCCAAGCGCGAGAACAACCCCGTCGCCGTCACCGTGCTGCCCAAGGAGCTGGATGAGGAAGTCGCCCGCCTGCACCTCGGCAAGCTTGGCGTGCACCTCACCACCCTCACCGAAAAACAGGCCGCCTACATCGGCGTGAAGGTGGAAGGGCCCTACAAGGCGGATAGCTACCGCTATTGAGGCTCATTCAGAGCATCCGACGAGTTATTGAGCGCGGGCTTCAAGCCCGCGCTTCCTTTTGCGGCCCCCCCCCGTTAGTTTCCCTCTGTGCGCACCTCCTCTGTGCGCAGGTGCAGCGCGTGCTCTCCCCATGCGGGGCCGGTGACGCGCAGGACGATTTCGCCGTGGCCTTGTTTGCCGCGGAGGATGGCGAGGAGGCGGCCGTGGAAGAAGCGTTGTTCCTTATCCTGCGCGGCCGTGGGGTCGGTGGGGTCGCCGTTGCAGAAGCCGAGCAGCTCGGCAGGGCCCTCGATGCTGAAGCGGGCGGGGCTGTTGTCGGTCGGGACGACCTCGCCCTGCGCATCCGTGGCGGATAGCTCGATGAAGGCGAGCTGACCGGGGAGGAGGGTGGTGCGGTCGGCCTGCATCTGCACGCCCGCGACGGGGCCTGTGGTGCGGCGGACGGCGCGGCACCAGGGCTTGCCGTCTTTCTTCACCACGACCTCCAGTGTGCCGGGTTCGTAGACGACATTCTCCCACACGAAGCGGTAGTCGTTCTTGCCGAGCTCGACCTTGTTCTGCTTGAAGCGGCCGCCCTCGCCCCTGCGGCGCACACCTTGGCTCTTGCCGTTGAGGAAGAGTTCGGCTTCATCCCCGCTGCTGAACACCATCACGGGCGTGACCTCGCCCTCGCGCCCCGCCCAGTTCCAATGTGGCAGGATGTGCGCCTGCGGCAGTTCGGGGCGCCAGCGGCTTTGGTACAGATAATATATGTCTTTCGGGAAGCCGGCCAAATCGATGAGGCCGAAGTACGAGCTGCGGCTCGGTGCCCCCTCTCCGCGCGCGAGCATGGCGTCGATGAGAGCCTTGCGCTCGCCCTTGGGCATGTCGCCGAAATTGTTGGCAATCGTCTCGTCGCGGTTGTAAGGGGTGGGCTCGCCGTAATAATCAAAACCCGTCCACACAAACATGCCTGCCACATCGGGGTTCTCCTCCTGCGCCTTGAACTCCGCATCGGGGCACGCACCCCAGATGGGGGCCGCCGTGCCGTAGGCGCTGACCTGAAAATCCGCATCGTTGCCCTCCGTCTGCTCCCAGCTCAGCGGGAAAAGATAATTGTCCCGCGTGCCGAGGCAGGAGCTTGTCTCTGAGCCGAAAAAGGGCGTGTCCGGGTGCTGCTCGCGGAACTTTTGGTAGAACCAGGGTCGGTAGTTGAAGCCCACGACATCCAGCGTGTCGGCAAAGCCGTTCGCGGCCACCGCGTGCGTGTGGCAGGCCACGCTGTAGGGGCGGGTGGTGTCGTGCCGGCGGAATTCTTCTCTCAACGCAGAAGAGATAGCGGTGCCTCCGGGCTCGGCGCATTCCGTCACCTCGTTGCCGCCCGTCCACAGGATGATGCAGGGGTGGTTGCGGTCGCGCATCACCAGCTGCCGCACGTCGCGCTTCCACCACTGCGCCCAGTCCACGCTGTAGCCGTTGGCGCGGTCGTATTTCTGCGCCTGCCAGATGTCGAAGAGCTCGTCAATGACCAGCATGCCGTAGCGGTCGCAGAGGTCGAGCACCTCGGGCGCGGGCGGGTTGTGGCTCATGCGGATGGCGTTGCAGCCCATCTCCTTGAGCTTGCGGATTTTGCGCGCGTAGGCCTCCTCGTGGAAGGCTGCGCCCAGCCCGCCGAAATCGTGGTGTTCGCACACGCCCTTGAGCGGCACGCGCTTGCCGTTGAGGAAAAAGCCCTCCTTCCGCCACTCGATGCGGCGAATCCCGAAAGTGTTCACCGCGCTGTCCACGATCTCGTTCCCGATGCTCACCGTGGTGAAGAGGCGGTCAAGGGCGGGGGATTCAGGGCTCCAGAGCTGCGGGTGGTCTATCGTGATGCGCTGCGTGAGGGTGCGGCTCTCCCCTGCGGGGATGGAGAGCGTTTCGGGGCGTGCGCCGCCCGCACGGAAGTGCTGGCTGACGGCTACTGTTGCCGCGCGGTCGCTCGTGTTTTCCACTGTCGTTTCCACGCAGAGGGTGGCGGCCTCCGCGCTGACCTCGGGCGTGGTGATGCGGACACCCCACTGCGCGAGGTGCACGGGCTGCTTTTTCACCAGCCACACGTGGCGGTAGATGCCCGCGCCGGGGTACCAACGGGTGGAGAGCGGCAGGTTGCTCACCTCCACCGCCACGAGGTTGGGCTTGCCCGCTTCGAGATAGGGGGTTATCTCCACGCGGAAGGAGCTGTAGCCGTAGGCCCACTCGCCCGCGAGGTGCCCGTTCACAAAGACCTTGGGGTGGGACATCACGCCGTCGAAGTCGAGATACCAGCGTTGCCCCTCGGCGGAGAAATTCGCGGGCACGTCAAAGCTCTTGCGGTACCATGCAAAGCCGTTCCACGGCAGCTTGCCCGTCTCATTCGGCTCGGCGGGGAGCGTGGGGCTTTCGATGGCCCAGTCGTGCGGCAGCTGCACGGCGCGGAAGCCCGCGTTCCACAGCGGCGTGCGGGCGGTGTCCACCCCCGCAGGCGCGGGAACGGCGGGGGCAGCGGCTTCATCGTAATCCGGCTGCGCGGGGGCATAGCGCACGTCAGCCACCTGTTCGGCAGGGTTGCCTGCGCCGAAATACTTGAAATGCCAGCCGTCGTCAAAACGCTCGCGGTAGTCCCCGGCATCGGCGACACTCCCCGCCGACACCGCCATGGCGACAAGCGTCAGGAAAAGCCGCACTCTCCGCCCCACCTGCTTCATCGTCCGTTGTGTTCTGCCGTACATGATAGAGAGGGTAACACAAATGACGGACAAGGGAAAGCGGGAAGTGTTGGGATGTACGATTGACGAAGTCAGATTTAGGCGCGGCCGCGCTGCGCTATGCGCACACCCCTGCCTCCTTCCCGCGCCGTTGGGGCTTCGTCTGTCCGGTTGTGTGCAGTATTTGAAATGCTGCATACCTGTGGGCACGTTCATATCAAGGTATTATTAAAAAGTTTGCCGTTTTTCGGGTGGCGTTTTCAACTGCCGATGCTCGTCTAAAGGACAGGATTTGAAGCTTTTGCGCTTTTTTGCTTGCCAGCGTATTTCAAAAGCGATATCATGTCAGCGTGCCTGAAGGTTCGGGCTAACCGATTAACAACAATCTGACAACAATGAAAAAGACACTTTTTGCTTTGCTGGCTTGCGCGGCAGTTGCGCAGGCTGCAAGTCTCAGCTGGACGATTAGCAATGTCAAGTACGCTACGGAGAATGGCATCACGACCAATGTTACTGTCGGTTCTTACTCGGCGTATCTGTTCGTTACCTCTGTTACCTCCGATACAGTCAGCGAAATCACCACCACCACGCAGGGCGCGATTCTTGATAGCCTCGCTTCCGCTCATGCGGATGGCAGCAATTGGGGCTCTACGGCCTCAACGCTTGCTCAGGCCTCTGCGTTCGATAGCCTGAATACAGGTGCCGGTACATGGACCGGCTCGACGGGCATCGAGGGTTTTAGCGCAGGAGACTCTGTGACGGCCTTTGCGGTCATCTTTGACGCTACTGATATTGCCAATGCTAACAACTACCTTGTCGTAGGCGAGAAGACGCTCTCGTTCAACAGCGCGAGCGGATCGAAGATCATCCCTTTCGGAAGTCAGGCGACCAACTCCGGGGCTAAGATTGACTCCTCGTCCGTTTCTTGGCAGTCGATTGCTTCCTCCCCCGCTACTCCCGAGCCTGCCACGGCTACGCTGAGCCTGCTGGCTCTCGCCGGTCTGGCTGCTCGTCGTCGTCGCCACTAATGTGGTGAGCTACGGCTCTACTCTTCGACCTCCGCTCCTTGTCATGCGGAGGTCTTTTTTATGTCAACAGCGTGGCTTCTCCTCCTCGGGGCTACGCCCCACGTTGACTCGCAGCCGCCTCACGGCTGCTCGCCCCCTATCGGGGGCAACACCTTCGGTGTTGTCCAATCGCCCTTACCACCTGCTGCGCAGGTGCCCCTTCGGGGGCCGTCGGGCGCTTTGTCGTCGCCACTAATGTGGTGAGCTACGGCTCTACTCTTCGACCTCCGCTCCTTGTCATGCGGAGGTCTTTTTTATGTCAACAGCGTGGCTTCTCCTCCTCGGGGCTACGCCCCACGTTGCCAAAAGCCCCGCCCCACGGGGCTTTTGCCCTTCGGGCAACTGCTGCGCAGTTGGCTAATCAGCCTTACAGCCGTCGGCTGCTTTGACTCGCAGCCGCCTCACGGCTGCTCGCCCCCTATCGGGGGCAACACCTTCGGTGTTGTCCAATCGCCCTTACCACCTGCTGCGCAGGTGCCCCTTCGGGGGCCGTCGGGCGCTTTGCCGTCGCCACTAAAGCGACAAGCTACGGCTTCATTCTTCGACTCCCGCTCCTTGTTGAGCGGGAGTCTTTTTTCACACTTCTCCCCATGCGGCGGCGCGGTTGCCGCGCAAGAGTTCGACAAATCCTCATTTGTCGCCCACCCACCGCTTCACGCAGTAGGCGCTGACGAGCAGGGGGGCGATGCCGCCGAGGAGGAGGGCGAGGAGGGGGAACGACCACAGCTCCATGAAGGTGTTGAGGCGGGCATCCTGCGGGTCGCGCGGGTTGTAATAGAGTTCGAGAGTGTCGCCGACGGTGGGTTCGTCAAAGCCCGTGAAGCTGTCGGAGCTGCCGTGGTAGGTGATGCCGTTGATGCGGTAGCGGTATTCCGCCGCGCAGACCTGCCGCTTGTTCTTATGCCCGCCGACATCCTCCCACCACACATCGGTGACGGTGGCCTGTGTGCCGGGGTAGGTCGTGACGATGCGGTACGAATTCCGCAAATCCTGCAAGCCCCCATAGCCCACCGACAGGCCGAGCAGGAGGAAGAAGAGAGCGGCAAGGGGGAAGCGGAGCGAGCTCATGCGGGGCGGCGGGTGAGGGTGTGACCGAAGAGGAGGAAGAGCCCGCCCAGCAGCATGCCGATGTAGCAGACGCGCATGCCCAGCGCGGTGTAGAAGCGGTCTTCCTCCGCCGTGGTGAGCATCTCCTCCGCCGTCCATATGCCAGGGCGCACCAGCAGCAGCGGCTCCTGCGACGCGGCATCCCACGGGACAAGGCTGCCGCCCTGTTGTGCGCCGAGCATGGTGAAGGTGCGGCCGCTCGGGAGGTAGGACCAGCGGAAGCGGCGGTCGCCGTTGGCTGCGGGAATGACGGGGTCTGAGACCGGGTGGCGCAGCAGTTCCAAATGCCCGTCCGCCGTGCGGCGCGGGTGGTACGGGGCGACATTCGGCAGCGGGCGGTAGTCCTCCGCCAGCGGCAGCTCCTCATCGCCTTCCAACTGCGCGACAACGGCCTCTGACAAGGTGTAGGCACCGAGCGTGACCGGCGAGGCAAGGAACGTGTGCGCGGTGAGTTCGGGGGCCAGCGGGCGGGCGTTTTCGTGCCCCTTGCGGATGTGGAAGCGGTCGGAATCAATGTAGTCGGGGGACCAAATCAGGTCATAGCTGTACTCGTAGCGGATATAGGTGTCATCGTCCGAGTTGTGGCGGCGACGGCGGCGCACTTCGCGTTGGTAGACTTCCTCCGTCCATTGGCGGACGGCGGCGTGGCGGATGAGCCGCACGCCGTGCACCTCCACCCCGAAGGCCGGGTCGTGCAGCAGCTCGGGTGTCTCGACCACGCCCGAGATGCACACGGGCTCGCCCTCCGTTTCGGGGCGGGGGGCACTCGCCGCGTCGAGCGTGAGCACGCGGGCGCCCACGTCATCGAGGTGGCGGGAGAGCTCGGCGTTGTATCGCTCGCCCCACACCAGAATGGTGCCGCCGAGGGCCAGCAGCGCGAGCCCCGCCATGGTGGCACATCCGCTGCGGCGGCTGCGGGGAGCGGGTGCATGCGGTTCCGTGACGGGGGGCTCAGGCTCCTCCTCCCGGTGTTCCTCCCGGTGTTGCGGGAGAGCAGGGGGGATTGCAGGGCTCTCTGCCTCGGGTTCGGTACAGTCTGGCGTTTCTTCGCGTTGTCTGTTTTTGTTGCGTTGCAGGATAACGAAGGCAAAGACCGCTGCCGCGGGAACGGCAATGTAGGGCCAAGCGTCTTGCGGGTCAATGAAGAGGTGCCCCGCCTGATAGCTGATGACCATCAGCCCCGCCGCGGCGGCCAAGGTGACGAGGCAGCCGGGCTTGAAGGCTTCCCCCGTACCGCCGCAGAGGAGGTTGAATCCCCGTGCGATGTCGGCGCGGAGGCAGTACACAAGGAGGAAGAAGAGGAGAGAAATTGCCCCCATGGCCGCTCGCTCGGCGGCGTCGCCGCGCTTGTTCAGCTCCGCATTGGCGACGTTGAAACTCCTGTCCGTGGCTTGCAGCTCAAACAGCTCGTCGGGGTAGCCCGTGGGCTTCTCCGCGCAGACCAGCCGCCCGTTCCGCTGCGTGGCGATGACGGAGAGCACGGCGGGCATGGGGTGCACCAGCCATTGAATCATCATGTCGCCCGCTATGGGGTGCTGCGGGTCGCTGCCGGGCTGCCGCCGCACATAGAGCGTGTTGCCGCCCACAATGCTGCTTCTCTCCGCCTGCTCGGCAGGGATGCGGTAGTCCTCCAACGAGACGAGCTCCGCCTCGCCCTGCGCCGTCACGAGGGCGGCATCAAGCGGCAGCCCGTTGAGCACGGGCGTGGGCTGTGCTTCCGGCGCGGGGAGTGTCGCGGGCTCCCAACCGCGCTCGGCTCCTCGGTAGGTCAGGGCACGGCGTGTCAACGTCAGTCCCTTGCAGCAGAAGCCGTAGGCCTTGTCCGTCAGCAGCAGAGGCTCCTGCATCCGTTCACAGGCGAACACCAGCTTGCCCTCGTTGGCGGCATCCGCCGCCTGCCGCTCGGAGACGTCGGTCAGCGCGGGGCGTTCCGGCGCGAAGTGCTCGGGGAAGAGCCCGCAGGCGGCAAAGACGGCGCAGCAGCAAAGCAAGGCGACCATCATCAGGCGGGTCAGGGGGGAGAAGGTGGGTTTCGTGTCCATCAGCGAATGCTCCTAACATACCCTATGGGCGGTGGATTCGCAAGAATAAACGGCTCACGACAGGTGAGCTTCCCTGACCGGGGCGCGGGATGGCTGCCTCAGTGTGCCATCTGCTGCAGGAAGGCCGTCAGGCCCGCGAGGGCGCGGCCGCGGTGGGAGATGGCGTCCTTGTCCTGCGGGCGCATCTCGGCGGTGGTGCAGGTGTAGCCCGTGGGCACGAACAGGGGGTCATACCCGAAGCCGTTCATGCCGCGCGGGTTCAGGGTGATGGTGCCCTCCACCACGCCGGGGAAGGAGCCGATTTCATGGCCGCCCCGCGCGAGGCTGATGACGCAGACGAAGCGGGCGGTGTGGGGCTGTTCACCGGGCATGGCGGCGAGCTCGCGGAGCAGTTTGCGGTTGTTGCCCATGTCGTCGCCGTGTTCGCCCGCGTAGCGCGCGGAGATGACGCCGGGGTAGCCGTTGAGGGCATCCACGCAGAGGCCGGAGTCATCGGCAATCACGAGAGCGTCCGGCAGGTAGGCGGAGAGGCATTCGGCCTTCTGCTTGGCGTTTTCAGCGAAGGTGCGGCCCGTCTCCTCGGCCTCGGGGGCATCGGGGTATTCTTTCAGCGTGTGTACCTCGCACCACTCGGGCAGGATGGCGGCGATTTCCTTGGCTTTGTGGGCGTTGCCGGTGGCGATGACGAGAGGGATTTTTTTCATGGAATCAGGTGTTTTCGGTTGTAAAATGGTGGTGTTTGCGGAACACGCGGGTGAGGAAGAGGTAGAGCACGGCGAAGCCGACGGCGGCGGAGAGCGTGTCCGCCACGCCCTGCGCCAGCCAGATGCCCCGCCCGCCGAAGAAGGAGGGCAGAATCAGCAGCGCGGGGATGAGCAGCAGGAACTGGCGCGTGAGATTCAGGAAAATGCTCATCGCGGGCCGCCCGATGGCCTGGAAAAAATTGCCGATGACAATCTGTGAGCCCACAAGCGGGAAGGCAATCGTGAGCAAGCGCACCCCCTCCGTCGCGAGCTCGATGAGGCGGGCGGATTCCGCATCCGACTCGCGGGCGAAGAAGCTGACGATGAACTCCGGGCAGAGTTGCAACGCGAGCCAGCCGAGGAAGGTTACGACCGTGCCCGCCGCCATGGCGCAGTAGAGCACGTGTTTCACGCGGCGGTAGTTGCCGAGCCCCAGGTTGTAGCCCGCAATGGGCTGCATGCCCTGCGTGATGCCGAGCACCACCATCACAAAGAGGAACACGATGCGGTTGATAATGCCGAAGGCGCCCACGCCCATCTCGCCCTCGTAGCGCAGCAGCAGTTGGTTGAAGAGCACGACCACCAGACAGCCCGCGACATTGAGCAGACAGGGCGGCAGGCCCACCGTCATGATGCGGCGGGTGATGGGGCCGCAGAGCTTGTAGATGCCCCGGCAGAAGTGCAGCACGCTGCCGCGCTTCAGGAAATGATGCAGCACCCACAGGATGCCCACGAACTGCGCGACGACGGTGGCGAGGCCCGCCCCGATCATGCCCCAGCCGAGCATGTAGATGAAGACATGCGCCCCCGCGATATTCACCACCATGGAGATGAGCAGGCTCACCATGGCCTTGCCGGGGTAGCCGCTGGCGCGCATCAGGTGGTTGAGGTTCATGAAACTGCTGCTCAGCGGGAAACTCAGCATGATGACCAGCATGAAATCCGCCGCGGGTTGCAGGGTGGTATCCGTGGCACCGAAGAGGCGAAGAAGCGGCTCCATCCACAGCAGGGGCAGCCAGCCGATGATGACACCGCCGATGAGCCCCAGCATCACACAATGCCCCAGCACGCGGAAGGCGCGGTTAAAATCCTGCTGCCCGAGGGCGATGGAGGCCGTCGCCGCGCTGCCGAGGCCGATGAGCGTGCCGAAGGCAATCGTGAGGTTCATGATGGGGAACACCAGCGCCATGGCGGCAATGGCATAGGCCCCGCAAAACTGCCCGATGTAGACGGCATCGACGATGTTGTAGACGGACATGGCCGCCATGCCGATGACGGCGGGCAGCGAGTATTCCGCCAACAACCGCCCCACGGGCCGCTGCTCCAACGCAATCAATTTGGCATCACGAGACATGGTCAGAAGGCGGAATGTACGATGTACGATGTACGATGTACGAAGTCAAAAATAGTGCGGCTGCGCCGCAGGAAAAAGACGCAACGCAGAGCGCACGCGGAGACTATATATCGGAAACTGTCGCAGACGCTTTGCGTTGCGTTCATCCCCGCGCAGCGCAGCTGCGCCGAATTCTCACTTCGTACATCGTACATCGTACCTCGTACATTTAGAAGCGCATCGCATTAAACCGCCGCACTTCGCGCTGGGCTTCGCGCATTTCGACGCGGGCCTTCAGGTCGTAGCGCTGGTCGCGGTGGGTCTTGCCGCGTCCCATGCCGATTTCCGCCTTCACCTTGCCGTTCTTCCAGTAGAGGCGCAGCAGGGGCAGCGCAAAGCCTTTCTGCGCCTGCTGAATCTCCAGCTTGAGAATCTCTTTTTTATGCATCAGCAGGCGGCGGGGGCGCTTCGCCTCGTGCTGGAACCATTTGCCCGCGGTCTCCCAGGGCTGCACATCGCAGCCGTAGAGAAAGACCTGCCCCTTCTCCACGCGGGCGAAGGCATCCGCCACATTCACGCGGCCTTCGCGGATGGATTTCACCTCCGTGCCGCGCAACTCCATGCCGCACTCGTACTTGCCGAGGATTTCGTAATCCCGGCCGGCTTTCTTGTTGGCGGCAATCTGGTTGCTCTTGGGTTGAGGTTTCTTGGCCATGGCGTGTGTTCAGGGGGGGTAGGGTAGTTGTTTCGGAAAAAAGCGACCCGACATCGCCTTTCGGGCTGCCGGGTCACGAAAGGTTTTTCGGTGCTCTCGCCTGTGTTACAGCTCGGGAGCCACGGTGAGCACGGGCTCATCCATGGCGGGCACCGCGGCGGCTTCCTTAGCCAGCTCGGCGAAGGGGTCCTCGATGGTGACTTCCTGAGCGGCGGCGAGCTCGTCCGCCGTCATCTCATGCCACTGAATCTTGCCCTCGATAATCTCGGTGAGGGCGATGTCGCCGCACTGCATTTCGGGCGTGGTGGGCACAAAGGGATCAGAGCCGTGGTTGAGCTGCTGCACGCGCTTGGACACAATGTTGACGAGCAGCTGGTTGTCGCCGACGATTTCTGCGGCCTTTTCGATGAGTTCGACGTTCATGGCAGGATGATAAAAGGATATGACTCCCGTGTTCGGGTGCGTTATATTACAACACCAAACGCCTTCTGGCAAGCCTAAAAAGAAGGGATGTCGCGGAAAAGCGCATCTTGCCTTTATGCTTGAAAGGTGCAAGTATTTGTGTTATCATCCCCCGCGATGAAAGCAACACTCTCTCTGCTGACGGGTCTGACGGCGGCGGTGCTCTTCGCGGCTCCGCAGGCGCAGGCCGACCGCGACAGCGATTTCTGGCTGCCGGAAAACATGGCCAAGAATGAGTGCACGAGCGTGCACCTCAACTACGGCCCCCGCGAGGACGCCCACACCGCCGCTTATCAGGAAATGGTGGTGGAAAAGAGCGCCCCCGGTACCTACTTTGCCTGCAACAATTTTACGACGGGCTACATCGGCATTCAGCAGCTCACGGGCTTCTACAAGGACGGCAAGCCCGTGCGCGTGGCCATCTTCTCCGTGTGGGATGCCAAGGATAGCGGCGACAACCCCCACGCCGCCCCCGAGAGCGAGCGCGCCAAGCTCATCCAACGCGGCGACAAGGTGATGACGGACCGCTTCGGCGGCGAAGGCACGGGCGGCAAGTCCATGCGCCTCTTTGATTGGAAGGAGGGCGACGTCATCCGCACCCTCGTGGTCGAGAAGCAGGACGGCGAGGATTTCAGGCAGATTTCGGGTTACATCTTCGACCCCGAAACGAATCGCTGGGAGCTCATGAGCAGCTGGCGCGTGCAGGCGCTGCGCCGCGGTCTCGGCGGCGGCTGCGGCTTTGTGGAGGATTTCCGCCGCAACGGCGAATCCCGCAACCATGAGCGCCGCGCCACCTTCGGCCCCGCCCTGCGCTATGTGAATGGTGAGTGGAAGCCCGCCACCCTCTTCCGCATGACGAAGGATGCCAACCCCAACATGAACATCAACTGCCGCTTCAACCCCGAGCGCGGCTACTTCTCCCTCGCCACGGGCGGAGCCATCGAGGAAAACCCCGCCTTCCGCGTGTTTGAGGAGCACGAGCTGCCGCAGCAGCCCGCCCCCGTCGCCATTGACCCCGAGGTGCAGAAGCTCGTGGATGCCCCCCTGCTGCCCGTGCTGGAGCAGGAGCCCTATGTGGAGACGCGTTGGGATGACGAGGACTGATCAGCGTAACATCTTTATCGCAAGGGCGGTGCAGCATGCGGCTGCACCGCCTTTTTGGCACCCTGAAAAACTTTCGGAAAATTTAATCATTTTCCTCTCCTTTTTTTCTTGCATATTCTTTCCGCACCGCCTATGATGACTATTGCAAAAGGGTTTTTTCTTATTTCACCCTTGTTGCGTGACACCAAAACAACCATAGAAAGAGGTACACATTATGTCGAATGAAGAAACCAACATCACCGTTACCGGCCGCCACATCGAAGTGACTGACGCGATCCGCGAGTTCGCCGTCAAGAAGATTCAGGCCATCCATATCGACTATCCCAAGATTGTGGAAGCGCGCGTGGTGGTAGACGTGCAGAAGGACCGCCAGATGGCTGAAATCGTCCTGTTCTGTGCCGACCATATCACCATCCAGGCCACCACAACCTCCGCCGACCTCTACGCCGCCATCGATGAAACGGTGACGAAGATCATGCGCCGCATGCGCAAGCATAAGACCCGCCTTATGAAGCACTTCCGCCCGCACCGCTCGCAGAGCATCCGCAAGCTGACGGAATCCGTGTACGAGGAGGAAGTGCTCGACTACGATGTCGATACCGAAGCCGACGATCCCAAGCCCGTCCGCATCTCCCGCGAAGGCTACGACCTGCGCACCATGTACAAGGAGGATGCCATCATGGAGCTGGAAATCTCCGGCAAGCCCTTCGTGCTGTATCGCAACGCTCGCCGCAACGTGCTGCAGATTGTGTATCGTCTCAGCCCCGGCGAGTACTCCATCATCGAGCTCGGCAGCGAAATTAAGGCATAAACAGCCCTTCTTTACCAAAAACCTCTGACAAAAAGCGGTCCGGCGCCTTGCGCCGGACCGCTTTCTTTATCTCGCGGCGCAGTTGCGCCCGTGTTGGGGGGTGTCCGTCACTTCATGAGCCCCTGCTCCTGCAAAAGCGCATCGGGGTTGGGCTCGCGTCCCACGAAGTCGCGGAAGACCTCCTCGGCGGGCTTGCTGTCGCCCTTGGAGAGCACGGCCTCGCGGTAGGCGGCACCCGTCGCGGGGTTCATGATACCCTCTGCCTTGAAGCGCGTGAAGGCATCCGCCTGCAGCACCTCGGCCCACTTGTAGCTGTAGTAGCCCGCAGAGTAGCCGCCGTTGATGCAGTGCGTGAGACTGCGCATGACGGAGGAGCCGTGTGTGGTCATCGGCATGCGCCAGGGCTTCAGCAGCTCGAAGGTGGCGTCATCCAAATCGCGACCGGCAAAGAGTTTGTCGTAATTCGTGTGAATTTCGAGGTCCAGCTTGGCGATGGTGAGCTGGTTCATGTTGTCCGTCGCGGGCATGAAGAAGCGGCTCGCAATGAGCTTCTTCATCAGCTCTGCGGGCATGGGCTCATCCGTCTCCCAATGGCGGGTGTAGAGGGACATGGACTCGGGCTCCCACGTCCAGTTCTCGTTCATCTGGCTGGGCAGCTCCACAAAGTCCCACGCCACGGAGGTGCCCATGTGGGAGCGCAGCTCCGTGTCGCCCAGCATGCAGTGCATCATGTGGCCGAACTCGTGGTAGAGCGTCTCCACATCGTAGTGGGAGAAGAGGGCGGGTTTCTCGCCCACGGGGGCGGAGAGGTTGCCGCAGAGGGTGGCGAGGTGCGGGGCGTGGGGCTTGTCGCCCTGTTTGGGCTCGCCGTAGCCCAGCGGCAGCACCCATGCGCCGGCGCGTTTGCTGGCGCGGGGGAAGGGGTCGAGGTAGAAGGAGCCGAGGTGGGTGCCCGTCTTGTTGTCCGTCACCTTGAAGAGGCGCACGGAGGGGTGCCAGACTTCCGCCTTGCCCTCGGGCAGGGAATCGCCGGGGTTCAGGCACATGGTCGGCACCTCCTCATAGGAGATGTTGTAGAGGTGGCTGAAGGTGGCGAACATCCCCTTGAGCACCTTGTCGCAGCTCTGGTAGGGGCGCAGCTCCTCGGGGTCGAGGTTGTAGGATTTTTCGGAGAGCTTGCGCATGTAGTATGCGATGTCCCACGGGTCCATGGCAGTGAGCGTCTCCCCCTTCTCCGCGGAGGCAAAGGCCAGCAGCTCATCACATTCGCGCTTGTAGGCGGGGAGAATCTTGTTCATCATGCCGTCCACGAAGGCGCGGGCCTTGGCCTCGCTGTTCACCATGCGGCGGGCGGACACGAGGTCGGCATAGGAACCGAAGCCCAGCAGGTGCGCCAACTCGGCGCGCAGCTCGATGACGCGGGCGATGATGGCGGCATTGTCATACGTCTCGCCCTTGCCGACGGTGTTGCGCCCCTCCCAGCAGAGGCGGCGGGTCTCGGCGCAATCGCAGCGGCGCAGCACGTCCAGCACGCTGGTGGCGTCCAGGGTGATGAGCCATTCGGGGGCGGTGGCGGAGCCGTAGCCCTTCGCTTCGGCCTTTTCCGCGGCCTGCGTCATCCAGTCCTCGGACATGCCTGCGAGCTTGGCGGGGTCATCGATGCGGAGCTCCCACGCGTTGGTGGAGTCCAGCACGTTCTGCCCGAAGCGGCGGGTGAGCTGCATCATCTCCTGCTGAATCTCAGCCTTGCGGGCCTTCTTGTCAGCCGGCAGGTCGGCACCGCTGTCGCGGAAGCTGTCGCAGACCTGCTGCACGAAGCGCTGCTTCTCCGCAGAGAGTTCCTTCACCCACGGCTGGGCAGCGGCGGTTTTGAGCACGTTCCACAGGGCCTCGTTGGCGGTGACGGAGGACTCAAAGGCGCTGATTTCCGGCATGAGCGTGTCCTGCGCCTTGCGGATGGCGGGGCTGTCGTTCACGGAGGAGATGTGGTAGAGCAGGGTGTCGGCGGCATCCATGTCCTCGCCCATCTGCTCGAAGGCGCCGAAGGTGTTCTCGAAGCACATGTCTGCTTCCTTCACGGCGCAGAGGGCGGCCATGCGCTGCCGGGCCTGCTCCAGCCCGAGACGGATGTCCGTGACAGCCTGTTCACCCGTCATCTCCGACCAGCGGGGGTAGAGCCCGTGGTGCAGGAAGGGGTGGGATTCCGCAGGGGAGAAGGCCGTCTCGGGGGCGCGGTTGATTTCCGCGGCGATGCCGGACTGCGCGGAGGCAGGTGTCAGCAGACCGCCGACGCTCAGGGCGAGCAGGAGGAGTGTGCGGGTGTTCGTCATGGTGTCTGTTCTGTTGTTGCTTGAAATAGTTATGCTGTGATATTCAATGCCTTGCAGACGCCTGCATGGCAGAGCGGGTAATTCAGCCGCCCGTCCGCCAGCACGGGGATGTTGGCCACAGGCAGGATGCGCTCCGGGCACCACAGGGAGGGGTAGCCCTCGTTCATGATGCCGTAGCGGATGGCAATGAGGTCGTTCGGGTGCACCATCTTGTGCAGCGTGGAGAGCAGGACGAGGCGTTCGCCCTGCGTGCGGTCAGGCACGGCGACGATGGCAATCTGCCGCTTGGAGACGGCAGGGTTGGCTTTGAGCACCTTGAGCAGCACCTGCTCCAGTGTCTCATGCGGCACCATCTCGCCGCCGATTTTGGAGAATCGCGTCTTGCGCCCGAGGATGGTGAGCAAACCATCCGCATCCACGAAGCCGATGTCGTCCGTGCAGAACCACGAACCATGGATGCGGCGCATGGTGGCCTGTTCATCCCCCAGATAGCCGCCCAGGACGGAGGCCCCTTTCAGCCAGACGAGCCCCGCGTTGTTGGGGGCATGCACGAGGTCGCTGCGGTAGGGGTCCGTGATGCGCACGGCGATGCCCGGCAGGGGTAGCCCCGTGGTGCCCGGTTTGGAGGCGGGCAGGGAGAGCTGCCCCGGCTCTGCGCCGGCGGCGGGCAGCTCGCAGGAGACAAAGGGGGAGGTTTCCGCCAGACCATAGGCCTCGCGGAGCGTGAGTCGGAAATCGTTGAGGGCGCGGCCGCGGAGGTCAGCGGTCAGCTTTTCGCCCACGGAGAAGAAAAGTCGCAGCGAGGCGAAGGTCTCCGGCTTGGCAACCTTGAACAGCGCACGGATGAGCACGGGCGGCAGGGCGGCGAGCTTCACGCTGTAGTGTTGCAACAGGGTGCAGAGGCGCTTGGGCGTGTCCGTGGCGGGGTAGGTCACCATGTCGCAGCCCGAGAGCAGCGGCAGCAGCAACCCCGCCGTGAGCCCGTAGCTGTTGGCAAAGGGCAGGACGGAGAGTAACGATTCTCCGCTCTTGGGCTGCCAGCGGCAGAGGCACTGCAGGGTGTCGGCCAGCAGCATGCGGTGGGTGATAGGTGCGGCTTTGGGGGTGCCGCAGGCACCGCCTGTGAAGAGCAGGGTCGCCTCCTCATCCGGGGCGGGCTCAGGCAGGTGCAGGTGCGCCGTGACGCGGGCGGCGGAGAAGAAGCGCAGCAGCGTTCGGTTGAACTTCATGCGGGCACTGCCCATCTCGCGCAGCACGCGCTCGATGAAGATAAGGTCGCGGTGGGGCGGCCATTTGAAATTGTTCCGGAGGGAGACGAAGCGTTCCTCCGTGATGAAGCGCGTGAGCCCTGCGGCTTCCGTCACGCGGCGGAAATCTTTTTCTTCTGCGTTGTAGTCGATGTTGACGGGCACGATGCCCGATATCCAGCACGCGATGTTGGCGATGACGCCGAGCTTGCCCGGGGGCAGGATGATGCCGAGGCGCTTGTGCCCGTTGTACTTCTTGACCTCGTTGGAGAACATCACGGCGCAGACCAGCAGCTCGCGGAAGCTCATGGAGCTGTCATCCACGCCGTCGATAAGGCGGGCATTGGGGTGGCGCAGCAGGGAATCGACCAGCGCGTGTGCCAGCGAGGCTTTTTCGAGGGCCGGGTGGCGGCGGTAGGCTTCCGCGGCGGCTTCCTGCCACGCGGATTGCACTGTGACACCCAGCGCCCCGCTCGCGCGGACGATGGGCATGAAGCGGATGACGGCGGCATCATATGCCGCGGCGGCGGTGAGCAGCTCGGGCCCCTCGTGCTTCAGGCGGGCGATGTGCACGGGCAGGGCGGGGAGCCCGCTGCCGTCCGCAAAGGAGAGCAGGCGGGCAGGCACATCGCTGAGCGCACCGGGCACCTGCGCGGGTTGCCCCGGCAGCAGGACGACGTGACGACCCGAGGAAAGCCAATTTTTGACCTGTGCGCAGACGGCTTCCCGCCCCTGTTGGTCGAGAGCGCAAAGGATGCCCGCCGCACGGGTTTGTGCGAGGTGCTGCATGATATCTGCAGCGGGGCGGCAGGAGGCTTCCACGAGCCACGCAACATGCGCCGCACCGCCCAAGGCTTTCTCCAGCTCAGGCAGTGTCGCCATGTCGACGCGGTTGGGCATCACCAGCACGGCCTGTCCCGGCACGTTGCCTTGCCCCTCTGTGCGAATCTCGCTCATCTGCGTGCGCATTGTAGCAAAAAAGGGGCATGGTATAAAGGACAAAAAAAGGAGGAGAAGGCAGGAAAATGAGAAAGGGGCGGATGCGGGCGGCGCAGAATCGCCTTTTTATGCGGAAAACTCGCGTTTCCTCTTGACTTCACGGGCGGGGAGGCATAAAAAATAGTATCATGTTCCCGAGAACCGGAATCTTTCTTTCAAGCATCGGTCTGCTGGCAGCGGGTGTGGCTCCGCTGGCGGCGCAGACCGCTTCCCCCGCCTCTGTGCCGATGACGGCCCTGCAACCCGCCGCCACGGACTACAGTCAACTGGCTAACCGCCTGACGGATATCATCGCCAAGGCCGATAATCCCTCCGCCCGGGATGCCAAGCTGCTGCATGCCGCCATGCTGCTGGACCTCATCCGCACCACGGGGCCCGAGGTGATGAACGCCTTTGCCGCGAGCTCCCCCGAGAAAGCGGCCTTCCTGCACGCCTTCTGCGTGGACACCGAGTGGTTGGAGACCTACCTCTCCGCGGGTTTGGTGCCTTATCAGACCGAGGTCGGTCTGGATGTCCTCTTCCGCATTTGGCAGTCCGAAAAGGGCGATGTGAAGAACAAGCCGCTCGCCTGTGCCTGTGCTTCTGCCTGGGGCGGCGGTGAAACGTGGCAGAAGCCCAATATCCTCACCACGGACCCCGCGCACCACAACCCCGTGTGGCGTTACAACTATTTCCAGGAAAAGGCCGCGCAGGGCGTGTTACACCCTAACTACAAGAACCTGAAAACGTGGGAGCTGCGCTTCGTCGTCGGCATCCCGCAGCAGGATTGGGAGGACGAATCCTACACATGGGCCTTCGAGAACATCAACCTGCCGTGGGACCAGTACGGCAACGCCTGCTGGGCGGGCGTGTACACGGACCCCTCCAAGTTCGGTGACAATGTGCAGAGCGGCGAATACCACTACCCCTACTCCGAGATGAGCTGGGCACAGGCCACGCACCTCAACGGCGGCGTGTGCGGCTCGCTCTCCCGCCTCGGCGTGCTGGCCTGCATGGCGCACGGCATCCCCGCCTACGCCGTGGGGCAGCCCGGCCACTGCGCCTATGCCTACCGCTTGGAGCGCGGCAAGTGGCTCGGCGGTTTCGGCGGGCCCGACGGCAACATGCACAACTACATCTTCGGCAAGAGTGCCCCCACCTCCTACCGCCTGATGGAAGCCGTCTTCGGGGATGACGCCGCGATTGCCGCCGCTTACCGCGAGAGCTTTATCGCGGAGGCCCTCACCGCCGCGGGCCGCACGGAGGACGCCGTCGCCGCATGGAAGCGTGCGCTGGCCCTCTCCCCCAAGCACCCCTTCTTCCGCGCCGCGTTGCACAAGCTCTTCCTCGCGCAGGGCATGACGCCACAGGCCGCGTATGAGTACCTCAAGGGCGTGCTGCCGATCTACGACAATCAGGGCATGTCGGGCGTGGAAATGGCCGCCGACCTCATGCCCCTCATTGAGCGGATGGACGACGCGCAGAAGATTGAGCTCTTCATGATGATGCACCGCAACATCGCCCGCACCCTCGTGCCGTGGGCGGTGAATGACCCGACCTTCACGGCACCGCAGATGGCCGCGCTGTCCTCGGATGCCGTGCGGGAACAATTCCTCGGGGATGTCTTTGCCCTGCACATGTCGGAGGGCGACGGCACCGTGTTCGGCCTGCTGCTGGAGTGGGCGGTCAAGGAATACGTCGATAAGGGGCAGACGGACTTCTTCGGTCGCGCCTTTGCTGCCGCTGCCGCCAAGGGCAACCCGCTGGCAGGCGGCGCGGACGAAGAGCGCGTCAAGACCATGAACAAGGCCTACGGCAAGGCCATCGTCGCTGCGGAACAGGCCAAATCCGTCCCCGCCTTCCGCACGCTGACGGAGAGTGCCCTCGCCGCGCTGAAGCCCGTGAACAAGGAGAAGGGAGTGATGGCGCATCCCGATGCCGTCCCCGGCACGCCCGCGGTCTGCGCGCTCTTCCGCATCAGCACGAACGACAACATCGACACGCCCGCGCTGCACGCCTCCCTCATGACCCCGCAGGGCGGCTTCTGCTGCACCAAGAAGGAGACGAAACCCACCCTCATCGCGGATTTGGAGAAACCCGCCACCATGACGGGCTGCATCATCCGCAAGGCCTCCTTCAACCAGGACCGCATGAAGAAAGCCACCGTCTACACCAGCGCGGACGGCGCGACATGGTTCCCCCGCGCCACCACGGACGACATGCCCGAGGAATGGGCCGTCACCTTCCCCGTCGACACCGCCGGCAAGCACGTGAAGGTGGAGTTCGATAACGGCAACAAGGCCGACTTCGCCCACATCACCCACTTCGTCATCTACACCAAGTAATTTTCCCCTTTTCCCATGAAACACACTCTTTTTCTCATGGCTCTGGCGGCTCTCGGCACGCTGACCGCCCCCGCCGCGCTCGACCTGCCCGACGCTCCCGCCGCGAAGCAACAGGGCAAGATTGCCGAAAAGCCCGTGCTCATCCTCTGGTACGGCGCGGACTGGCAGCCTGATGCCGCCGCCATCGAAGCGCAATGGACGGAGCTCGCCAAGGCAGGGCTGCCCGTGGTGCTCGGCAAGTACAACGACGCCCTCGGCACGCCGTGGGACACCCGCCAGCGCGCGCTGCCCGTCTCCACCTACAACGCGCCCATCGGCATCCTGCTCACGCACGACGGCCTGCTGATTGCCACCTACCCCGGCAAGGTGGTGCGCGATGCCGCAGCCACCAGGGCCGCCGTGGAAAAGACCCTCGCCATCGTGCCTGAGTTCGTGAAGCAGCTCGATGAGGCCCGCGCCCACACCGGCGTTCCCGCTGCGGAGGCCGCGGGCAAGGCCCTCTCCCTGCTCGCCCCTGCGGATGCGGAGCAACACGGCGCGCTGAAGACCATCATCACCACGCATGACCCCGCCGACGTGACGGGCTACAAGGCCGAGTTCTGCACCGACCACCTCGCCATGTACGCCGACATCAACCGCATCCTGCGCGGCGGCGAGGACGGCAAGCTGACGGGTGCCGAGCGCGATTTTGCCGCCGCACAAGCCTATGTGGAAGGCGTGCTCGCCAAGCGCACGATGTACACGGAGAAACGCCAGCAGTGGCTCTGCGGCCTCGCCTACATCCACCGCGAGAAGTTTACCTCCTCCTCCTGCAAGGATGACGCCGCCCGCGACAAAATGCTCACCTGCTACGAAGAAGTGGTTAGACTGGACCCGACCACGCAGCACGGCATCGGTGCCGCGAAGTACCATCAGTACTGGAACCCGAACTCCTATTACACGATTAAGGACCATTTCTATGATGCCTACTGCATGACCCACAACTTCGACAAAGAGTGGCGCATGGACATCACGGACGACGTGAAGGCGGGCGCGGGCACTTACACGGTGCAGCTCATCCCCTATGCCGACGGGCCCGTCATCACCCGCGACTACCGTTTCTATGTGGACGGCAAGGAAGTCTCGAACAACGGCGACCCCTCCGTCAGCACCAAGACCGCCGAGCTCACCCTGCCCGACGTTCCCGCGGGGGCCAAGGTGGAGCTCCGCCTCATCGCCCAATGCCGCGACCACTGGATGGGACCCTGCGGAAGGATTGAGGTGAAAGCCAAACGCTGATTTATAGGGAATTACAAATTACAATTTACAAATTACAAATTGTGAAGTTAGTGCGCCTGCGGCGCGAGGTATAAAAATCTCCGCTCGTTGCTCCGTTTCGGATGCGTAGGCGTTTTCGGCGCTTTCGATGGGGAGGGGTGTGTTCCCCTCTCAGTCCTGCTTGCTGTTTTCAAAGAGCGGCCGGTAGGAGGGGACGCGCCAGTTGAGGTAGACGGCGGCCATGCGGGTGATGAAGACGACGGCGGTGCCCGTGATGAAGGAGATGTTGATGTGCACGCCCAGCAACATCATGACGATGAAGATACAGCAACCCGCGCAGCTGGCGGAGGCATACACCTCACTGGAACGGAAGACGTAGGGCACATTGCCCGTGAGCACATCGCGCAGGGCACCGCCCGCCACACCCGTGGTGATGCCCATGCAGATGCAGACGATTTCCGGGCAGCCGAGGTAGTAGCATTTTGCCGCGCCGAGCAGGGAGAAGAAAGCCATGGAGAAGGCGTCCGCAATGCGGATGGTGCCCGTGGGCATCTTTTTGAGGAAGCGGGCGAGGATGAAGATGACAAACGATGTGGCTAAGGCCTGCCACAGAAACTCGACGTCTGGCTCCGTCATCCAGTACACCGTGACGGGTTGTCCGTTGCTGCGCACGAAGCCGGAGAGCAGGATGTCGCGCACCGTGCCGCCGCCCAGCGAGGCGATGGTGCCGCAGGCGAGGATGCCGACGAGGTCCATGTTCTGGCGGCTGAAGGCAGTGGCACCGGCGATAGCACCCACGATGGTGGCGAAGACGGAGCAGCCCCAGAAAAGCGGGGTCTGGTCATAGGGAATGGCAGCGGCGGCAGCGAGCGAAATCACGGCGGTGAAAATCAGTGGGAGGAAGAATCAAACATCTTCATCACCAGCCATGCGATACCGATGGCGACGATGAAGGGCCAGAACACAGCGATGAGCCCCGACAGGAGGATGACGAGGGCGGCGAGGAAGAGGAGGAAGAGCACGGCGGGCCACAGCAGACCGCTGCGGCGCAGGACAGTGAGCAGGGAGGGGTTGCGGGCTTCCTCTTCCTCTTCACTCAAATCCACGGTGCCGAGGGGGCGCCATGTGCCGTTGTCCTCTCGGCGCACCCATGTGTCGTTGGTGATGACGCCCTGCGCACGCAGCTCCACGAGCTCATCTCCGCTCACGGGGCCGTGCTTTTCGTTGCCGTCGTCGTAGTAAAATTTTCGTGCCATAAACAGGTAGGGGTTGGGATATCGTTTGTCTTAGGTAGCATTCAGGCATGGATGGCCTTGCCGTCTGCAGCGAGCACGGCTTCATGCAGGGCTTCCGCCAGCGTGGGGTGGGCGTAAATCATGGCATCGAGGTCCTCATCCGTCATCTCGCCCGTGAGGGCCAGCCCGGGGGTAGCGATGAGCTCGGTGGCGTTCTCGCCCACGATGTGTGCGCCCAGCAGCTCGCCGTGCTCCGCACCGAAAAGGAGTTTCACGAAGCCTTCGGTGTTGCCCTCCGTCACGGCGCGACCGATGGCTTGGAAGGGGAATTTGCCGACCTTGTAGGCGATACCCGCCTTCTTCAGCTCGCGCTCGCGCTTGCCGATGCTCGCCACCTGCGGGTGGCAATAGGTGCAGCCGGGCACATAGAGCGGGTGCTTGGGCGTGTAATCGGTGTTGAACATGCCCTCCACGGCTTGTGCGGCCTCGTAGGAGGCGGTGTGGGCGAGCATGATGCCGCCGATGCAGTCGCCTGCGGCGTACACGCCCTTGAGGTTGGTCTGATAGTGGTCATCCGTCTTGATGAAGCCGCGATCCGTGAGCTCCAGCCCGGGGGCCTCGGGGATGACGGGCACGACGCCGATGGCGACGAGGCAGACGGAGGCGCTGATTTCCTGTGTTTTGCCGTCCGCCGTGGTGAGGGTGGCGGTCACGCCCTTTCCGTTGCAGTCGGTGATGCTCTGCATGGTCGCGCCCGTGTGGCAGGTGATGCCTTGCGCACGCAGGGAGCGCTCCACGGCGGCGGATACGTCGTCATCCTCGTTGGGCAGCAGGCGGGGCTGTGCCTCCACCAGTGTGACCTTGGTGCCGAAGCTGTGGTAGATGTAGGAAAGTTCTGTGCCGATGGCCCCGGAGCCGATGACGAGCAGGCTCTCGGGGCGCTCGGGGAGATTCAGCGCTTCTGTGCTGCCGATGATGGTGGTGCCGTTGAAGGGGAAGGCAGGCACCTCGCGGGTGCGGGCGCCCGTGCAGATGAGGATGTTCGCGGCGCTTTCCGTGCGCGTGCTGCCGTCCGCCGCGGTAATCTCCACCTTGCCGGGGGCGGTGATGCGGGCCTCGCCGACGGCGGAGGCGACCTTGTTCTTGCGGAAGAGGAAGGAGATGCCGTTGGAGAGGCGTTCGCTGATGCCCTGCGCACGGGCAATGACCTTGCCCCAGTCTACGGAGAGCTCACCTGTGCTGATGCCGAACTCCGCGGCGCGATGGGCCATGGTGTGGTACACCTCGCCGTTTTTGAGCAGCGCCTTGGTGGGGATGCAGCCGCGGTTCAGGCAGGTGCCGCCCATGCGCCCGCGCTCCACACAGAGCACGCGTTTGCCGAGCTGTGCCGCGCGAATCGCGCCCACATAGCCCGCAGGACCGCCGCCGATGACAATCAGGTCGTAGCTCATGCGGGCATTGTAGCACACGCCGTGCGCGAGAGCAAGGCGGTATTGCGTTCGCACACAGGTGCTTCTCTCACAGATGCGGGACGGCGGCGAGCAGGGTGCGGGTGTAGTCGTGATGCGGGTGCAGAAAGACTTCGTCCGCCGTCCCGTATTCCACGATTTGCCCGCGGCGCATGACGGCGATGTCATCCGCAAGGTAGTGGACGACGGAGAGGTCGTGCGAGATGAAGAGCATCGTGAGCTCCATCTCGCGGCAGAGCTCGGTGAGCAGGTTGAGGATTTGGCTCTGGATGGAGACGTCCAGAGCGGAGACGGGCTCATCCGCCAGCAGCAGAGCGGGTTGCGGCGCAATGGCGCGGGCGATGGCGACACGCTGGCGCTGACCGCCCGAAAACTCGTGCGGGTACTTGTACATGTGCTCGGGCGCGAGCCCCACACGGCGCATGAGCGCGGCCACGGCGTCCTCCCGCTCATCGCGGGCATAGCGGCGGCGGGTGGAAAGGGCCTCCAGCAGGGTGGAAAAGATGCTGAAACGCGGGTTGAGCGAGGCGTAGGGATCCTGGAACACCATCTGGAAGTCGAGACGGCGGCGACGCACCTCGTGCGGGGGGAGGGCGGTCAGCTCCGTGCCGTCCAGCACAATGCGCCCGCTTGTGACGGGTTGCAGCTGCATGACGGCGCGGGAGAGGGTGGATTTGCCGCAGCCCGATTCCCCCACCAGCCCGAGAATCTCCCCCTTGCGCACGGAGAGGCTCACGCCGTCCACGGCACGCACGACCTCCCCCGTCGCACCCCATGTGTTGCGGACGGGAAAATGGACACAGACCTTGTCGAGCTCCAGATACGCCATGCGCCCTTATCCTACCACGAAGCCCGTGCGCGGTCAAGGAGGGGGCGGTATTCTTCCACCTATTAGAAATGTTCTAAGATAGAATTTGACTAACACAGGCAATTTTTTCATGATGGCAGGGCGGATGAGACACCGCATGACGACTATGAGAAGCATGACAACCTTTACGATTCAGTACGCCCACCGTTTCTATCGTTTTCAGGGAGAGGCGCAGTATCTTCACGGTCACTCCGGCATCCTCACCCTTTCGGTGGAGGACAGCATCAACCCCGGTGTGAACATGGTGTTCCCCTGCAACGAGATTAAAAAGACGGCATGGGATGTGATCCGCAACTTCGACCACGCGCTCATCCTGCGCGAGGACGACCCGCTGCTGCCCGCCGTCCTGGCCGTGTACGAAAAGCAGGGCATCAAAGATGGTCACAAACTCAACACCACGAAAGGTCCCGCCTTCTCGAACGAACTCTGCACCGCTTATCCCGACTGCCGCCTTGTCGTCACCAAAGAGACGATGACAACGGAAGGCATGATTAAGATGGTCTATGAGCTGCTGAAGGACAAGCTGAATATCGCCGAAATCACCTTCGTGAGCGGTGATAACACCGCTTCCTGCGAGTTCCCCGTCTCCGGCACCATGGATCGCTGTCCCCTCTGCGGCATCGCCATGCAGGACGGCGTTTGCCCTAAGTGCGGATATAAGCATCAGTGAGTGACAAATGAGGAAATCCGTGCGGTTTTGCCGCCGGAAACACAACTGCGTCTGCCGTTTCGGCAGGCGCAGATTTTTACTATTGAGAGATAGCGAGCTTCCGTTTCCCCTTTTTCAGCATATATCCGTTAGTTGAATCGATTTTTTAATCATTGTCGGGTATCCTGCGATGCAGCGGGACGTGCGGCAGCTCCTCCGCGTGGTGTGCTGCGGAGCGCTTGGTGATGGTTTTCTGTGCACTGCCGGGGCTGTTCGGGTGCTTTCTGTACCCGGGACTCCCATTTTTGCTTCTTCATGCCGCAATGGGTGCTTGACCTGCGGTGAAAATCTGCGACAATTTTGCTGTTTATCAGCTTTTTCTCCTCTCCCATGCTCCAATCCATTCAGAATCTCATCAACACGCCCGCGTTCTATTTCATCACGGGTTCGCTGCTCATTGTGCTGTTCTTCTGGTATCTCGCCGCGGAGAACGACAAGGTGAAGCGCAACGCCGGCACGCTGTTCATCGTGGGTCTGGCGTCTTTCTCGCTGCTGTCCCTCTTCCTCAATGGTATGCACTATGGTATTGATATCAGCGGCGGCGCGGAGCTGACGCTGGAGGTGCAGCCCAAGCTCGATGATCAGGGCAACATCACGCCCCCCAACGAGAACGACATGCAGCAGGCCTGCGACATCCTCAACGAGCGTCTCAACGCCACGGGTACGAGCGAAGTGCAGATTATCCACAGCGGCAGCAAGATCCTCATCCAGATTCCCCAGCAGGACTCCGACCCCGTCATCAACAAGGAGAAGATTGACGCCATGGAGAAGATGCTGACCAAGATGGCCAAGCTGGAGCTGCTGGCCGTCTACCCGGACAGCGAGCGCGTCATCGCCGATGATGAGACGCAGGGTGCCATCGAGGCCTATGAGCTGCGCATGGCGGAATACACCAAGGCCGTGAACGAGGGCGCCCGCAACCTGCGCCGCCCCCTGATGCCCCGCATCCCCTCCAAGTTCGGCCTCAACGACTACCAGATTCTCGCCTACCCCCACACGGACGACGAGACGGGTGAGCCCGTGCTCGACCGCCACGGCCGCCCCGTCATCGAATACATGGTGCTGCAGAAGCCCTACGCCGCCATGCAGAAGGACGTGTACATCACGGGTAAGGAAGTGGCCCATGCCCAGCCTGACTATGTGCGTAAGGGCTATGTCGATGTGGTGCTCAACCGCGACGGAGCCGCCCGTATGGGCCGCCTGACGGGTGCCATGACCATCGGCCGCGACCGCCTCGCCGTGGTGCTCAACAACCAGATTAAGTGCGCCCCCACCGTGCAGGCCGTGCTCCACAAGGAGTTCAACATCTCCGGCCTCAACGGCAAGGGCGAGCCCGAGGATATCTCCAAGGCTCTCGCCAACCCCCTCTCCAGTGACTTGAAGGTGGAGGGCCGCAAGGACGTGTCCGCCCAGCTCGGCAAGAGTGCGCTCAATCAGGCGCAGATTGCCGGCGTCGTGGGTCTGCTGGCGGTGTTTGTCTTCTGCTTCTGGTACTACCGCACGGCGGGCATCATTGCCATGGTGGGTCTCACGCTCAATGCGCTCACGCTGCTGGGCCTGATGAGCCTCTTCGGCTTCGTGCTCACCCTGCCGGGTATTGCCGGTATCGTGCTCACCATGGGTGTGGCCGTGGATGCCAACGTGCTCATCTACGAACGCATGCGCGAGGAACGCAAGACGGGTCGTCCCTTCCTCATCTGCCTGCGCGCGGCGTACGAAAAGGCCTTCTCCGCCATTTGGGACTCCAACGTGACCTCCCTCATCACCGCCGTGATTCTCTTCTGGATTGCCAGCGGCTCCATCAAGGGCTTCGCCGTGACCACCAGCGTGGGTATCATCACCTCGCTCATCGGCGCCATCGTGGTGACACGCGTGCTCTTCTTCTGGGCCGAGCACACGGGCATGCTCAAGGAGTTCACCTTCGCCCACGCCCCCTTCGAGGGCAAGCGCTACGACTTCCTCAAGTGGCGCAAGGCGGCCGTCTGCGGCTCGCTGGCCGTCATCGGTCTCTCCATGCTCTACATGGTGGCCATCCGCGGGGAGAAATCCCTCGGTATCGACTTCACGGGCGGTGCCTCCGTCACCTATGTGGTGCCCGCCGATTCTCAGGTGGATTACAAGCTCGTGGAAAGCACCGTGGAGAAGATGAGCCTCTCCAAGAAGGCCACGCCGCAGGAGTTCTCCAACGCGACGGACAAGAACATCAAGATTCGCTGCGCCTCCAAGCCCGAAGGCCAGAAGATTCACGAAGAACTCTGCAAGGCCGTGCCCCACATGAACGAGCTGCAGGCCCCCGACATCGAAGAAGTGAGCGCCTCCCTCGGTGCCGCCTTCTTCAAGACAGCTATCATGGCTTTGCTGGCGGGCATGCTCGGCATCACGATTTACCTCTCCGTCCGTTTCGAATGGACCTTCGCCATGGGTGCGCTGCTCTCCATCGGGCATGACGTGATTGCCATCATCGGCCTCGTGGTGCTCATGGGCACGGAGCTGAGCATCATCCACATCGGCGCCTTCCTGACAGTGGCGGGCTACTCCATCAACGATACCATCGTGATTTACGACCGCATCCGCGAGCGTCTGCGCCTTGCGGAGCCCGGCGAGAAGCTCGTGGACATCATGAACGACGCCATCAACAGCACGCTCTCCCGTACGCTGCTGACCTCGCTCTCCACCATCGCCGTGCTCGTGGCCCTCATCGTGCTGGGCGGCCCCGCCATGCGCGACTTCTCCATCACCATGCTGATGGGTATCATCGTGGGTACCTATTCCTCCGTGTTCATCGCCGCGCCCGTCGTGCTCTGGTTCGACAAGCGCCACGACATCCGCAAGGAAATCCAGCAGGCGGAAGCCGCCACACAGGAGCAAGCCTGATAGGGAATTACAAATTACAATTTACAAATTACAAATTGTAAAGAGAGGGCGGCTGCGCCGCCGTGTCAGGAGACTGCATCTGACGTTCCGTCAGATGCAGTCTGAATATCCGAGCGAAGCGAGCCGCACATTAACAATTGTCATTCATCATGTCACGCCGCTGCTTCCGCCTTCTGCTTGCCCTTTCTGCGTTTCTCTTCGTGACGGCGCTGTGGGGCTCGGTGTACTGCGGGCTGGCGTGGGAGCAGACGACGGATGCGGCGCGGCACACGCACCTGCGCCACATGATTTACTTCCACTTCGGTGTGGCGCAGCTCGCGCTCGCGGCGGGCGCGTTGTTCTTCTACCTGCGCCACCGCGCGTGGAAGAGGTACTACCTGTTGGTGAGCTACAACGAGAAGGGGACATCCTTCAACCCGCCGGGCATCCGCATGCCGCGTGGGCGCGTCTGCCGCTGCCACCTCGGCAATCTGGCGACGGCGGAGCTGCCGCCCGCAGATGCCCCCGTGCTGGTCTACCCCCTCTTCATGCAGAGCGGCAGCAGCAGCGGCCGCAAGCTCACCGCCGCGCTGGAGCAGGCTTACGCCGCCCGCGGAGAAAAACCTCACCTCTTTTACCAACCCGTGCTGGGGGCCTCGCCTTGGCTCGCCCGCGCCGCTGCGGATACCCTGCGGCCGCAGCTGGCGGAGGACACGGGCGTGCTCGTTGTCGCCCACGGCTCGCGCCTGCCGGAGCCCCCACCCGAGCCCGCCCTCTTCTGCCGCCGCCTGCGCGAGCTGCTGCCGGGCATGGAGATTCGCCTCGGCTATTTCCACCAGGAGCCCGAGGCCCGCGCTCTGCTCCCGCAGATGAAATCTTCTCACATTCTGGTGCTCCCCTTCCTGCTGACGGAGGGTGTCCACACCACGCGCGACATCCCCACCGCCGCCGATGCCGCCGCCTGCGGCAAGACACTGACGCCGCTCCCCGTCGCCGCCTCCCTCCTCACTGCCGACCGCTCATGAAACTCGCCCTCAAAGTGACCCCCGGTGCCAAGCGCAACGAAGTGCTCGGCTGGGAGGATGACTACCCCCAAATAGGCCGCGTCCTGAAGCTCAAAATCGCCGCTCCGCCCGTGGAGGGCAAGGCCAACAAAGAGATTGTCCTCTTCCTCGCCAAGACACTCAGCCTCCCCAAATCCGCCGTGGAGCTGGTGCACGGCACGAGCGGCCGCATCAAACTCGCCGAGCTCCCCGACGGCACCGACCTCTCCGCACTGGGAGAGCCGTAGGAATGACAAATGAGCGATTTGTCGAACTGAATGTACGAAGTACGATGTACGATGTACGAAGTCAAATTTAGGCGCGGCAAAGCCGCGCAAGAAAAAGGGACAAAGGACGCAAAGCGCAGATGAAAGGCTAGCCATTGATGAACGCTTTGCGTCCTTCTTCCCCTTATCCTTGCGAGCGTAGCGAGCGGAACTTAAACTTCGTACATCGTACATCGTACTTCGTACATCTCGACAAATCCCCATAATTCTTCCAACTCGTCAATTTCCGATGAAAGCAATTTTTTCCCTTGTCCGGTCAGCAATGGTCGCCGCGTTGAGCGTGGCGGCACTCACCTCCTGTCAAATCGCGGAGTATGTGGACTACACACAACGACACGCCGAACGGGCACAGGATCTGCGCCGCGCAGCAGCGGAGGCGGCAACGATGCGTGTTCGGTTGATTCCGGATTGCATGCCCGGGAAGGAGGTGGTTCTGCCGCTGACCCGGCAGGAAGTTCAGGAGGTCCGTGAGATCTTCTCCGAGCTGGAAGCAACGCCTGCCCTTGATATCCGCTCATGGCAAGAGTCTTGCAGCGTCACGGCCAGCTATCTCTTTTACACCTTCTTTGAACTGCAGGACAAAGACGGCCACAGATTAGACATAATACCCCTGATGTCTAAAGAGCCTATCGGTGATGCCGCCAAGGCAGAGACCTATCGGCACAACGCTTGGGGTCCCCGGTATATGCTGCCGAGCGAGACCTACCGCCGCTGGCAGGAGCTCCCCCTCCAACGCCGCATTAAGGCGACAGAAGAGAAGATGCGGCGGCGCACAGGACGATAGGGTAGGATAAAAAAAGGTCTGACCGATGGTCAGACCTCATGTTGAATCAAAAATCTGATATCACCATGTTCAGCCGAGGCGGAAGGTGATGCGGGCCTTGCTCATGTCGTAGGGAGAGACCTCGATGCGGACGCGGTCACCGACCACCAGGCGGATGAAGCGCTTGCGCATCTTGCCGCTGATGTGGGCGAGGAATTCATGGCCGTTGGCTACCTTCACGCGGAACATGGTGCCGGCGAGCACGGCGGAGACCACACCCTCCAGCTCCACGGCGGCCTCGCCGTCATCGTCAACCTTCTTGGGCTTGGGCGCGGGGTTGGCGGGACGATTGGCGTTAGCGGGACGATTGCCGGGGCGCTGCTGCGGCTTGCCGCCGCGATTGTTAGGAGGATTAGCCATAGATTGTTAATTGTGTGACTTGTGCGCTGCACTCTCGCGTGTCGCGCGGGCGCATTGTAAAAGGAAAAGAGGGGAAAAGCAAGAGAATTTTCATCTGCGCAGGGCGGAAAAGCTGAAAAATTTCTTGAATTCGCAAAAATGCGGTTGACAAAAGGATGGAATGAGAGTAGAGTAACCGCCCCGAACTAAGAGGTTCGAGTGGCGAAAGCTATAACCGGAATACAAAAAACAATATGAAGACCTTCTCTGCCAAAGCTCAGGACATCGAGCGTAAGTGGTATGTGATCGACGCCGCCGACAAGGTGCTCGGTCAGGTTGCAGTCGAAGCGGCCAACCTGCTTCGCGGTAAGAATAAGACGATTTTCACCCCCCACGTGGACTGCGGTGACTATGTGATCGTCGTGAATGCGGAAAAAGTGGTGCTCACCGGCAACAAGGAGCACGCCAAGATTTACACCCGTTACACCGGTTATGTCGGCAATCAGGTGGTGACCACCCCTGAGAAGCTGCGCCGCAAGCACCCCGAGATGATTCTCGAGCACGCCATCCTCGGCATGGTGCCCCACACCCGTCAGGGTCGCGCCCAGGCCGTCCGTCTCAAGGTTTACACCGGTGCCGAGCATCCCCACACCGCTCAGCAGCCCGAAGCCGTCACCATCGCCTAACCTTTTCTGACTATGTCTACTACTCCCTACAACGCCACCGGTCGCCGCAAGGAGGCCATCGCTCACGCTTGGCTTACCCCCGTTGAGGAAGGCAAGTCCGGTAAGATTACCATCAACCGCCGTTCCTTCGAGGAGTACCTGCCCACCGACGCTCTCCAGAACGTCGTGCTGCAGCCCTTCTACGCCACCAACACCATGAAGAAGTTCGACGTGCTCGTCGTCTGCAAGGGTGGTGGCATTCACGGCCAGACGGGTGCTATCAGCCTCGCCGTTTCCCGCGCCCTCGTCATGCTTAACGAGGAGAACCGCCCTCTGCTTCGCGCTCAGGGTCTGCTGACCCGCGACTCCCGCATGAAGGAGCGCAAGAAGGCCGGTCGTCCGGGTGCCCGCAAGCGCTTCCAGTTCAGCAAGCGCTGATCGCACCCCACCACAACAACCTCTTACAAAACCGCATGGTCGCAAGACCATGCGGCTTTTGTTTGGAGGCAAGCTCTGCGCGACAAATGAGCAGTTTGTCGAACTGAATGTACGAAGTACGATGTACGATGT